>SKNO01000269.1 GCA_007120465.1 Nitriliruptoraceae bacterium
CCGGGGGCCGGCAGTACCCAACACGCACTCGATGAGCTCCGGCGAGCGACAGCCAACCTCGCCAACACGGGGCTACTTGACGACGGTGCCTTCCGCCTCGGACCGCTCGGCGACATCGACGCCGCCGCGGACTGGTTGCAGCAGCACGACCCGCAGGTGACCACCATCGTGGTGACCGGTTCCGTCGCCGCGGTGACCAAGGTCGTCGAGGCCGCCGAACCAGAGGCCAGCCTGCTGCTCGAGATCGACCTCGATCGGGCGCGCCCGATCCCTTGCGGCTGACGAAGGCCCGAGCGCAGACGGGATCGAACTCCGCGGCGGGTGTCAGCTCGAGGACGTGGGAACCAGGTTCCTGACTGCGCCTGGTGACCGGGGCGGATGCACGCCACGAGCGGTTCGTTCCCCGTGGGTCGACAGCCGGATGCGCAGGGCGGGGCTTCCGTGTGGCGGGCCGACACCGAGCCAGCCGGAGTCATCCTCCGAGCCGGGGCGCGGCTTGCGCAGCTTCGGATCGACGGTCGACGTCGAGCGTGATGCACGGGTGGCTCGAACCCGTCAGCGGTCCGACCCGGACGTCTCGCCGGTGTCGCCCCGACGTTCGCGACGGCGCCTGAACCACCGACCGATCGGGAACCAACGCGTGATCGACAGCAGGATCTGCGACGTGGCATCCGAACCCACAGCTGCGGGTGTCCAGTGCTGCTCACCTCCCACCACGGGGGTCCCCAGCTCGCGCTCGACACGGCCGGCCCCCGTGTTCACGGATCGGGTGGAGCTCCCGTCCTGCTGGGCCGGCGCTCCCTCCTGCGGGCCGCGCTCGACCGGCTCCCCGTGTCCGCCACCCGGAGTGTCCATGGGCCTCCTCCTCTCCGGCAACGCGCGAGGGTAGCGACGGCGACGTTGCACCGACTCTCGGAACTGACGGCGCATCGACCACACCTCGGTCGCGACGATCAGGCCCCGCGCAGTCATGACCGCTGACAGCCCGGCGATGAGAGCCAGCCGCGCTCGCCCGGCGAGCGTGCTCGCCTGACGGCGCCCGGGTTGGCAGACTCGGTCGCCAGGGAGGGAGCCGATGCAGCGATCGTGGGATGACACGTTCGCTCTGGCGTGGGCCTCGTACATCGGTGGCACGACCCCCGTCGGCGCGATGCTGCTGGACAGAGATGGCACGCGGGTCGCAACCGGAGCCAACCGCAGGTACTCCTCGGAGCCGGTGGCGGGCCAGCTCAGCGGGTCGCGGCTCGCGCACGCTGAGCTCAACGCCCTCGCCGGTGTCGACCCCCTGACCGACGTTCGGGATCACACGCTGTACTCCACGCTCGAGCCCTGCTCACTGTGCGTGGGTGCGAGCATCCAGGCGGGGGTGGGCACGGTGGTGTACGCGGCGCCCGACCCCTACGGCGGAGCGGCGTCGATGCGGCTGGACAACCGGCAGGTGCAGCTGCGCCGCCCTGACCTCCTCGCGGAGGCCGACCTGCGGTGGCGCGATCTCGGTGCGCTGTTGGTGTTGGTGTTCTCCATCGAGGTCCGGCGTGCCGACGGCATCGTGGACGCCTACCGTGACAGGCTGCCGGACCTGGTCACGCGCGCCGAGGACGACCGCATCCGAGCCACGGTCCGGGACGCCGCCGCGGCGAACGCGCCATGGAACGAGGTCCGCAAGGCGTTGACCGCGTAAGCGCGTCACTGCAGGGCACCGCGGCCGGCGTGCTCCTACGATCCGGGCCGGGGTGGAGACCGGGAGATGCGGAGCAGGCTGCCTGTTGGGGTCGCGGCGTTCGTCGGCCGCGAGCGTGAGCGTGCCAAGCTGACGGAGCTGGTCGCGGATGCTCGGGTGGTGACGTTGACCGGTTCCGGCGGTTGCGGCAAGACGCGGCTGGCGGTGGAGGTCGCCGGGGATGTGGCGTCGCGGTTCCGCGATGGGGCCGGCTGGGTGGACCTGCAAGGGGTGCGCGAGCCCGCGATGGTCGCTGCAGCCGTCGCCGCGGCAGTGGGTGTGAGTGAGCGGCCCGGTCAGGCGCTGGTCGAGACACTGGCGGAGCAGCTTCGGCCCCGGCACCTGCTGGTGGTGCTCGACAACTGCGAACATCTGGTGGCGGCGTGTGCGGAACTGGTCGCCGAGGTGTCGTCGGTGTGCCCGCAGCTGCATGTCCTGGCCACCAGCCGTGTGCCGCTGGCGGTGGAGGGTGAGGCGACGTTCGAGGTCGCCGGACTGCCGGTGCCCGACCACGAGGGTCTGTCCGCGAGCACGGTCGCGGTCGCGGATGCGGCCCGGTTGTTCGAGGTGCGGGCCCGGCAGGTGGCGGCGGAGTTCCGGATCGGCGACGACAACGCGTGGGCGGTGGCGGAGATCTGCCGGCGTCTGGACGGGATCCCGTTGGCGATCGAGCTGGCGGCGGCCAGGGTGCGGATGCTGGCGCCGGACCAGATCGCGGCTGGTCTGTCGGACCGGTTCACGCTGCTCACGGGCGGCCTGCGCGGCGCGCCAGCCCGGCAGCAGACGCTGGAGGCGTCGCTGGGCTGGAGCTATGACCTGCTCGACGACCTGCAGCGGCTGGCGTTGGCGCGTCTGTCGGTGTTCGCCGGCTCCTTCGAACTCGACGCGGCTCAGGCGATCCTGGTGGGGGACGGCCTCGAGAGCGACGACGTGGTCGACCTGGTCGCTGGGCTGGTCGAACAGTCGATGGTGGAGGTCGTCGAGCGCCACGACAGGGCCCGCTACCGGCTGTTGGAGACGATCCGGGTGTACGCCCGTCGCCGGCTGGCCGAGCTGGACGATCCCGCCCGGGTGCGTGATCGCCATCTGGCGTTCTTCGTCGGGCTGGCGGGGCTGGCCCACGAAGGGCTCACCGGTGGGAGGCCCGAGTCCTGGATGGCGCGGCTCACCGCCGACCTCGATGATCTTCGCGCTGCGATGGAGTGGGCGGCGGAGTCGGGAGGTCCGCAGGGGTTGGTGGACATCACCGAGCCGATCGTGCGCTTCTGGTTCGAGCGCGGTCTGTCCGCAGAGGTGCACCGACGGCTGCACGCCGCGGCTGATGCACCCGGGACGTCTGATGACGTGCAGGTGCGGAGCCTCGTCACTGCGGCGTTGCTGGCGCTCGCGAGCGGTGAGTACGCCAGCGCCCATCGGTCGGCGGACAAGGCGGTCCCCACGGCCCGCACGGCCGATGGGGGTGGTGTTCTCGCCCTTGGGTTGAGCGTACGAGCCTTGTCGGGAGTGCTGTCGGGGCTGTCGCCCGACCAGCAGGTGGACGCGGACGCCGAGGAGGCGGTCCGCCACGCCGAGCAGTGCGATGATGTCGCGACCCACGCGTACGTCCTGGTGGTCACCGGGGCGGCGCTGGTGTACCGCCGCTCGATCGAGGACGGGTGCCGCCTGTTCGAGCAGGCCGTCACCGTGTGCGAGGCGGGCGAGCTCGCCTTCCAGCTGCCGGCTGCTCACGCGGTCCTCGGGCTGTGGCCGGTGTGGTCCGGACGGTTGGAGCGCGCCCGCCACCACGCTCGGCGTGGCTGGCAGCTGAGCCGGCAGGTCGGGCGTCCCGGATGGGAGACGTACGGGCTGACGGGCCTGGGAGCGGCCGCCGTGCTGCAGGGCGACCACGGCCAGGCCCAGCACTGGCTGTCGCGGGCGCAAGCGGTCCTGCAGACGCGCGGCCTGGAAGGGTCCCAGTACGACCTGTGGCTGCGCCACTGGCTCGCCCTGTCGGCGTACTCGGCCGGTGATCTGGCAACGGCTCGGGAGGAGGCTGCGGGCATCGTGCGGCTCGGCCGCGAGAACGGCAGCCGCTTCGACGAGGCGCTCGGCGAGTGGCTCCACGGCGTGATCGCACAGGGCCAGCAGCGACACGACGACGCGCGAGCACACCTGGAGGCCAGCTGGGCACTGTCGAGCGACCTGCGACTGCCGTTCCCGCTGGGTCGGGCGTCGCTCGGCCTCGCGAGATCGGCCAGGGCCGCCGAGGACCTCGCAACGGCGTGGGAGCTGGCCCACGACGGCCTGGAGGTCCTCGACGGCTACGGCGACCGGGTCGGGGTGGCGGCAGCGCTGGAGATGATCGCCGACCTGGCAGTGGTTCTCGGCAACCCGGAACTGGCCCTTCGTCTGCTCGCCGCGTCGCAACGGTTCCACACCGACACCGGCATCGCGCGCTTCCCGGTCGAGGCCGACGACTTCGATCGCGCCCGCAGCGCGGCACGAGCCGCCCTCGACGACACCGCTGCGACCGCCTGCTGGGACGCCGGCGGTGAGCTGTCGCTGGAAGATGCGGTCGCCTACGCCCGCCGTGGACGCGGCGAGCAGAAGCGCCCGCGGATCGGATGGGCGTCACTGACCCCCGTCGAACGCGACGTCGTGCGGCTGGTCGCCGAAGGCCACACCAACGCCGAGATCGGGCGACGGCTGTTCATCAGCGTCAACACGGTCAAGAAGCACCTGACCCGCGTCTACGCCAAGGTGGAGGTCGACGGCCGCGCGGAGCTCGCCGCCGAAGTGGCCCGCCGCGACCTGTAGTACCACCCTCGCTGCCGAAACGTACCCGGGCGGGTGACATCCTCGGACGTCTGGTGTGTCATCGTTGCGGGCATGACCGCATCAGACGCCCCACCAGACGCGCCACCAGACGCCACGGGAGAGCCATGAGCAGCCCACGCACGCACGACGTGACCACCAGCGACGGCGTCACCATCGGCGCGACCGTCCACGGCCACGGGCCGCCACTGGTGTTCCTGCAAGGGATCATCGGCGACGGCGACCTCGACTTCCAGGCGCTGGTGCCGCACCTGACCGACCGGTTCACCTGTCATCTACCCAACAACCGGGGTCGTGGCCTCAGCGGCGATCACCCGGACCTCAGCTTCGGTCGCCTGGTCGACGACGCCCTCACCTACCTCGACAGCCTTGGACAACCGGTCGGCCTGGTGGGCTGGTCCGCCGGCGCCGACCTCGCACTCGCCGCCGCGGCGTCGCGGTCCGACGCGATCGACGCCGTGGCCGTCTACGAGCCCGTGTTCCCGTCCCTGCTGGACGAGCAGGAGCAGGCGGCGTACGGCGAGACCTTCGCCCGCATGGGCGAGCTGGCCGCCGAAGGCCGGCTGACCGATGCCATGCGCGCGTTCGCTGCTGTCCCCTTCAACGACGACGAGCTCGCCGTGGCCGAGAACGACGGCTACCTCGAGGCCGCAGGGCGCTACGTCCCGAACCTGCTCAGCACGATCCAGCAACAGCCGGAGTACCGGGGCCCCACCCCTGACGATCCAGCCGTGCTCCGCGCGATCTCGACCCCGGTGCTGGTGCTGGTCGGATCGGACACCAAGCCCCCGACGGCCCGCAACGTCCGGCACGTCGCCGACCACGTCCCCAACGCACGGAGACAGCAGATCCCCGGGGTCGGACACGCCGGCAACCTGACCCATCCCGAGGTGCTCGCTCAAGCACTTGCCGGGTTCTTCGCGCCAGCGCAGCAGCCGGCCTGACCCGCCGATCGCGACGAGCTTCGCGGTCGTTGCTCGGGCGGTCGACGTGTGGCGTGGCCTCCTCGCGGCGCCCGGCCAGCATCACCCCGCGGGGTGCTCCGGCGTCGCGGCGCGGACGGCCGCGGCGAAGTCGGGGTGCACGCCGCTGAGCCGCACCCGTCTGTCGCCGACGGGACGGCCGTGGATGAACCGCCACCGCGCCCACAGCCCGGTCGCGAGGGCGGTTGCCATGACGCCCGCGGAGACGACGAGCGCGGGGATGGTCGGGCCCGGGATCGCGACGATGAGCGCGAGGAACGCGCCAGCGGCCAGGAGCGCCGCCCGCTTGCGCAGCAGGTGGAAGCGCGTCACGACCTCACGCACGACCGGCACCTGCCCCTCGATCCGCTCCTGCGCGAACAGCAGCGCCACCAGGAACGGGACGACGCCGAACAGGAGCAGGATCCAGGTCCAGGTCGGTAGCGACTCCAGACGGCAGGTCACGGTGCCGTCGGCCGGCCCGCCGGTCACGACACAGATCGGGGGGAGCTCGCCCCGGACGAGTTGCTCGCGCTCCACCGTCACGGCCGTCACCGGAGCCCGCCTCGGTCAGCGCCCGGATCGCCGGACGCCGTGCGCGCGATGGGGCGGGAGGTCAGCGCCGCGACGCGCTCGAGGAACCCGTTGACGGCATCGAGGTGGGAGCCGGGCCAGTACACCTGGCCGCAGCCGGTGCACCGCGCGAAGTCGTCGAAGGCCTCGCGGGTGGCCGGCGGCAGCTCCTCCAGCACCTCCGCCTTCGGGACCCGTGCCAGCTCGGCGTTGCAGTTGACACACCGGGTGAAGGGCGCCAGCCGGTCGCCCAGCCGGTAGCGCTCGACCACCTCCAGCGCCTGCGTGTCGGGGTCGGAGGACCGGGGGCAGTAGCCGTGGGTGATGGTCCGGCGCATCAGCAGCTGCCGGTCGCGGGTCAACAGGATCCGGTCCTCGTCCACCGCCACCCGCGCGAGCTCGGCGTCGTCGGTGTCCGTCCGGTACCAGCAGTCGACGCCGAGCAGCCGGAGCCGACGGGCGAGGGTGCCCAGGTGCACGTCCAGCACGAACCGCGGCGCCACCGGCTCCGGGAGCACCGTCGGGATGCCGGCCAGTTCGATCCCGTGGAACGGCGGGTACACCGCGACCCGCTCGCCACCAACGACGAGGTGGTCGAACCCGACGGGGTGCCCGTCCACCAGGATGAGCGCGACCTCCGGGTGGGGGACGCCGACCGACTCGATCAGATCCTTGACCGGGCGCGGCTCACCGACGGGCGTGGTCACGTGGGCCTCGCCCGCGAGCACGGCGAGGTCCCCGTACAGCCGGAGTTCGCTGGTGGCGAGGTCGGTCCCCATGGACGGCAGGGTAGGACCTCGACCGGAGCGTGGCTGCCGGCGGTTCGTGAACTCCGCCGATGGAGGGAGCTGTGGTTGGCGAGGTTCGCCGAAGGTTCGGTGCCGGGCCAGCACTACGCTCGCGCGGGTCCCCCACGTGACCGCGACACGTGACCGCGACCTGACCGCGCCGGTCCGCCCGGCGCATCCCTCCCGAGGTGGCCATGCGACACATCCGGATCGGCATCGACACCGGCGGGACCTTCACCGACGTCGTCGCCCTCGACGAGCGTTCGGGCCGGTTGACCAGCACGAAGACGCCGTCGACGCCGAGCGACCCGTCGGTGGGGTTCATGGCCGGGATCGACAAGGTCCTCGGGATCCTCGCGGCCGACGGGGGCGCTCCCGGGGACCGCGCGGCCGAGGGCAACGCCGCCGACGCGGTCTCCGGCGCCGACGTCGCCGCGGTCAGCCACGGCACCACCGTCGCCACCAACGCCCTGCTCGAGGACGAGATCCCCCGGATGGGGCTGATCACCACCGCCGGGTACCGCTACGTGCTGGAGATCGCCCGCCAGTCGGTCCCCGACGGGTACGGCAACAGCTACTTCTGGGTCAAGCCCGACCGGATCGTCCCCGTCGACCTGGTCCAGGAGGTCGAGGGCCGGCTCGACGTCGCCGGCACCGAGGTCCGCCCCTTCGACGAGGCGCAGGCCGTCGCGGTCGCCCGCTGGTTCCGGGAGCGCGGGGTCGACACGATCGGGGTGTGCTTCCTGCACAGCTACGTCGACGACCGCCACGAACGCGCGATGCTCGACGTGCTGCGGCGCGAGCACCCCGACGCGGTGGTGTCGATCTCCAGCGAGGTGCTGCGCGAGTACCGCGAGTACGAGCGCACCGTGACCACCCTGGTCGACGCCGCCGTCAAGCCGAAGGTGACCCGCTACATCCGCGGGATCGCCGACCGCCTCCACGCGTACACCCGTGCGGAGGACCAGGCCGCCGCGGACATCCCCTTCTACGTGATGAAGTCCAACGGTGGGGTGCTGTCGGCCGCCGAGGTGGTCCACCAGCCGATCACCACGGTGCTGTCGGGGCCGGCCGCAGGTGCGCTCGGTGCCGCCCTGGTCGCGGGCGAGGCCGGGTTCGACCGGGTGCTCACCCTCGACGGTGGGGGGACCTCCACCGACGTGTCGGTCGTGCTCGACGGCCACCCGACGCTCACCACCGAGGGGTCGGTGGGCCGGTTCCCCTCCAAGATCCCGATGATCGACGTGGTCACCGTCGGGGCGGGAGGCGGGTCGATCGCGTGGATCAGCCCCGAGGGCAACCTCAAGGTCGGACCGCGCAGCGCCGGCGCCGACCCCGGCCCGCTCTGCTACGCCAAGGGCGGCACCGAGCCGACCGTCACCGACGCCCACCTGGTCCTCGGCCGGATCCCGCCCCACCTGCTGGGCGGCGAGATCCCGCTGGACGTCGAGGCTGCCCGCGCGGGGATCGACCGGCTGGCCGCCGACCTCGGGCTCGACCGCTACGACGCCGCCCGCGGGATCCTGGAGATCTCCGCCTGGAACCAGGCCAACGCGATCCGGCAGATCACGGTCAAACGCGGCCTGGACGTCCGCGGGTTCGCGATGGCGGCGTTCGGCGGCTCCGGGCCGCTGCTGGTGTGCCGGTTGATCGACGTGCTGGCCGTGCAGGCCGTGGTGGTCCCCCTGGACCCGGGCAACCTGTCGGCCTTCGGGCTGCTCACCGTCGACGTGAAGAACGACTACGTGCAGACCCACGTGGTCCGGGACACCGAGGTGGACCGCGACGAGCTCGCCGCGGTGTACGCCACGCTGGAGGCCAGGGCCGCCGACGCGCTCGCCCGTGAGGGGTTCGATCCGGCCGACCACACCTTCGTCCGGACCGCCGACCTGCGCTACGACGGGCAGGCCTTCGAGGTGCGTGTCCTGGCGCCGTCCGGACCGATCGACGCCGACCTCCAGCGCGCGGTGGTCGCCGCCTTCCACGACGAGCACGAGCGCCTGTACGGCTACTGCTACCGCGAGGATGTCTCCAGTGGCGGGCACCGGCACCCCGTCGAGTGGGTGAACCTGCGGGTCAGCGGCGTCGGCCCGATCCAGCGCCCGCAGCTGCGGCGCCTGCCCGAGGGCGACGGTGATCCCGCCGCGGCCCAGCGCGGCACCCGCCCGGTGGCCTTCGACGGCGACCCGGTGGACACCCCGATCTACGCCCGTGACGGCCTGCGTGCCGGCGACCGGGTCGAGGGACCGGCGGTGATCGAGGAGTTCGGTTCCACCATCCCGATCCACCCGGGGTTCGTCGCCGAGGTGGACGGTCTCGCCAACCTCGTGATCACCCACCGGGACGCCGAGGTGGTCCGTGCCGACCGGGGTGCGGACGCCGCCGCCGATCCCGTCGGCGCGGCGGTGCAGGCCGCGGCGGCGGGAGGCGCGACCGGGTCCGGACGGGCTGCCTCGACGTCGATGGAGATGCGCTGATGGGGACCGTGCCGACGCTGACCGACGGGGCCACGACCACGATCGATCCGGTGGTGCTGGAGATCGTCCAGGGCACGCTGGCCTCGATCGAGAAGGAGGTCGAGGACGCGATCGGGCGGACGTCGCGCTCGCCGATGATCCGCGACGCCCACGACTACCGGGCCGGGATCTACGACCGGCTGATGCGCAAGCTGACGGGGCGGTCGTACTCGGCGCTGGTGCAGCCGGTGGTGCGCGACTTCCCGCCGGAGACGATGCGCCCCGGTGACGTGTTCTTCCACAACGACGTCTACCTCTCCGAGGGCGGGATCGGGCACCTGCCGGACCTGTGCGTCACCGTGCCGGTGTTCGGGCCGAAGCCGGGGGCCGTGCCCGCCGCCGAGGACGGCTACGCCGAGCACGACCTCGAGGTGGTCGCGTTCGTGCAGGCGTTCGGGCACCACGACGACATCGGCGGGTGCGTGCCCGGTTCGATGCCGTCGGGCGCGACCAGCGTGTACGAGGAGGGCCTGATGGTCCCCCCGATCCGGCTGTGGGACCGCGGCGCGCCCAACGAGGCGGCGATCCGGATCATGACGCGCAACTCGCGGATGCCGGAGTCGCTCGCCGGTGACCTCGACGCCGAGTGCTCGGCCTGCCTGATGGGGGCCCGCCGCGTCAGCGAGCTGTTCGCCCGCTACGGACGCGACGTCGTCGAGGCCTGCTTCGACGCGGTGATCGCCAACAACACCGCCACCTTCCGCCGCGAGATCCTCGCCAAGATCCCCGACGGCACCTACGTGTGGGAGGACTACGCGGAGCACGACGGGGTCGAGCCGCCGCAGCTGCACCGCCAGCGGATCACCCTGACCAAGACCTCGGGCAGCGACGGTGACGGCGACGGTGACGGTGACGGCGCGAAGCTCATCATCGACTTCACCGGCACCTCGCCGCAGGCGAAGGGTCCGATCAACCACTGCGGGGACCACGCCGACGGCAACTTCCTGAAGAAGTGGCTGGCGCCGATCCTGCGCAACCTCGCCGACACCCCCGAACGGATGGCCGAGCTGGACGTCAACGAGGGCATCGTCGACCTGATCGAGATGCGCTTCCCCGAGAAGGGGACGCTGCTCACGCCGATCTTCCCGGCGCCGACCAACGCGCCGACCTTCGTGATCCTGCGGCTGCTCGGGGTGCTGGCCGGGGTGCTCGCCAAGGCGGGCGACGGGTACATGCCCGCCGATCAGGAGACGATCCGCTACACCGGGGTGTACGGCACCCGGGCCGACGGCACCCCGTACCTGATGCGCGAGGTGCTCGGGGGCGGGTCGGGCGGCCGCTACTACGCCGACGGCGAGGACACGATCCACGTCGTGCCCGACTCGCGCAACCTGCCGACCGAGTTCACCGAGTCGCGGTTCCCGTTCCGGGTCGAACGGCTCGGTCTGGCGCAGGACTCCGGCGGGGCGGGGCGGTACCGCGGCGGGCTGGGCTACGAGAAGCACATCCGCATGCTCGAGGACGCCTACTTCATGTGCATCGCGGACCGTTCGATCCTGTCCTGCTGGGGGGTGAAGGGCGGCAAGGCCGGCGCACCCTTCCAGGTCACGATCGACCCGGATGGCCCGAACGAACGCGAGATGGACGGGCTGGTCGACGACGAGCCGGTCCGGGCCGGCGAGGTGATCCGCATCCGCACCACCGGTGGGGGCGGCTGGGGGGACCCGCTCGACCGCGACATCGATCTGGTGCGGCGTGACGTGCTGTGGGGCAAGGTGTCCCGCGACGCCGCGGAGCGCGCGTACGGCGTGGTCGTCACCGGCAAGGAGGACGCCCCCGAGGTGGACGAGGAGGCGACCGCCGCGCTGCGCGCGCGACTGCGCGAGGAACGCGGTGAGCCGGCCTTCTTCGACCGCGGCCCCGGGTACGCCCGGCTCGATCCCGACGGGCGGCCGTTCCCCCCGGTGGATGTCCGGTGACCCGTGCGGGCGGCCGGGGGCATGGGCCATACTCCGGGCATGCGACGACGACGCTCCGATCCGCCGCTGGTCGCCGCCGCGCGTCGCGGCGGTGTCACCGACCGGCGGATCCTCGCCGCGCTCGCGGCGGTGCCACGGGAGCGCTTCGTCCCGCCCCTGCACCGTGCGGAGGCGGACCTCGACCGTCCGATCCCGATCACCGAGGGGCAGACCACCTCGCAGCCGTCGCTGATCGCGCTGATGCTGTCGGCGCTCGAGCTGACCGGGGAGGAGAAGGTCCTGGAGATCGGCACCGGGTACGGCTACCAGGCGGCGCTGCTCGCACACCTCGCCGCCGAGGTGCACACGATCGAGCGCTTCCCGCGGCTGGCATCCCGGGCGCGCGAGAACCTCGCCGCCTGCGGCCTGGACCGCGTGCACGTCGCCGTCGGGGACGGCACCCGCGGCCTGCCCGAGCACGCGCCCTTCGACGCGGTGGTGATCGCGGCGGCCGCGGCGGAGGTCCCGCCGGTCCTCGCGGAGCAGGTGGTGGAGGGCGGCCGGGTGGTCGCCCCCGTGGGGTCGACCGGCCACCAGGACGTCGTGGTGTACGCGGTCCGGGACGGGCAGCTGGTGCCGGTGCGGCACCTCACCGGTGCCCGGTTCGTGCCCCTGGTCCCCGAGGACGACGCGGAGGACTGAGCGCGGCCGCGACGGTCCCGACCCTGCGGGTCGGCGCTCCGGTTGGGGGCACCGCGGGTGGCGTGCGGACGCGCGACTACGCTCGATGGGCCGCGACCATGACCGTGAGAGGAGCCGCCCGTGGCTGAACCGACGACGCCGGGACCGCTGGCCGGCATCACGGTCGTCGACCTGTCACGTGCCCTGGCGGGCCCGTACGGCTCGATGATGCTGGCCGACGCCGGCGCCGACGTGATCAAGGTCGAACGGCCCGATGGCGGGGACGATTCCCGTGGCTGGGGTCCGCCCTTCGTCGGCGAGGGGGACGAGCGCGAGTCGGGCTACTTCCTCGCGGTCAACCGCTCCAAACGGTCGGTCACCCTCGACCTCAAGGACGAGGGCGACGTGCAGCGCCTGCGCGACCTGATCGCCGACGCCGACGTGCTGGTGGAGAACTTCCGTCCCGGGGTGATGGAGCGGCTCGGGCTCGCCCCGGACCAGCTCGAGGCGCTCAACCCGCGGCTCGTGGTGCTGTCGATCACCGGCTTCGGTGAGGGCGGGCCCGACGGGCACCGCTCCGGTTTCGATCAGATCCTGCAGGGCGAGGCGGGCCTGATGGGGATCACCGGCCCGATCGGGGGACCGCCGATCCGGTCGGGGGTGCCGATCACCGACATCCTCGCGGGCATGTTCGGGGCCTTCGGCGTCGCGGCCGCGCTGCGGGAGCGCGAGGTGACCGGCAAGGGGCAGCGCATCACCACCTCGCTGCTCGCGGCGGGGATCGCCGTGCACGCCTACCAGGGCACCCGGTACACGATCGGTGGGGAGGTGCCGCAGCCCGGCGGGAACCGCCACGCGTCGATCGCCCCCTACGGCGCGTTCACCTGCGCCGACGGCTACATCAACATCACCGTCGGGTCCGAGGGCCTGTGGCGGCGGTTCGCGCCCGTCGTCGCCCTCGACCCCGACGACCCGCGCTACGCCACCAACCGGGACCGGGTGGTCAACTACGACGAGCTCGAGGCCGAGATCAACGCGGCGCTGTCCGTCGACACCGTCGACGTGTGGATGGACCGGCTCGACGCCGCCGGGGTACCCGCCGGCCGGATCCGCACGATGGATCAGGTCTACGCCTGGGACCAGGTGGAGTACCTGGGGCTGGTCGACCGCATGCAGCACCCGACGGCGGGGGAGGTCACCGTGCCCGGAGCGCCCGTCCGGTGGTCTCGCTCGGGACGCCGGCCGCCGGCGCCCCCACCACGGCTCGGCGAGCACAACCGCGAGGTGTTCGGCGATGCCGCGGCTCAGGGCGACCACTAACGTGCGCCGGACGGGCGCCGAGCCTCGATCCGCGAGCCGCGCCCACCCACGGACCTGACGGCCGAGCGACAGGTGGTGCGACGTGCCAACCCCCCACATCGAGGCGCAGCCGGGCGACATCGCCGAGGCCGTCCTGCTCCCGGGCGACCCCCTGCGGGCCCGCTACATCGCCGAGACCTTCCTCGCGGACGCGCGGCTGGTCAACGAGGTCCGCAACGCGCTGGCGTTCACGGGCACCTACCGGGGCCTGCCCGTGTCGGTGCTGGGGACCGGGATGGGGATCCCGTCGGCGTCGATCTACTGCTCGGAGCTGGTCACCGAGTACGGCGCGCAGCGGCTCGTGCGGGTCGGGTCGGCAGGGGCACTCCACGACGACGTGCAGCTGCGCGACGTGATCCTCGCGGCCGGCGCCTGCACCGACTCGGGCGTGAACCGTGCCCGCTACGCCGGGCTCGACTTCGCGGCGATCGCCGACTTCGGGCTGCTCCGCGCCGCCGCGGACGCGGCCGCGGACCGCGACCTCGCCGTCCGAGTGGGCAACGTGCACAGTGCCGACCTGTTCTACGAGCCCCGCGAGGGGCTGTTCGAGACGATCGCCGGGATGGGGGTGCTGGCTGTGGAGATGGAGGCGGCCGGGATCTACGGGGTCGCCGCGCAGCACGGGGTCCGGGCGCTGGCCGTGCTCACCGTCAGCGACCACATCGTCCGGGGCGAGGCCTGCACCCCCGAGGAACGGCAGACCACCTTCAGCGACATGGTGACCATCGCCCTTGACGCGTTGGTGACGGACGTCCCGTGACCCGGGCCGGCCGGGCGCGTACGGTCGCGCCCGCGGACCGCCTGGATCGCGGCGGCCGATGCTGACTGAGGAGACCTGGATGGGTGAGGTGCACTGGCGGGAGCTGTACCGCGAGGTGGTGGACACCGGGCTGTGTACCGGGTGCGCTGCGTGCGTGATGGCGTGCCCGCGGGACGTGCTGGGCTACACCGAGGAGTACTTCCCCGTGCAGATCGGGGAGGGGATGGCCCACGACCAGTGCGTGATCGGGGACCGGGGCTGTGACATCTGCACCCGGGCCTGCCCGCGCTTCCGCGCCTGGGAGTCGGACCTGGACGAGGCGCTGTTCGGCCGGCCCCGCGAGCCCGACGAGGTGTACGGGCAGGCGCGCTCGATCCTGCTGACCCGGGCCACCGACCAGGTCGTGCACGAGCGGGGGCAGGACGGCGGGCTGGTGTCGACCCTGCTGATCTGGGGGCTCGAGTCCGAACGGATCGAGGGGGCGCTGACCTCGCGGATCGTCGACGACGGACGCGGCCCCTTCGACGCCGAGCCGTTCCTGGCGACCACCCGCGACGAGGTGCTGGCGGCGGCGGGTTCGCGCTACACCTACTCGGCCAACCCGCTGGCGATGAAGGAGGCCGACGAGCGCAAGCTCAAGCAGGTCGCGCTGGTCGGGATGTCCTGCCAGGCGTCGATCAACGGGTCGGTCGAGGCGTACGGGGTCAACAAGTACAAGCGCAAGATCGCCCTGACGATCGGGCTGTTGTGCTCGAAGTCCTTCACCTACGACGGGCAGCGCAAGGTGCTGGAGGACCACGGCATCGACATCGCCGACGTCACGAAGATCAACATCAAGGGCCGCTACCAGGTGTGGACCCGCGACGGCGGGTACCACGAGATCCCGCTGAAGCTGTTCCACCCCTACACGCGGGAGGGCTGCAAGCTGTGTCCCGACTTCGCGGCGCAGCACGCGGACATCTCGACCGGTGGGATCGGCGCCGACGACAACTGGACGCTGACGATCGTGCGCACCGAGCGGGGCGAGGAGTGGATCAAGGGGGTCATCGACGCCGGGCTGATCGAAGCGCGGCCCGGTGAGGACGACCCGGTCGCGATGAACCTGCTGGCCAAGCTGTCCACCGTGTCGCGGAAGCGCTGGCCCGCTGATCGCGTCCCCGAGCCGCACCGGGCACCCGCGATGCTCCCGATCGCCTCGACCAGCTGACGGTCGCCGGACGCGGACCCGCCGCCCCGCCGGCGTCAGGCGGAGGTCGCCGTCGCGGACGCGGGCCGGGGGAAGCCGCCGGCGCGCCCGTTGCGGTCCGCCAGCAGCCCGGCCAGGGTCGCCAGCGCGATCTCCGGCGGGGCCTTCGAGCCGATGTCGAGCCCCACCGGCCGGTGCACCGTCGCGATGAGCTCGTCGGGGACGCCCTCGCCCCGCAGCGCCGCGATGTGCGGGCCCACGTGCCGCACCGACCCCATGATCCCGATCCACCGTGGCTGTGCCCGGACCAGGGGAGCCAGCACCGGGCCGAGGTCGTCGCGGTGGTGGTCGGTGACGACCACGTCCGTCCACGCGCCCACCTCGACGTCGCCGGGGTCGGTGTGGATCGCGTCGGCGGCGGCGCGAGCGGCGGCGCTGATCCGGGCGTCGTCGGGCTCGACGAGGCCGGTGGTGAACCCGAGCTCCCGGCCCCAGGACAGCAGGGTGGTGGCCAGGGGCGTGGCGTAGACCGCGACCAGCTCGCGGCGCTGGCCCGGGTCGTGGGGCAGCTCGCCGTGGGCGACGGCGCACTCCGGGTCGTGCTCGTGGACGCGGTCGGTCACGCGGGCTCCTCGGCTCGACGGCTACCGTCGCAGGGTACGGGCGGCGCCAGCGACCGGTGCGCCGGTCCCGACGCGGCGTGACCGGCGTCCGACGCGACCGGCCGGGCCGAGGTGGCCGACGGGAGGACGTGGCAGATGGTGCAGCGACCGGCCGACCCGGCGGCGCTCGCGGACGCGCTCGCGGCGCAGGACTACCTCGCCGACCGTGGGCTGGCCACCGCGCTGCACCTCGCGCTGCGGCTCGGCCGCCCGCTGCTGCTCGAGGGCGACGCCGGCGTCGGCAAGACCGAGGCGGCCCGCTGCCTCGCCGCCGTGCTGGACGCCGAGCTGGTGCGCCTGCAGTGCCACGAGGGGCTGGACCGCTCCCAGGCCCTGTACGCCTGGGACCACCCCCGCCAGCTGCTGCACCTGCGCGCGCTGGAGGCCTCCGGCGAGCGGCCCGCCGACCACGAGAGCGAGCTGTACGGCGAACGGTTCCTGCTGGCACGGCCGCTCCTGCGCGCCCTCCGCCTGGGGGAGCGGGCCGTGCTGCTCGTCGACGAGATCGACCGCGCCGACGACGAGTTCGAGGCGTTCCTGCTCGAGCTGCTGAGCGAGTTCCAGGTGTCGATCCCCGAGCTCGGGACGGTCACCGCGCCCTCCCGGCCGGTGGTGCTGCTCACCTCGAACCGCACCCGCGAGCTGTCCGACGCGCTCAAGCGCCGCTGCCTGTACCACTGGATCGACCACCCCGACGTCGAGCGGGAGGCCGCGATCGTGCGGGTCCGTGCCCCCGAGGTCCCGGAGGTCGTGGCCGGGCGGGTCGCCGCGCTGGTCGGGCGGTTGCGCGAGCTCGGCCTGTACAAGCCGCCGGGCGTGGCGGAGACGATCGACTGGGCCAGGGTGCTGGCGACGAGCAGCCCCGACGGGGTCCTGGACGCGGCCGAGCTGGCCGACACCCTCGGCGTGGTCGTCAAGGACCACGACGACCTCGTCGCGGTCCGGGCGGCGGTGGACGAGCTGCTCGCCTCCTGACCATGGACGACGAGGTGGCAGACACCGAGGTCGGGAGCGTGCCCCCGGACCGCCGGCGCAGCGTGGCGTGGGCCACCGGGCTCGCCGACGCGCTGCGGCGTGCCGGTGTGCCGATCGGGACGGGCCAGGTGGTCGCCTGCCAGCAGGCCCTGGCGGCGCTGACCCCCGCGGACCGCCTCGACCGGTACTGGGCCGGCCGCGCGTGCCTGGTCAGCGATCCCGACCACCTCGACGCCTACGACCGGGTGTTCGCCCGCTACGAGCAGGGCGACGTCGAGGTGGTGGAGACGGCGGCCGGTGCCCGGCCGGAACCACCGACGATCGAGGCGGCTACCGACGCCGAGCCGGCCGGGGCGGGCGGGGCCGAGCCACCCGCCGTCGCCGGCGCGGTGGCGTCCGAACGTGAGCGGCTCCGGCAGCGCCGCTTCGACGCGCTGACCGACGAGGAGCGGACCGCCGTCG
>SKNO01000197.1 GCA_007120465.1 Nitriliruptoraceae bacterium
CCTGGACGCCCGCCTGCGCGATGCCGACGAGGGACGCTCGGCGCGCCGGGCTGCTCGCCGCTGCGGCCCAGCGCGTGGTGCCCGGGTTCGCCAGGGCCATCGCCGCCCCGGCCGGGACCATCGCCGCGATGATCCCGAACCGACCGGAGGACAGCGACGCGGCCCAGAGCGACCCGCCGGCGAGGAGCAACAGCACGAGGCAGGTGCGTCGTCCGCCGATCCGGTCGGCGAGCGGCCCAGCGACCGGGGATCCCGCGACGCCGAGCACGTACAGCGCGGTGAAGGCGATCCCGAGGTCGGCCGGGGTCAGGCCGAGCTCCTCACGCAACTGGGGGCCGAGCGCCCCGAGTGCGAACTGGGGGAAGATGCCGACCAGGAGCGAGAGCGCGAGCGCGGCCGCCCACGGCCAGCGCTCGCGCTCCTGCGGTGTCACGGTGGTTGCGCCGGGCGGGTCAGTCGCTCCCACCCGTCGCACCCGGTGCCGTCCCGCCCTCCGTGCTCGCACCGAGGTCCGGGTGGCCGCCCGTCTCGGCGGCGACCGGGACCGGGTCCTTGTCGGGCAGCAGGACGTTGAGCGCGACGGCGAGCACACCGGCCGGCACGATCCCCGTCTCGAGGAGGACGCGGAGCTGGTCGGGGAACACCGCGACGAGCGCCGGGACGGCCGCCATCGCCTGCCCCACACCGAGGGCCACCGCGATGATCAGCATGTCACGTCGACCGAGCTTGGACTCCGCGATCAGCTTGAGGCCGGCAGCGGCCACCATCGCGAACATCGCGATCGCGGCACCACCGAGCACGGCGGATGGCATCGCCGCGATCACGGCGGCCAGCTTCGGCAGGAACCCGGCGAGGATCAGGAACCCCGCGCCGACGGAGACGACGTGACGGCTCATCACCCCGGTGAAGGCGACAACGCCCACGTTCTGGCTGTAGGAGGTGTTGGGCATCGCGCTGAACAGTGACGCGAACGCGGTCCCGACGCCGTCGGCGATGACGCCGCCCGACAGTTCGCGGTCGGTCACCTCACGTCCGGCGCCACCCTTGGTGATGGCGGCGAGGTCGCCGATCGTCTCCACCGAGGTGGCGATCGCCATCACGCTCATGCCGATGATGGCGGCTGCCGGGAAGCTGAGGCCGAACTCGAGGGGCCGCGGGAACGAGAACCAGCCGGCGTCGGCGATCTGCCCCACATCGACCGCGCCGATCGCGAGGGCGGCGACGTAGCCGACCACGAGTCCGACGAGGATCGCGGCCATGCTGATCAGGCGCCTGCCGAACGAGAAGGCGATCAGGATCGCGACGAGCACGAGGCCGGCGAGCCCGAGGTTCGTCCAGGAACCGAAGTCCTCGGCGCCCACGCCGCCGCCGGCCAGGTTGGCCCCGGCGGGCAGGAGCCCGACCCCGATCACCAGCACGACGATGCCGCTCACGAGGGGCGGGAACAGGCGCCGCAGCCAGCGCAGGCTGAAGCCGAGGAGCACCTGGACCACCCCGGCGACGATCGCCCCACCGAACACGGCGGAGAGCCCGTACTCCGACGCCAGCGGGATCGCGATGACGAGGAAGCCGAAGCTCGTCCCCTGGACCACCGGTAGCCGTGCACCGATGGGGCCGATACCGATCGTCTGCAGGAGCGTCGTGAGCCCGGCGACGAGCAGCGCGACCTGGACGAGGAAGGCGGTCTGGCCCGTCGTCGCCCCCACCACGCCGGCGATGATGATCGGGATCGTGATGTTGCTGGCGACCATCACCAGCACGTGCTGCAACCCCAACGGGATCGCTTCCCGCCAGGGCGGCATCTCGTTGACGTCGTACTGCACCTCGTGCCGGGTGACCTCCGTCATCTTCTCTCCCTCCCAGGACCGCCCTGGTGGCGGCCGATCGGTACGGCCAGGACCGCCCTCGGCCCGTGCTCGCGTGCGAACTCGCGAGCGACGGGGTGGCCGGGGCGGCGGGACCGCGCTGCCCACTCGCACCACGCGGGCCGCTCACCGACCCATCTCCCTGGTGCTCGCGCCGCGATCCCGGTGACGCCCGGGGCACGCTAGAGGTCGGACCTCTCCGGGGTTACGGCAGGTCCTGCCGATGTCCGGGCGCGGATGTCGGTGGGAACCACCAAGCGGGCGCCGGTGGGAGGTGCGACCGTTGCGGCGGATGCAGCGCCGGCGGCGGCCGGTGCCGCACCGGAGCCGGCGACGCGGCCACGGGTCAGCAACATCGGACAGGGCGACCGGTCGCTCTCCGGCACACCTCTCCAGCACGGAGACGTCGCGCCTGCGGTAGCGTCCGGCTGCCACCGACCGAGCCGAGGGAGCGTCGTGCAGGTCCGTTGCGAGGGCAGCATCGGGGCCGAGGCGGGCCGCCGCCGGGAGGGCGGCGCATGACCACGCGGATGGTCGGCGCACCGGTCCCACGCAAGGAGGATCCCCGCCTGCTGCGGGGCGAGGGGCGCTTCCTCGACGACCTCGGGCACGATGCCTACGAGGTCGCGATGGTGCGCAGCCCCCACGCCCACGCCCGCATCCGGGACATCGACGTCTCCGGTGCGCTGGACGTGGACGGGCTGGTCGCGGTCATCACCTACGAGGACCTGCCGGGCAGGCTGCGGGCCCCGCTGCCGGTGCTGATCCCGCATCCGGCGCTGACGGCGCCGCGCACCCAGTACGTGCTCGCCAAGGACGAGGTCAACCACGTCGGCGAGGCCGTCGCCATGGTCGTCGCGACCGACCGCTACCTCGCCGAGGACGCGGCCGAGCGGATCGTCGTCGAGTACGAGGAGCTGCCCGCGGTCGTCGGACACGAGGTCGCGAAGGCGGCCGAGCACGCCGTCCACGAGGACATCCCCGACAACGTGGCGGCGACCCTCACCCAGGGGTTCGGGGACGCGCCCGGCCGCATCGAGGCCGCCCCCCACCGCCTGTCCTTCCGGCTCGACATCGAACGCTCTGCCTCGATGCCGATGGAGGGCCGCGGGGTGTGGGCGCGGTGGGACGCCGACGACCAGCGGCTGCGGATGTACTCGTCGACCCAGACGCCGACGAGCGTGCGCGCCGCGGTGGCGACCCTGCTGGAGCTGCCCTTCGCCCAGGTCGAGTGCATCGCCCCCGACATCGGCGGGGGGTTCGGCGTGAAGATCGTGCATCCCTGGCCCGAGGAGGTGCTCGTCCCCTTCATGGCGCGCGAGCTCGGCCACGAGGTGAAGTTCACCGAGGACCGCTACGAGCACTTCGTGTCCGCCACCCACGAGCGCGGCCAGGTGCAGTGGATCGACGTCGGCTTCGACGACGACGGGCGCATCCTCGGCCTGGACGTGCGCTTGCTCCACGACCACGGCGCGTACATCCCCTACGGGCTGATCGTGCCGATCGTCACCTCGACCCAGCTGCTCGGGCCCTACCGGATCACCGACTACCGGGTCACCTTCGACAGCCTCTACACCAACACCACGCCGGTCACCCCCTACCGCGGTGCGGGCCGGCCGCAGGGCTGCTTCGCGATGGAGCGCACGATCGACCGGATCGCCGCCCACCTCGGCAAGGACCGTACCGAGGTGCGGGCCCGCAACTTCATCCAGCCCGACGAGATGCCCTACGCCTTCGACCTGATGTTCCAGGACGGGCGTGACTACACCTACGACTCGGGGGACTTCCCGGCGTCGCTCGCCAAGCTGAAGGCGCTGGTGGACTGGGACGGGTTCGCGGCGCGCAGGGCCGCCGCCGAGGCCGACGGCAGGCTGCGCGGCATCGGGCTCGCCTGCTACGTCGAGGGCACCGGCGTCGGTCCCTACGAGGGCGGCCACGTGCTGGTCGAGCCCTCCGGCAAGGTCCAGGTCGCCACCGGGCTGTCCACCCAGGGGCAGGGCCACCAGACCGCCTTCGCGCAGGTGGTGGCTGACGAGCTCGGCGTCGACCTCCAGGACGTCGAGGTGGTGACCGGCGACACCCGGCGGTTCCAGTACGCGGTCGGCACCTTCGCGTCGCGCGCGGCCGTGATGAGCGGCAACGCGATCCACCTCGCGGCCCGCAAGGTCAAGGAGAAGGCGCTCAAGCTCGCGTCCGAGGCCCTCGAGGTGGACGAGGAGGACCTCGAGCTCGCCGAGGGCCACGTGCGGGTGATCGGCAGCCCCGACACGGCGATCCCGCTGCCGCTGCTCGCCACGATGTCGAACCCGCTGCGCTACGCCTTCGACGAGCAGGCGGCGCAGGCCACCCAGTTCGCCACGCCCGCCGACCCGTCGAAACCGCCGGTCGGCGACGACGACGAGCCCGGCCTCGAGGGCACCGACTACTACTCGCCGGTGCGCTCCACCTTCGCGAACGGCATGCACGCCGTCGAGGTCGAGATCGACCCGGACACCTCCGACATCCGCATCGTCCGCTACGCCGTCGTGCACGACTGCGGGACCTTGATCAACCCGACGATCGTGCAGGGGCAGGTGTTCGGCGGCGTCGCCCAGGGCGTCGGCGGTGCGCTGTACGAGCGGATGGTCTACGACGAGCGCGGCCAGCTCACCAACGCCTCCTTCATGGACTTCCTGATCCCGTACGCGACCGAGGTGCCCGCGGTGGACGTCGACCACCTCGAGACCCCCTCACCCCTCAACCCGCTGGGGGTCAAGGGTGCAGGGGAGGCGGGCGTGATCCCCGGCTCGGCGGCGATCGCCGCGGCGATCGAGGACGCCACCGGGGTGACGATCTCGGCGATGCCGCTGGGGCCGTCGGAGCTGCACGCCCTGCGCCTCGAGGCGACCGCAGCCGGAGAGGAGGGCGCGTGAAGGTCTCGGGTCAGCACACCGTCGCGGTCCCGCGCCAGCGCCTGTGGGAGGCGTTCCACGACCCGTCGGTCCTCGCCCGGGCCGTGCCCGGCTGCACCCGCCTGGAGCGCACCGGGCCGGGCCGGTACGCCGCCACCGTCAGCACGCCGCTGACCAGCGTGGCGGGCACCTACCACGGCGACCTCGAGGTGGTGGACCGCCAGGCGCCCTCGTCGGTCACCCTGGCGCTCAGCGTGGCCGGCACCCCCGGGACGGTCCGCGGGAGCGCCCACGTCCGCCTCGAGGAGGACGGGGGCACCACCGTGCTCGACTACGACGCCGAGGTGGAGGTCGCCGGGCCGGTCAAGACGGTCGGCGGGCGGCTGCTCACCAGCGTCGCCCAGCGCAGCGCCGCCGAGGTGCTCGCCGGCCTGGAACGCGAGCTCGTCGGGGTGGGATCCGGCGCGGTGGCTGCCGCCTCGGCCCCGGCGGTGGGGACCACGGTCGAGCCCAGCGCGCCGCGGGCGCTGGTGCCCGTCGCGGTCGACGA
>SKNO01000184.1 GCA_007120465.1 Nitriliruptoraceae bacterium
CGGCGCCGGCCAACCACCGCGAAGCAACACAAGGGCAGGACGGGCCGGCGCGATCAGGAGTCGACCGAAGCCGCCCCGGCAGCCGACCCGTCCCACTCCAAGACTACGCAACACAAGGACCGCGTTCATGCTTGACATCGGTTAGGAACTCACGGATGCTGGAGCGGGTCCGCTGGGTCCGTCCGCGTCGACGGGTCAGTGGCGGCGGGGGCCTGCGCGCAGCACGTCGAGCCCGACCCTGCGCAGCAGGGCCACCGTCTCGGCGAGGGGCAGCCCGATTACGTTGGTGTCCGATCCCTCGAGCCGCTGCACCAGCACCGCCCCGGCGCCCTGCAGCGCGTAGGCGCCGGCCTTGCCGTCGGGCTCACCGGTGGCGACGTACCAGGCGATCTCGTCGGCGGACAGCGTGCGGAAGGTCACGCTGGTCGTCACCCGGCCGGTGCGGTGTGTGTCGCCCCGGACGACCGCCAGCCCCGTGATCACCTCGTGGGTCCGGCCGGACAGGGCGTCGAGCATCGCCACGGCCTCCGCGTCGTCGCGGGGCTTGCCCAGGACCTGCCCGGCGAGGACCACCTCGGTGTCCGCTGCCAGCACCACCTCGTCGTCGTGGGGGTGTTCGGGTTCGCGGGCCGGGGGTCCCGAGACGTCGTGCGTCGGGAGCGCGTGCCCGCGGTCGTGCCGGCCTGCCGCCGCGCTGGCGACGGCCTTCGTCAGGGCGAGCCGAACGACGAGGTCGGCGGCGGACTCGCCGGGATGGACGGACTCGTCGACGTCGGCGGGTCGGATCGCGGGGTGCAGGCCCAGGCGGGCGAGGAGCTCACGACGTCGGGGGCTCGCCGACGCGAGCACCAGCCGTGGGGCATCCTCGTCGCCGGTGGCGCCGGCGCCGCCGGTGGCCCCGTCCTCGTCGGCCGCCGGGCGGATGGGGCCGCCCGCGACCGGGTCCTGGTCAGCCACCGGAGATCGCGACGGCCGCACCATCCCGGAGCGGCGTGTCGTGGGTGCGCGAGTCGAGCCAGCCGTGGGGCAGCGCCACCCGCTTGGGTCGGGTGGTGTGACCGCGGGGCTGGCGGCGCATCGCCTCGTCGAAGGGCACGTCGCGGTCCAGGTCGGCGAGCAGGGTGTGGACCTCGTCGAGGGACGCCACCTGGTTCAGCCCACGGCGCAGCGCCCGCCCGACCGGGAAGCCCTGCAGGTACCAGGAGGTGTGCTTGCGCAGTTCGCGAAGCCCGGTATGGGTACCGGAGCTGGCGACGAGCAGCTCGGCGTGCTCGGTGAGCAGGTCGGCGACGTGGCCGAGGGTGGGCGGCGGCGGGATCGGGTCGCCGTCGAAGCCGGCCTGCAGGTCGCGGAACAGCCACGGCCGGCCGAGGCAGCCGCGCCCGACGACGACACCGGCACAGCCGGTCTCGGCGACCATCCGCAGGGCGTCGGCAGCCTCCCAGATGTCGCCGTTGCCGAGCACGGGCAGCTCCACCGCCTCGACCAGCCGGCGGATCGCGGACCAGTCGGCCGGCGGGCCGTAGCGGTCCTCCGCCGTGCGGGCGTGCAACGCCACCGCCGCGCCTCCGAGGTCCCGGGCGATCCGGGCTGCCTCGAGGTAGGTGAGGTGTCGGTCGTCGATGCCGAGCCGCAGCTTCACCGTGACGGGGACGCCGGTGGCACGGCGGACCACGGCGTCCACGATCGCCGCGTACAGGTCGGTGCGCCACGGCAGCGCGGCACCGCCGCCGTGGCGGGTCACCTTCGGGGCGGGGCAGCCGAAGTTGAGGTCGATGTGGTCGACGCGCTCCGCGCCGACGAGCAGCTCGGTGGCGGCGGCCGCGTCGTCGGGATCGACGGCGTACAGCTGGATCGACCGGGGGTGCTCGTCGGGCGCGAAGGAGGCCTTGAGCTGTGAGGTGGCGTTCCCCTCGACGAGGCCGCGGGCCCCGACCATCTCGGAGACGAACAGCCCGCCGCCGTCACGGCGGCACAGGGTCCGGAACGCGACGTTGGTCACCCCGGCCATGGGCGCGAGCACGACCGGCGGCCACACCTCGAGCTCGCCGAGGTGCAGCGGGGTGGCCGTGGGTGCCGTCGCGGACGCGGCCGTCGCGGCCCGCGGCGCGTGGGTGGGCGCTGCGGAGGCGGGTGCGGAGGCAGACATGGCCGCGAACCGTACCGGGAGGTCGGCGGCCCTCCGCGGTCCGACAGCGCCAGCGGACGCACCACCCTTGTGCCCGAACAGGTGTTCGCTACGCTCGGCGGGTCACGGGAGGACGGCATGGCGGACACGGCGGCACAGCGACTGCGCTGGTCCACGCTGGAGGAGGAGCGCGAGCTCGCGCTGCCCGGGATGGGCGACCGCGTCACCCACCCCGGGTTCGCCGGGATCGAGTTCGTCCACGTCCGCGCCAAGAGCCTGCTCAACCACGTCCCCGCCGCCGCGGGCCTGCCCTTCGAGTGGACGATCAACGTCTACCGCGGCTGCACGCACGCGTGCCGCTACTGCTTCGCCCGACCGTCGCACACCTGGCTGGAACTCGACGCCGGCCGCGACTTCGAGTCGGTGATCGTCGTCAAGGTCAACGCCGTCGAGCGGCTGCGGGCCGAGCTGCGCTCACCGCGCTGGCGTGGCGAGCACGTCGCGCTCGGCACCAACACCGATCCCTACCAGCGGTGCGAGGGCCGCTACCGGCTCACCCGCGGCGTCGTCGCCACCCTCGCGGAGGCGGGCAACCCGTTCTCGGTGCTGACCAAGGGCACGCTGGTCGCCCGGGACCTCGACCTCTACGTCGAGGCAGCCCGTCGCGGGGTGTGCACCGGCGTGTCGATGTCGATCCCGACGGTGGACGAGCAGGTGTGGCGCACGACCGAGCCGGGCACCCCGCACCCTCGGGCCCGGCTCGAGACGATCGCTCGGCTGGCCGAGGCCGGGATCCCGACGGGGGTGATGATCGCGCCGATCATCCCGGGCATGTCCGACGCGCCCGACCAGCTCGATGCCGTCGTGGGTGCGGCGGTCGAGGCTGGTGCCGGCTCGATCACCCCGATCGTCCTGCACCTGCGTCCGGGGGTGCGCGAGGTGTTCGAGCCGTGGCTCGCGGACGTGCGCCCCGACCTCCTCGAGCGTTACCGGCACCTGTACCGGGGCACCTACGCGCCGGAGGCTGAACGCCGGCGGATCAGCCAGCAGGTGCACGACCTGGTGGCCGCCTACGGAGGGACGCGGCGTCCACCGCAACGACGTGGGCCGCTCCGGCGCTCACCCGCGCCACCGCCCGCGCACCACCCGGACCGGGGCGATCACGTGCGGGACGAGGTGATCGGGGAGCAGCTCACCCTGCTGTGAGGCGCTCGGCCGGTAGCGTCGCGGGCGATCGTCGGCCGCTCCGGGTCGGCGCAGGAGGGCGCGCGTGCCCCGGGCCACCACCCACCACAGCCGCTTCGAGCTGGCTGCGCCTGCGGAGCCGCTCCGCGCGGCGCTGCTGCGGCCCGAGGACTGGGTGGTGTCGTGGCCCCACGTCCGTGAACTGGTGCTGCTCGCCGAGGGCGACGCCACCGGGCGCGGTCGCCGCTACCGCACGACCGTCGAGGCCGCAGCCCCCTACGCCCTCACCTGGCAGATGGAGCTCGTCGAGGTGGCCGCAACCGGGCTGGTCTGGCACGCCGACGGCGACCTCGCGGGACGGGCCCGCGTCGTCCTGCATGGTCGCGACGCGAGCACCGAGGTGGTGGTGGCCTGGACGGTGCGTCCGACGCCACGGTGGATGCGGCTGTCGTGGCCCGTCGCGCGCCCGCTGTTCGTGCGCAACCACGACACGGTGATGCGGCGCGGCGCCGGGCACCTGGCCGACCACCTCGACGTCGCCCTCCTGCGCTGTGAGGTGGGCGAGCGGCGCACCTGACGGCGTGGCGGACATCCACCGGGACCGACCGGCGTCCCCGGTCGTGACCATCGATGCGCGACCGGCGACGGCATCCGGGCATGACGCGCCGGTGGAGCGGCTCGCCTGACGCGGGGGCACCGCCGCGGACCGCGTCGTAGGCTCGCGCCTGATCCCGCTGTGGACGTCGACGTCGATCGATGGAGGAGCCGATGGCACGGGTTGCGATCGTGGGGGACGGGCCGGCCGGGCTGAGCGCCGCGCTGCTGCTCGCCAAGAACGACGTGGAGACCGTGGTGTTCGCCCAGGACGGCACGGCGATGCACCACGCCCACCTGTTCAACTACCTCGGCATCGAGGAGATCGGCGGCTCCGAGTTCCAGGCGACCGCCCGCCGACAGGTCACCGCCCAGGGCGCCGAGCTGCGCGACGCCGAGGTGACCACGATCGACCCCGCCGACGGCGACGGGTTCGTGGTGCGCACCGCCGACGGTGAGCTGCACGCCGACTACGTGATCCTCGCGGGGAGCAAGCAGGCGCGGGAGCTGGCGGCGGCGCTGGGCGTCGAACGGGACGGACGTGTCCCCGTCGACACCGAGAACCGCACCGAGGTGGACCGGCTCTACGCGGTGGGGCGCGTCGTCCGGCCCGAGCGCAGCCAGGCGATCATCTCCGCGGGCGCCGGTGCGGTCGCGGCGCTGGACATCCTCTCGCGGGAGGCCGGCAAGGACGTCCACGACTGGGACACCCCGCCGAAGGAGTGACCGCCGGCTGCTCCGGAGCCGCACGCCCGGGCGATGCGTGTAGCGGGGCGACCCGTCGCAGGCCGTCCGCCTACACAGGCCACGAGCGGCGGGGCGAGGTGTGTAGTGTGGCGACCCGTCGCAGGCCGTCCGGCTACACAGGCCACGAGCGGCGGGGCGGCGGGGCGGCGGGGCGACGGTGCGGTCCCGGGACGGTCGGCTCGCAGGCGCCCGCTGGAGGGCACGCCGGGCCGGGGCCTTCGTCTCTAGTCGGCGGTGCGTGGAACCGGTCTGCTCGGGGTGCGGTCGGCGGCACACGCCGCCTCGGTGCCGTGCCCCGATCCCCCGTGCCCCCGACCATCGCGCACCCCACGCGTGGTCGCCGCGACAGGAAGGCCCGCGAGATGCCCGACCACGAGACGACGCTGAAGGAGCTCCGGCCCGCGCTCCGCGAGGTGCGCAAGCACATCCCCGACGCCTGGGACGGGTTCGTCAAGCTCGCGCAGCACGCAGAGGAGGACGGGGCCATCCCCGGGCGCATCAAGGAGGCGTTCACGGTCGCGATCGCCGTGGCGCAGAACTGCGAGCCCTGCATCGCCCACCACGCTAAGGCCGCGGTCAAGGCGGGCACGACCGAGGAGGAGATGGC
This sequence comes from Nitriliruptoraceae bacterium, assembly GCA_007120465.1. Classification (GTDB taxonomy): domain Bacteria; phylum Actinomycetota; class Nitriliruptoria; order Nitriliruptorales; family Nitriliruptoraceae; genus CSSed11-175R1. The sequence continues at coordinate 5,262 of SKNO01000184.1, forward strand.
CGAGGCGCTGGCCGTCGCCCTGCTGATGGGCGGCGGACCGTCGTCGATGTACGCCGGGGTGGCCTGGGAGGCCTTCCAGGAGTTCCGCGAGGCCGCCGGGGCCGGGTGACCCGGTCCCATGACCGCCGGCACCGACGCCCCGACCGAGCTGCACCCGGTCTCGCCGCTGCGGCGGCGGGTGCAGTGGGCGGGCCTGCTGCTCGGGCCCGTGCTGGCAGCCGTGGCGTACCACCTGCTCGATGACGCGGGGGCCGAGCCGCTCTCCCCGGAGGGACGCGCGGTGGCGGCGATCGCCGTGTGGATGGCGGTGTGGTGGCTGAGCGAAGCGGTCCACGTCTCGATCACCGCGCTGCTGCCCATCGGGCTGATGCCGCTCGCGGGCGCGCAGACGACGGCGGAGACAACGGCACCGTACGCCAGCCCCTTGATCTTCCTGTTCCTCGGCGGGTTCGTCCTGGCACTGTCCATGCAGCGCTGGAACCTCGACGAGCGGATCGCGTTGCTGACGATCCGGCTCGTGGGGGAGCGGCCCGCCCAGCTCGTCGGCGGGTTCATGATCGCCACCGCGGTGATGAGCATGTGGGTGTCCAACACCGCCACCGTGGCGATGATGCTGCCGATCGCGCTCAGCGTCGCCGCGCTGGTCAAGCGGCTGGACGCCGAGAACGCCGGGCAGCTGTCGGCCTCCGGCGTGAGCTTCGGGGTGTGCCTGATGCTCGGCATCGCCTACTCGGCGTCGATCGGCGGGCTCGGCACGATCATCGGCACGCCCCCGAACCTGTTCGTCGCGTCGTACCTGCGCGACACGATCGGGGTCGAGATCTCCTTCGTGCGGTGGATGCTGTTCGGGGTCCCGCTCGTGATCGTGTTCCTCCCCATCACCTGGCTGCTGCTCACGCGCGTGCTGTACCGGCTGCCGCGCGACCCGGTCGAGGGTGCGCAGGAGCTGGCCGAGGAGCGCTACCGCAACCTCGGCCCGCCCTCCCGTGGCGAGTGGTCCACCTTCATCGTGTTCGTCCTGACGGCGACGGCGTGGATCCTGCGTCCGGTGCTCGTCGAGGTGGAGATCGCGGGCCTGCGTCCGCTCGCCGGGCTCGACGACACCGGCATCGCGATCGTCGCGGCGCTGGCGCTGTTCGTGATCCCCGTGAACCTACGGGAGCGCGAGTTCGTGATGCGGTGGCAGTCCGCCGAGGAGCTGCCGTGGGGCGTGCTCCTGCTGTTCGGCGGGGGGCTGAGCCTGGCCAACGCGATCGAGACCACCGGGGTGGGACAGTGGATCGGCCAGGGGGTCGCGGCGGTCGGGCCGCTGCCGGTGATCGTGATGGTCGCGCTCGTCGCGCTGGTGGTGGTCGCCCTGACCGAGCTGACCAGCAACACCGCTACCACCGCCGCCTTCGTCCCGGTGGTGGCGGGGATCGCACCGGCGGTGGGGCTCGACCCGATCGTGCTGGTCGTCCCGGTGGCGCTGGCGGCGAGCGCCGCCTTCATGATGCCGGTCGCCACCCCGCCCAACGCGATCGTGTTCGGCTCGGGGTACGTGACGATCCCCCAGATGATCCGCGCCGGCGTGTGGCTGAACCTGATCACCGTGATCCTGGTGACCACCGCCTCGATCCTGCTGGTCCCCAGGGTCCTGGGGATGTAGGCCGCCGCCCACGACCGGGGTGCCTGCGGGGGAGTGGCCGGCGATGAGGGCGGCGTGGGCGGGTCGTATGCTCGGAGCATGCCGCTGCGTTCGCTGTACCGCCGCCTCCGGGACCGCCTGGTCCTCGGCCACGTGCGGCCGCTGCTGCACGCCGACGAGCCGGTGCTCGACTGGGCCCACGTCCACGACCCGGTCGACGACCGTCCCGGTGTGGCGGCGGTCACCCCGCAGCGGGTGTTCGTGCAGTGGAGCGACGCGCGGTCGCCGGACGCGGTGCTCCGCTGGGACGAGGTGGCGGCATGGGACGTGCGGCGGTCGACCGACACGGCGCCGGTGTTGACCCTCGAGGCCGCCGAGCAGCGCGTGGTGGTGTGCCTGCCGGTGTCGTCACGGGTCCGGGCGCGCGCGGCGACCCGGCTCTTGCGACGGGTGATGGACCTCGCTCCACCCGACGCCGACGGCCCGCCGGGGTTCGTGCGCGGCGGCGATCAGCAGGTCGAGGCGGCCCGACGCGGGTTCCGCGGGCACGTCCGGCGCGTCGTGCTGACGGTCGTCGGGATGCTGCTGATCCTGCTCGGCGGGCTGTTCGCCACCCCTTTCGTGCCCGGACCGGGCGCGCTCACGGTGCTGGCGGGGCTCGCGATCCTCGCGCGGGAGTACGAGTGGGCGAAGGACATCTACCTGTGGTTCCGTCGCATGGTGGACCGGGTCATCGGCTGGTACCGACGCAGCCGCGCGCAGCGCCGCGCGAGGCGGCACCGCGACCGGGGCGCGGACGAGCCGGCGGTGCCGGGGGCCTGAGCGTCACTCCCAGCGGCGCTCGTCCGCGATCGGCCCACCCTCCGGGATCGTCTCGACCAGCTCGACCGTCGCGTTGAACCGCAGGCGGTGCTGGATCCGCTCGTGGGCCACCGCCGCGAGGGCGTCGGTGTCCGCGCCGTCGGTCGGCACCACCTCGCAGCGCAGCACGTCGCGGTGGTCGGCGCGGTCGATCACGAACCGGTAGGCGGCCACGCCCTCGATCGGGTCCATGGCCGCGGCGATCTGCCGGGGGTGGAGGAACATCCCCCGCACCTTGACGGCGTCACCGACCCGTCCGAGCCAGCCGCGGATCCGGGGCGTCGGGCCAGCGCCTTCGTCGGTCGCCCACGCGGACAGGTCCCCGGTGCCGAAGCGCACGACGGGAGCGGCGCCATCGAACACGGTCACCACCACCTGCCCCTCGCGGCCGTCGTCGACCGCCTCCCCGGTGGTCAGATCACAGATCTGCACCAGCGCGTCGGTCGGGACGTGCAGCCCGTCCAGCGCCTCGCCCTCGTAGCCGAGGTTGCCCGTCTCGGCGGTGCCGTAGCCCTGTCGGACGACGGGCACGCGCTCGGTCAGCCACGCACGCAGGCTCGGCGGCAGCGGCTCGGCGGTCACGAAGGCGCGGGCGATCGCCAGGGTGACCCCCTGCTCCTCCGCCTTCTCGAGCAGCGCCTTCAGGTAGCTCGGCAGCCCGACGTAGGCGGTCACCTCGAGGTCGCGGCAGGCCTGCACCTGCAGGTCGAGGTTGCCCACCCCGCCCGGGACGACCCGTGCCCCCACGGCGAGGGCGGCCTGCTCGAACATCGCGCCGGCGGGGGAGAGGTGGTAGCCGAAGGCGTTGAGCACGAGGTCGTCGGGACCGAACCCGGCGGCCTCCAGCGCCGGAGCCCAGCGCCACGGGTCGTCGACGTCGAGCTCCGCCTCGTACAACGGCCCCGGGGACTGGAACACCCGTCGTACCGGCGCGTCGTCGGCGACCATCCCCGCGAAGGGCGGATCGGCCTGCTGGCGCTCCAGCAGCTCGTCCTTGGTCAGCACCGGGAGCCGGTCCAGCGCGGCCACGTCGACGAGGTCGTCGGGGGTCAGCCCTGCGGCCTCGAGCCGGCGCGCGAAGCCGGCGCAGCGGCGCGCCGCCTCGGGCAGGGTCTCGCGCACCTGCGCATCGAAGGAGCGGGCGTACTCAGCTGGGCTCGGGGCACCCATCACAGCCACCGCTTACGTCGCCGGTAGTGCTTGATGTCCCGGTAGCTGCGTCGCTGGCCCTCCTCACCGAGGCCGAGGTAGAACTCCTTGACGTCCGGGTTCTCGGACAGCTCCCGCGCCTCGCCCTCCAGCACGATGCGACCCTGCTCCATGATGTAGCCGTAGTCGGCGATCGAGAGGGCCCGCTGGGCGTTCTGCTCGACCAGCAGCACGGTGGTGCCGAGCTCGCGGTTGAACCGCTCCACGATCCCGAAGATCTCGGACACCAGCATCGGGGCCAGCCCGAGGGAGGGTTCGTCGAGCATGATCAGGCGGGGGCGGGCCATCAGGGCACGCCCGATCGCGAGCATCTGCTGCTCGCCGCCCGACAGGTACCCGGCGGTGCGGTTGCGCAGCTCGGTCAGTTGGGGGAAGTAGCCGTAGACGAGGTCGAGGTCCTCATCCCACGTGTCCCGGCGGGTGTGCGCGCCGGCCACGAGGTTCTCGTGCACCGAGAGGTGTTCGAACACCCGCCGGCCCTCCATGACCTGGGAGATCCCCTCGCGGACGATGTCGGCCGCGTCGGTCGTGGTGATCTCGTCCCCGTCGAAGGTGATGTCGCCGTCGGTGACCTCGCCGTGCTCGCTCGGCAACAGGCCACTGATCGCCTTCAGCGTCGTCGACTTCCCGGCGCCGTTGGAGCCGAGGAGGGCCACGACCTTGCCCTTGGGGACCTGCATCGACAGGCCCCGCAGGACGAGGATGACCTCCTCGTAGATCACCTCGACGTTGTTGAGCTCGAGGAGAACCGCGTCGTCAGCGGGGGCCCCGGGGGCCGGCTGCGTCGCAGCCTGGCCCCCGGCCCCGCCATCACGGACAGTGCTCATCGGCCATCAGCGTCCACTCGCCACCTTCGACCACCCACAGGGGCGAGCACACCATCCCCGTGCGGCGGCCGTCGTCACGCGGCGTGAGCGTGATCGGCAGCGAGACACCCTGGGTGTCGAAGTTCTCGACCTGTGCGAGCGCATCCGCGATCGCCGGCCCGGTCACCTCGCCACCAGCCTGGATGACCGACTCGATGGCCTCAGCCATCAGGGCCATCTTCCACCAGCCCTGGGTGTACTGGAGGTTGGTCAGGTCATCGCCCTGGCTCTGGAGGAACTCCCGGGCGTCCGCCTGCCCCGGCGTCTCGTGCGCGACGGGTGCCCACGGCTGGACCGCGATCGCGCCCTCGGCGTTGTCGCCGGCGAGGTTGATGAAGGTCTCGCCTCCCGCCCAGTTGAGCAGGTAGAGCTGGATGTCCAGCCCCTGGTCGCCGATGTCGTTGGCCAGCAGCGCGGCCGGGCTCTCGACGTTCTGGACGACGATGTAGCGCACGCCGTCGTTGGCGACCCGCCGCAGCTCGCCGATGTAGTCGGTGACGCCGCCCGGCATCGGGTGCACCTGGTAGCCGAGGTTGAGCCCCTGATCCTCGATGTAGGCCTGACCGTCCGCGACGGGCGAGGTCCCGAACGGGCTGTCGTGGTGGAACACGGCAACCTCGGCGTCCGGATCCTGCGACGCGATGTGGTTCAGCGCGATCCGCAGCTGGTCCGAGTAGCTGGTCGCGACGACGAAGTTGTAGGGCGTGTCCTCGAAGTGCGTGAGCTCCTCCGAGTAGGAGGCGGACATGAACGGCACCTCGTCGGCGTTGATCTGCGTGCGCAGCGCCTCGGTGTCGGCGGTGCCCCAGCCCTGGATCGCGACCACACCGGAGGCGATGTAGTCGGTGTAGAGCCGCTCGGCGACGGCGACGTCGTACTGGTAGTCCTCCCACAGCAGGTCGATGGGCCGGCCCTCGATCCCGCCTTGGGCGTTGCGCCACTCGACGTAGCCGCGGATGCCTTCGGAGTAGGGGGTGCCGACGTCGCCGGTCGGTCCGGACAGGTCGGCGATGTTGCCGATCACGATCGGTTCACCGTCTGCTTCGTCCGGCTCCTCCGCGGCGTCCCCGTCCGGGGCCTCCTCGGTCGTGTCCGGATCGGGGGTCGTTTCGGGTTCGTCCTCCCCACACGCCACCAGCACCAGGGCCAGTGTCGCCAGGATGGCCAGTACTCGTCTCATCGGTTCGCCTCTCCCTTCGCCGTGTCGCCACGGCAGTCCGTGATCATCCCCGTGCTCTTTCCGTGGTCTTCCAGCGCTTCGTCGTCTCGGGGGTTGCTCGTATCCGGATCCGCTGTCCCGGAGGGGCAGGGGATCCGGTGGTGCCGGGTGGCACCGGTCAGTAACGGAACGGCCACAATCGGAAGTAGTCCTTGATGCGTTGCCAGGTTCGATCGAGCCCGCGGGGCTCGAACAGCAGGAACAGCACGATCACCGCGCCGAAGACGATCAGCTGGATCGCCGGCATCTCGCGGGCCAGTGTCGGGATCGTCTCGCGGACGTTGCGGGCGAACTGCTGGATCGCAGCGGGGACCACCGTCATGAAGGTCGCCCCGTACACCGACCCCGCGACACTGCCGAGCCCCCCGACGATGATCATCGCGAGGTAGAGCACCGACACGTCCAACGTGAACCGCTCCCAGGTCACGATCGTGCGGTAGTGCGCGGTCATCGCGCCGGCGAGCCCGACCAGCGCCGAGGAGATCGCGAAGGACAGCAGCTTGTAGCGTCCGACGTCGATGCCCATCACCGCCGCGGCGATGTCCTGGTCACGGATCGCGTGGAACGCGCGACCGATCCCGCTGCGGAACAGGTTGCGCGCGCCGAGCACCACCAGGATCGCGACCCCGAAGATCACCCAGTACCAGGCGAAGTCCGAGCGCAGCATCCAGCCGAAGATCTCCGGGTAGGGGACCACGATCGCTTCGGTCCCTCCGGTGACGACGTCCCAGTTGCGGAAGGCGTACAGCAGGATGAACTGCGCGGCGAGGGTCGCCATCGCGAGGTACAGGCCCTTCAGCCGCAGCGACGGCAACCCGAAGAAGGTGCCGATCACGGTCGTGACCGCCACGGCGACGACGATCGCGATGAGTGTGGGCACGTCGAAGCGCGAGACGAGGATCGCGGAGGTGTAGGCGCCCACACCCAGGAACGCCCCGTGCCCGAGGCTGATCAGTCCGGTGTGACCGGTCAGGATGTTGAGCCCGACCGCCCCGATGATCGCGATCCCGATCTGGTTGGCGACCGTGAGCCAGAAGGGGCTCAGCACGAAGGGGGCGGCCACCACGACCACCGCGATCAGCGTGAGCCGGATCCAGTCCGCGCGGGTCCTGCGCAGCGACAGATCCGCTTCGTAGGTGGTGTGGTAGATACCGGTGGCTGTGGACATCGTTCCGCTTCCCTAGACGCGCTCGATCCGGACCTCGCCGAACAGCCCGTAGGGCTTGATCAGCAGGATCAGGACCAGCAACATGAACGGGATGACCTGCTGGAGTCCGCCACCGATGTAGCCGGCGGTGTAGCTCATCAGCAGGCCGATGATCAGCCCGGCCAGGATCGTCCCCGGGACCGAGTCCAGGCCGCCGAGGATCACCACGGGGAACACCAGCAGCCCGAACAGCGCGATCTCGCCGGAGACCCCGAACAGGTTCGCGACGATGATCCCGGCGAGCACGGCGCTGATCGCGGCCAGTGCCCAGGCAAGCGCGAACACGCGGCGGACGCTGACGCCGACCGTCATGGCCGCCTGTTGGTCGTCGGCGACGGCGCGCATCGCGATGCCGTGCCGCGAGCGCTGGAAGAACAGGGTCAGCGCCCCGAAGGCCGCGCCGGCCACCACGACCGCGATCGCGCGGTTGAGCGAGACGGGCACACCCAGCAGGTCGATGGTCCCGCGGGGGATGAAGGCCGGCATGGCGCGCGGCTCGGTGCCCCAGAAGAACTGCGTGACACCCTGGAGGACGAACGCCAGACCGATCGTCACCATGATCACCGAGATGACGTTCTCGCCCACGAGCGGTCTGAGCACGAACCGTTCGGTGGTGACCCCCATCAACGCGGCGACGACCAGTGCCACGATCACCGCCATGCTCCAGTGCATGCCGAACTGCACGACCCCGGCCCAGACGAGGTAGGCGCCGACCAGCAGGAAGTACCCCTGGGCGAAGTTGATCACCCCGGTCGCCTTGAAGATGATCACGAACCCGAGGGCCGACAGGGCCAGGATCGCGCCGTTGGCGAGCCCGGTGACCGTCAGCTGGATGAACGTCTCCATGCCGGTTGCCCTCCCCTAGCGCCCGCTCCACGCGAACCGTCGGCGTCCCGGGGTCGGCGTGAAGTCGTCCATGGACCAGATCGCGAGCTCGATCACCCGTTCGGCGGTCGACCCGTCCTGGTAGGTGATCGTGCTGGTGACCGTCACCCCGTCGTCGTCGCCGTGCAGCGCCTCGATCAGCTCGCCGTAGCGTTCGTTGATCACGCCGCGCCGCACCTTGCGGGTCCGCGTGATCTCCTCGTCGTCGGGGTCGAGCTGCTTGTGCAGCAGCAGGAACCGACGGATGCGGATGCTCTCAGGGAGGTCCTGGTTCGCGCCGTGCACCTCCTCGGCGATCAGCTGGTAGACGGCTGACTTCTGCGCGAGGTCGGTGTAGGTGGTGTACGACAGGTGCTCACGCTCTGCCCACGCCCCGACGGTCTGCATGTCGATCGTGATCATCGCGGTGATGGCCGGGCGGTCCTCGCCGCCGAACACCACCGCCTCCTCGACGTAGGGGCTGAACTTGACCTTGTTCTCGATGAAGGCGGGGGAGAAGCGGGTGCCGTCCACCGCCTCGAGCACGTCCTTCGCCCGGTCGATCACCACGAGGTGGTCGTCCTCGTCGAGGTAGCCGGCGTCGCCGGTGTGCAGCCAGCCGTCGGCGTCGACCGCCTCCTTGGTCGCCTCCTCGTTGCGGTAGTACCCCTGGAACACCGCCGGGCTGCGCAGCAGGATCTCGCCGTCGTCGGCGATCCGTGCCTCGGTGGCGGGGATCGGCGTGCCGACGGTGTTGAACCGCACGTCGTCGTCGCGGTGCGCGACGGCGATCCCGCAGATCTCGGTCTGCCCGTAGATCTGTTTGAGGTTGACTCCGATCGCGTGGAAGAAGCGGAACACGTCCGGACCGAGCGGCGCGCCACCGGTGTAACAGTGCTTCACGCGGGTCAGCCCGAGCTGTTCACGCACGGGGCGGAGCGCCCCGAACTCGGCGAGCAGGCCGAGGACGCGCCCGCCCACGCCGGGCGACTCGCCCCGGACCCGCCGGTCGGCGACACGCTCCCCGATCCGGTAGCCCCAGGCGAACCCGGCACGCTTCAGCCAGCCGGCCTCCCCGACGCGGACCTGGACCGAGGAGAGCATGTCCTCCCAGATCCGCGGGGGGCTGAACATGACGTCCGGCCCGATCTCGCGCAGGTCCCCCTTGACGGTGTTGGCCTCCTCCGGGAAGGACACGGTGAACCCGGCCTGCAGCCCACAGGCGACGGTGAGCATCTGCTCGCCGATCCAGGCGAAGGGCAGGAAGCTGACGTAGCGGCTGTTGGGGTCGATCGGGTCGATCGCCATCAGGCTGCGGCCCATCGACAGCAGGTTGGCGTGGGAGAGCATCGCCAGCTTCGGGCGCGCGGTCGTGCCCGACGTGGTGCAGATCACGGCGATGTCGCTGGTCCGCCCCGCGGCGACCTGCTCGTCGAGCCAGCCGGGGTGCTCGGCCTCGTAGGCCCGGCCCCGTGCCTCGACGTCGGTGAACTCGAGCAGGTGCTCGACGTCGTAATCCTCCAGACCGCGCGGGTCGTAGAAGATGATCGTCTCGACGGTGTCGAGCTGGTCCTGGAGGCGCAGCAGCTTGTCGACCTGTTCCTGGTCCTCGGCGACGACGATGCGGACCTGGGCGTGGGTGAGGATGTGGACGATCTCCTCGCCCACCGAGGTGGGGTAGATGCCGACGACCGCCGCGCCGAGCGACTGGGCCGCCAGCTCGCTGATCAGCCACTCGGGCCGGTTGTCACCGAGCACCGCGACCACGTCGCCGGCGCGGACCCCGAGGTCGGCGAGGCCGTGGGCGAGATCGCGTACCCGCTGCTGGTAGCCGGCCCAGGTGGTCGGCTGCCAGATCCCGTAGCGCTTCTCCTGGAGGGCGATGCGGTCGTCGCCGTGCGTGGCCGCGAGTCCGCGCAGCAGCTGCGGGAAGGTCATGTCCTCCGGGATCGGGTCCGGGGCCGGCTCGCGGGGACGCACCACCCGGTCGGTGACGGCGGCGGTCGGTGCGGTGCCTTCGGCGGCACCCGTCACCTGGCCCTCGGTGTGGTCGTCGGGGTTCACGCCACTTCCTCCCCGAGGTAGGCCTCGATCACCCGCTCGTCGGCCTGCACCTCGTCGGGGACGCCGGTGGTGATCTTGCTGCCGAAGTCGAGGACGCTGACCCGGTCCGAGATGTCCATCACGACCTCCATGTCGTGCTCGATCAGGACCACCGTGACGCCGGCGAGGTCGTTGACGTCGAGGATGAAGCGGGCCATGTCCTCCTTCTCCTCGGTGTTCATGCCGGCCATCGGCTCGTCGAGCAGCAGCACGGCCGGCTGCAGGCACAGCGCGCGTCCCACCTCGACACGCTTCTGGACGCCGTAGGGGAGCGCGCCGACGTGGGCGTGACGCACCGCCTGGATCTCGAGGAAGTCGATGACCTCTTCGACGAGCTCGCGGTGGGCGATCTCCTGCGCGCGGGCCGGGCCGAAGAACAGGGCGGTCTTCCACACCGAGTGCTTCATGTGGACGTGGCGGCCGAGCATCAGGTTGTCGAGCACGCTGATGTGCTTGAACAGCTCGATGTTCTGGAACGACCGGGCGATGCCCCAGCGGGCGATCTGGTGGGGGCGGGCGGCGGTCAGCTCGTGGGTCTGGCCGTCCCCGCGGTGCAGGCGGATGCCACCCTCCTGGGGCCGGTACACGCCGCTGGTGCAGTTCAGCAGGCTGGTCTTGCCGGCGCCGTTGGGGCCGATGATCGCGTGGATCTCGCCCTGGCGGACGTCGAGGCTGACGCCCTTCAGCGCCCGGACGCCGCCGAAGCGCAGCGCGACGTCGTCGACCTCGAGCTGTGTCGCACCCGGTGCGAGGTCGCTGCCGTTGAGGTTGTGCCGGTATGCCCGTGACACGGCGACGGCTCTCCCTGGTCGCGCGCCGGGCGTCTCCCTACCCGGTCGCGTGTGTCTCCGAGCGGCATCCTTGCATTCCGATATGCGGAAGTCAATCCCTTTGGACGTAATCACTTTCCTCAGGCGATGAAAGCGCTTATGCTCAGCGGAAGGCGGTTCACCGCCGCCACGTGACGGCGCGGCTGCGCACGCGGCCACGCATGGAGGGGAGTCGTGAACGACGGGGAGGCTCCACGCGGGACGCTGGGGACGATCCACAACGCCTCGGTGCTGCTCGACCTGCTCAGCCGGGGCCCGGCGTTCCACCAGCTGAGCGACCTGGCCGACCGCTCGGGCCTGTCGCTGCCGACCGTCCACCGGCTGCTCCGCAGTCTGGTCGCGGCCGGGGTCGTGCAGCAGGACCCGGCCTCGTCGCGGTACGGGTTGGGTCCCGAACTCGTGCGCCTCTCCGAGCGCTACCTCGACCGGCTGCCGCTGCTGCAGAGCCTGCGGCCGTACCTCGTCGACCTGCGCAACCGCACCGGGGCGACGGTGCAGGTCGCGATCCGCGTGCGTGACACGGTGGTGTACGTCGAACGGATCGACGGCGTCGACAGCGTGCAGCTCCAGCGCAGCGGGCGCACCCAGTCCGTCGCTGCGGGTGCCGCCGGCCGGCTCGTCGCCGGTCACGCGGGGCCGACCGCCTGGAAGGAGCTCGTGACGCTCGATGATCGCCTCTCGATCGAGGACCTCGAGGCGTGGTCACACGCGGAGCACCTGGTCGCTGACCTCGACGGACCGCGTGGCTACACCGAGGTGGCGGTGCCGTTGCGTTGCACCGAGGGACCCGAGGCGGCCGCGCTCTCGGCCGTCGGTGGGCCACCGAGCTTCACGCGCGAGCAGCTGGTCGCGGAGGTGCTGCCCGAACTCGAACAGACCGCCGCCGTCGTGGAGAGGATGTCCGGTCGTGTCGGCTGACCCGCGTGCGGACGCGCTGGCCGCCTGGGCCGCGGAGGCCGCCACCCTCGACTGGGCGCGGCCGTGGGACGAGCTGTGCGACGAGCATCCTGGCCCGGATGCCCGCTGGTTCGTGGGCGGCGAGCTCGACGTCGCCGCCAACTGCCTCGAGCGCCACCTGCCGACCCGCGGAGACCAGGTGGCGCTGCACTGGGAAGGGGAGCCCGGCGACCAGCGCAGCCTCACCTACCGGGAGCTGGCGGCGGAGGTCGCGACCTTCGCGGCGGGGCTGCGCAACCTCGGCGTCGGCCGGGGTGACCGGGTCGCGATCTACCTCGGCCTGCTGCCCGAGACCGTGGTGGCGATGCTGGCCTGTGCGCGGCTCGGGGCGGTGCACTCGGTGCTGTACAGCGCCTTGCCGCCGGACGCGCTCGCCGACCGGCTGGAGGACCTGCGCCCGCGGGTGCTGATCACGCAGGACGGGACCTGGCGCCGCGGGGTGGTGCTGCCCCTCAAGTCGCGAGCGGACGAGGCGATGGCCGCGACCAGCGGCGTCGAGCACACGATCGTGGTGCGCCGGACCGGCATCGACATCGCGTGGTACGAGGGCGACCGCTGGTACCACGACGTCGTGTCCGACGGACGGACGGCGCCGGTGCCGCCGTCCCCACTGCCGGCGGACCACCCGCTGCTGGTGGTCCACCTGGGGGACCGGCGCGGCCGTCCGACCGGGATCGTGCACCGCGCTGGCGGGTTGCTCACCTACGCGTCGACGTTGCACCGCCGGGCGCTGACCAGCGGCCCGGAGGACGTGTTCTGGTGCGCGGTGGACATCGGGTGGCTGGCCGGTCAGTCCCACGGCGTCTACGGGCCACTGGCGGCGGGTGCCACCAGCCTGATCTTCGAGGGCACCCTGGACACGCCGACCCACGGGCGGGCGTGGCAGCTGATCGAGCGCTACGGCGTGAACGCGCTGGTGACCAGCCCGTCGATCGCGCGCAACCTGCGCCAGTGGGACGACAGCCCGCCCTCCGAGGCGCGCCTGGACTCCCTGCGGTCGATCGTGCACCTCGGCGAGCCGATCGACGACGACACCCGGGCGTGGCTGTTCGAGGAGGTCGGGGGCGGACGTGCCGTGATCCGTGACGGGTGGGGGCAGACCGAGCTCGGCGCGATCGTGACCGTCGATCCGGCGCCCGACCCGCCGCTGCCCGACCCGGGTCTGGAGGTGCTGGACGGCTCCGGCGCCCCCGCGGCCGACGGGGAGCCGGGCGAACTGGTCGTGAACCACCCGTGGCCCGGGATGCTGCTGGGGGTGCGGCACGAGGACCCGGACGTGCCCCGCCGCTACTGGCGCTGGCCGGACCGGTACGCGACGGGCGACCTCGCGGCCCGTCAGCCGGACGGGCGCATCACGTTCCTGCGCCGGATGGATCCCGTGATCAACGTGTCAGGCCAGCTGGTGTCCGCGAACGAGGTGCGTGACGTGCTCGAGGAGCACCCGCTGGTCGTGGCTGCCGAGGTGGTGGCACGCCCCGACCGGCGTACGGGGCAGGCGGTGATCGCGTGCGTCGTGCTCGACGACGCCGACGGTGTCGCCCGCCCGGAGGAGACGGTCAGCCGGGAGCTCACCGGCCACGTCCAGGAGACCCTGGGCGGTCTGGCGCGACCACGCGGGGTCGTGCTGCTCGACGAGGTGCCTGACGGGGTGTCACGTGCCGAGCTGCGGGCCGCCCTGGCGGTGCTGTGCAGCGCCCGGCCGGTCGAGGTGCTGCGGGTCACGAGCGACCAGGTCCGCGCCGCCATCGCCGCCAGCGGCTGAGCCCGTCGTTGGCCGAGGGCGCGTGACCCGGTCAGGTCCCGTCGCGGCCGGTGGTCAGGCGCCGTCGACGTAGCCGAGCTGCTTGCCGCCGACCACGTGGAAGTGCAGGTGCGGGATCGCCTGCCCACCACCGCGACCGATGTTGGTCACGATCCGGTAGCCCTCGGCGATCCCCGACTCGGTGGCGACCTGCTGGGCCAGGGCGAAGCACTCGGCCAGCAGGTCCCGGTGATCGGCGCGCAGCTCGTGCGCCGAGTCCAGGTGGGCCACCGGCACCACCAACAGGTGGACCGGGGCGCGGGGGAACTTGTCCTTGAACACCACGATGTCGTCCCGCTGGACGACGAACTCCGCCGGCTCCTCGCCCGCGATGATCCGGCAGAACAGACAGTCCGGGTGCAACGACACCTTCGCTCCTCCGATCGAGCTCCACGGTTGCGGGGCAGGCTGGCCACCTCACCACGGGCGAGGATAGGCACCCCGACTCCCCGGCGTCCGCGGTCGTCGCTCCTGCGGGTCCGAGCTGCGGTGACCCGGGCCGAGACACGCCGGCCCGTGCCGACCCGCTCGGACCCGCCACGACCCGCAGTGTGAGGTGTGACGGACGCGAGCGTCCGGCAGGCTTCACGCTGCGGGGCCCGTCGGCCCCGGCGGTGGGCGATCCGTGACGGTGGCGAGTGACCCCGGCCGGGTTCGCCGAGCGGTCAGCGGGCGCGGTCGCGCCGCTCGATGATCCGCGCACGCGCGGTCGACACGAGGTACCTCGGCGTCCCCAGGCGCATGCCCGGCAGCGCGCGGGGCGGGAGCCCGACCGCCCGCAGCATCGGCTCGGCCCGCTGCGACACGCTGCCGGACACGCCGAACCAGCCGATCAGATCCCTCGCGGTCAACCCACCGTGGTAGGGGTCGAGGGTGCCGTTGGCCTTGGCGATCACCCAGGCGATCGCGGCCGCCGCGGTCTCGTCCTTGCTGCGCCGCCGCAGGATGCGCGGATCGCCGGCGGCGACGTCGGCCAGCAACCGGCGGCAGGCCGTGCGGTGCTCGACGTCGAGCAGCTCCTCGCAGCATCGGTCCGTCAGCGCGGCGATCGCGGCGGCACGGTCGCGCACGTCCTCCGGCACCGCCGACAGGTCCAGGGGCTCGTCCGGCAGCGGCGTGGTCGTCAGCGCGTCGAGGGTCTCCTCGCTGCCAACCTCCTCGGCCAGCAGCCGGCGCGTCATGACCGGGAGCGGCACCGGGGTGCCGTCCTCGTCGAAGGTGAACCCCAGCCCTTCCTCGGGGAGACCGTGCTCGAGCAGCTGCTCCATGATCCACGCGTTGCGCCCCCGAAGCCCGGATGCGTCGTCGCGGTCAGCGATGGCGTCGAGGTAGTCCGGGGCGTACTCGTCGATCGCCTCGAGGGTCTGTGCGGTCAACGCGGGGCGCAGCCCCTGCTCGGCGTGGGCGAACCGCACGAAGGCGCGGAGCACGTCCGGGCCGCGCTGCATCGTCGCGTCCGGCAGGATCGCCTTGTGGGCGAGGAAGTCGGTGAGCAGGATCTCGCACGACACGGGGCTCCACCGCAGCGGGTCGCCCGGCCCGTAGTCGCACGCGAACCACACGAACACGGCGGCCAGGTCTTCGGCTGCCTCGACGTCTCCCGGCGGGAGGTGCTTCGAGTCGAGGAAGCGCTCGATCAGCGCGTCCCGGTCCTCGTCGCTCCACTCGGGACGCACGTAGCCGCTGCCGCCCTCGGGCAGGTGGCGCACGACCCACTCGACCAGCGGCCGGCAGCCGGGCCACGTGTCGGTCTCGAAGGGTGGGTAGGTGATCGCGCCGAGCGCGATCGCTTCGGTGATCCGCGCACGGGCGTCGGCCAGGTCCAGATCGACGAAGTGGGTGTCGGGCTCGTCGCCGGTCATCTGTTCGAACTGGCCCTGGAGCGAGGAGAGCGGGGCGTCGACGACGAAGGCGTCCTTGACCAGGGTGCCCATGTTGTGGTCGATGTAGACCAGGACGGTGAGGGCGTGGTCGGTGCCGGTCGTGACGTCGAGCATCACGTTGTCACCGTCACCCAGGATGTGCGTCATCTCCACCGCCCGGCCGACCCGGATCGGCGTCAGCCGGCGCAGCCACCGCGGCGGCTTGTGGGGCCGGCCCGCGAGCTCGCGGCGGATCCGCTGGGCGGAGGGTTCGTCGTCGAGGAGCTCCGCGATCGCCGTCAGCAGAGCGGTGGTCTCCGCACGGCGGACCTCCAGGAAGGAGGTGATCAGCTCGTCGCGGTCGGGCCCGGTCGGCGGCTCGCCGCGGGCCTGCGCCAGCGGGTCGGCCTCTCGCGGGTCGGTGACGGCGAGCAGGCTGCTGGCGAACTGGAGCAGCGTCAACGGGTGCGACTCGCGCATCGCGCGGCGGACATCGCGGAGCAGGTCGGGTTCGTCGGAGGGCGGGGGCGGACCACCCGGGCCCCCCGGCCCGCCGGGACCCGGTCCGCCGAGGGAGGGCCCGCCGGGTGGGGATCCGAGGCTGCGGGGGCCACGAGCCGAGCGGTGGGGACGTCGTGACATCGAGGTTGCCGGTCATCGTCGGGGGCGTGACAGTGCGACCGTAGCGGCGATGACACCGCTCCTGGCACGTGGGGGGAGTAGCATCGCGCCATGCCGATCTACGAGTACCGCTGCCGCGCCTGCGGTGACACCTTCGAGCAGCTGCGTCCGCTGGGCGACGCGGATGCCCCGATCAGCTGTGCCTGCGGTGGGGCCGACACGACCCGGCTGCCGTCCCTGATCGCGCGCGGAGGCAGCGGGGAGCTGCCCCTGACCAGCGGTGGCGGGGGCGGCGGCTGCTGTGGTGGGGGCTGCTGCGGCGGCTGACGCCGTGAGGCTGACCCTGCGGCAGCTGATCCCGGGAGGCTGACGCTCTGGCGGCGCGGGGAGCCACGCCGCACGATCACGCGTCAGGTCGGGGGACACCGCTCTCCTCGACGAGGTGCTCACGGGTGACCTCGAGGAGCTGGCGGACGTGGGGGTCGTCGAGGTGGTAGAGGATCGCGCGGCCCTCCCGGCGCGCGGCCACCACCTTGGAGGTGCGCAGCAGCCGGAGTGCGTGCGACACGGCGGACTCGCTCACGCCGATCCCCGCGGCGAGCGAGCCCACCCGCTGCTCGCCGTCGTCAAGCAGGGTGTACAGCAGCCGTACCCGGGTCGGGTCCCCCAGGATCGCGAACATCTCGGCGGTCGCGTGCACCAGTCGATCGTCCATCGGTGGCCTCACCACGTCAGCTCGCGGCAGGGGGTCTCGGCGTCCGCCGGCTCGACCTGCAGGGTCGCGTGGTCCACGTCGTGCTCCTGGGCGAGCAGCCGGCGCGCGGCCCTCAGCACCACCGCGGCGTCCGCGCCGCCCTCCAGGTCGAGGTGGGCCGAGACGACCTCCATCCCGGACGTGAGGGTCCACACGTGCAGTTCGTGGACCGCGGCGACACCGGGCAGGGCGGCGAGGTCGGCCTCCAGCCTGTCCGGGGGCAGCTCCTTCGGCGCGGCCTGGAGCAGGATCCGCAGCGCCTTCGCGCCCAGCCGCAGCGCCCGGGGGAGGATCCACAGCGCGATGCCGATCGCGACGATCGGGTCGACGTAGGGCCAGCCGGTGGCCAGCAGGACGATCGCGGCGAGCAGCACACCGACGGAGCTGACCAGGTCGGCGAGGACCTCGAGGAAAGCCCCCTCGAGGTTGAGGCTCTCCTTCGCCCCTGCGCGCAGCAGCCGCAGCACCACGAGATTGAGGGCGATCGCGCCGAGGGCGACGACCAGCATGGGTGCACCCGCCACGTCCGGCGGGTCACGGAGGCGCTGCACCGCCTCGGACAGGATGAAGCCGGCCAGGCCGACCAGCAGCACCGCGTTGGCGAGGGCCGCCAGGACCTCCAGCCGGTACAGCCCGAAGGTCCGGCGGGGATGGTGGCGTGCCCGGGCGGCAGCCTCGATCGCGCCGAGCGCCAGCCCGAGGCCGACCACGTCGGTGAGCAGGTGCCCGGCGTCACCGAGCAGCGCGAGGGACCCGGTCAGCAGTGCCGCGGTGACCTCGACGGCGAGGAAGCCCACGACCAGCGCGAGCGCCCACCGCAGCCGGGTGCGGTGGCGCCCACCGGCGGAGTTGCCGTCGGGCTGCAACGAGGCGCTCCCGGACACCTGCATCAGCACACCTGGATCAAGACACCTGCATCATGTGAGCATCTGTTCAGATATTACGTCATGATGGCCGCGGACCGCAACCGGCCGGTGACGGCACCCAGCCGGCCTCTCGCCACAGCGCGAGGCCGGCGCCCTGGTCCACCTCCGGACCCTCCATCACGCCGACGGGCAGCCCCAGCCGTGCCGTCCCGTCGAGGAACCACTCGTCGACGCGCAACGGTCGCGAGCCAGAGGTCCCCGGATGGCGTGCACAGGTCCCACTCGGCCGCGCGACCCGGGAGGGGTTGCCGTCCGGGGCGGTCGTCGGCGAGTCTCACGGGTATGACCGTGCTGTTCCGCATCGCGCGCAACCCCGACCCGGACTCGAAGCTGCCCTACCTGCTGTGGGTACCGGTGTCGGGTGGCCCGTTGGTGCTCAAGGCGCGGGAGACCTGGCCGCGGACCGCGAAGGTGTACTGCCACCGTGCCGACGGCTGGCCCGATGACGACGAGGTGGAGATCGTCGAGGAGGTGGCGGTCCGCGAGTGTGCGTGGCGCGGCCGGGCGATCGACCTGGTGCTGGACCGCTACCGGGAGAACCGGGCGCAGTTCGTGTTCACCCGGCTGAAGGGCGGCCGCGAGGGGATCTTCTGGCAGACCTCCCGCACGGTCGGTGGCGTCCGGCCCGGGCTGCGGGTGCCGACGCGGCGCGCGTCGGGCGCCGAGGTGCTGACCGTGCTGAAGGACAGCCGCGAACGCTACGGCTACCGGTTCGCCACCCAGCAGGCGGTCGTCGACACCCAGCCGCTGCCCGTCGGCGACTACGGCATCGCGATCGGCGGCGAGGTGGTGGCCTGCGTGGAGCGCAAGTCGCTGGACGACTTCGCGACCAGTGCGGTCGACGCGTCGTTGTCGTTCCTGCTCGCGGAGCTCGCCTCGCTGGCGCGGGCGGCGGTGGTGGTGGAGGGGCACTACGCGGACCTGTTCACCCGCGAGCACGTCCAGGCCGGGTTCCTCGCCGACCTGGTCGCGCAGCTGCAGGTCCGCTACCCGAACGTGCCGATCGTGTTCTGCGGGGAGCGCAAGCTCGCGGAGGAGTGGACGTTCCGCTTCCTCGGCGCGGCCCGCGCCGAACTCACCGGTGATGCCGCCTCGGACGGGTGACCTCCCGGGTGGCCCGTCCGCCGGTCACCAGGTCATGCGGCGTCGCCGATCGAAGCGCCACAGGCCGGCGTCGCGTCCGGCCGCGAGCACCGCGTCGACCTCGGCGCGGGTGACGCGCTCGCGCAGCTCGAGGTAGCGGTCGGTGGACAGGACCTTCCAGTCGGGCCGGTACTGGTCCATCACGTTGACGTAGGTGTCGGGGGACACGGTGGCGAGCCAGCGCAGGATCGCCTCGCTCTCGGCGCCGAGGCCCGGCAGCACGAGGTGGCGCACGAGCAGCCCGCGGTGCGCGATCCCGTGCCGGTCCACGACCAGCTCGCCGACCTGGGCGTGCATCGCGGCCACCGCTTGCCGGGCCACCTCGCCGTAGTCGCGCAGGCCGAGGTAGCGGTGGGTGAGCCGCGGGTCGAACAGCTTGACGTCGGGCATGTACACGTCGACGACGCCGTCGAGCAGGGCGAGGCTGTCGAGCGCGTCGTAGGCCGACGTGTTGTAGACCAGCGGCAGGGTCAGGCCGGCCTCGGCGGCGATCGGCAGGGCCTCGAGGATCTGGGGGACGACGTGCTCGGGGGTGACGAGGTTGATGTTGTGGCAGCCCTCGGCCTGCAGGGTCAGCATGACCGTCGCGAGCTCGTCGGGGGTGAGCGCGGGACCGGCGGCGCGCTGGCTGATGTCGGCGTTCTGGCAGAACACGCACCGCAGGTTGCAGCCGGAGAAGAACACCGTCCCGGAGCCGCGCCAGCCACGCAGCACCTCCTCCTCACCGAGGTGCGCGAAGGCGCTGGCGACGTGGGCGTACCGGCCGATGCGGCAGGCGCCGACCTCGTCGGCGAGCCGGTCCACGTCCCGGCAGGTCCGCGGACACACGCGGCACGGGGTGAGCAGGTTGCGGGCGGCCTCGGCGCGCTCGCGCAGCTCGCCCGTCTCGTGCAGGCGGAGGTAGCCGGGCGGCGCCGGGTCGACGACGAACCTGCCGTCGCCGCCGACCTCACGGGGCAGCCGTGCCACCGCGGTGTTCATGCCGCCACCTCGATCCGGACGGGCTGACGGCGGGACCCCCACGTGCCGGCCGGCCCGTCGAACACGCCAGGCAGCCGGGTTCCACAGGCGCGGCAGTGCCCGTGGTCGTCGAGGTGGTAGCGCACGAGCGTGTACCCGTCGCGCACGATCACAGCCTGCCCGCAGCCCGGGCAGCAGGTCGTGCCGCCCTCGACGTCGTGGACGTTGCCGGTGTAGACGAACCGCAGCCCGCAGGACCGGGCGGTGCGGCGGGCGCGGCGCAGCGTCGACGGTGGGGTCGGCGGGACGTCGGTCATGCGGTGCGCCGGGTAGAAGGCGGTCAGGTGCAGGGGCACGTCGGGGCCCAGTTCGGTCGCGATCCACCCGGCGAGCGCGGCCACCTCGGCGTCGCCGTCGTTGTGGCCGGGGATCAGCAGGGTCGTGACCTCGAGCCACACGTCGGTCTCGCGGGCGACGTCGCGCAGGGTGTCGAGCACCGGGTCGAGGCGGGCGCCGCACAGGCGGCGGTAGAAGGCGGGGGTGAAGGCCTTGAGGTCGATGTTGGCCGCGTCCATCGCGCGGAAGAACTCACGGCGAGGTTCGGGCTCGACGAACCCGGCGGTGACCGCGACGGTGCGGATGCCGCGGGCACGGCAGGCGGCAGCGACGTCGACGGCGTACTCGTGGAAGATCACGGGGTCGTTGTAGGTGAAGGCGACGCTGGCGCAGCCGAGCGCCTCGGCGGCCGCGGCGATGTCGGCGGGGGCGGCCTCGTCGGCGAGGGTGTCGACCTCGCGGGAGGTGGAGATCTCCCAGTTCTGGCAGAAGCGGCAGGACAGGTTGCAGCCGGCGGTGCCGAAGGACAGCACGGCGGTGCCGGGCAGCAGGTGGTTGAGCGGCTTCTTCTCGATCGGGTCGATGCAGAACCCGCTGGCCCGGCCGTAGGTGGTGAGCACCAGCCGGTCGCCCTCCCGGGCGCGCACGAAGCAGCGGCCCCGCTGGCCGTCGCGCAGGCGGCAGTGGTGGGGGCACAGGTCGCACTGCAGCCGGCCGTCGTCGAGCCGGTGCCAGAACCGTGCGGTGACGGCGCCGTCGGGGGCACGGGGCGCGTCCCGACGGGCGTCGGCACGCTCGCCGGTGCGGTCGTCGGGGTGCGCGTCGGGCGGCATCAGCAGGCTCGCAGGTCTCGCAGCTCTGGCAGGTCGCGCAGGCTGGAGGATCTCTCCCTGGCAAGGGTGGAGCGGGACGCGGTGGACGTCGAGGGTCGGAGGTCACCATCCGGCCGCGGGCACGAGCGCTCGTCGCGGTGTGCGCGACCGCTGCCACCTCGCGGTCATCGACGCCCGCGAGCCCGGGGGCCGAGATGGCGCGAGCCCCGCCGGTTGGCGGGGCTCGTCTCGATCTGCTGTCCGTCGGGTTGACACCTGCGCGAACCACAGGATCGATGCCGCGTCACATCACAGCGGCGTGACCTCGGTGGCCTGCGGGCCCTTCTGACCCTGACCCACCTGGAAGCTCACGCGCTGGCCTTCCTCGAGGGTCTTGTACCCCTCGGCCTGGATCGCGGAGAAGTGGACGAACAGGTCCTCGCCGCCGTCGGCTGGGGCGATGAACCCGAAGCCCTTGTCGGCGTTGAACCACTTGACGGTACCTTCTGGCATGTGCGTGTTCCTATCGTTGCGCGCACCGGCACGGGTCGTTCCATTGGGGATCGTGAGGCCCCGACCGGGCGCGTGACAGGAACGACGGTACCCGGTCGTGCGCTCCCTGCCCACCGGCATCTCGCTCACCGCCCGTCGCAGGCGGGCCTGCCGCGGCGGTGCGGTCACGGTGTGTCGCCGTCCCACTCGTCCTCGAACCGGGACATGTCGTCGGTGTCGGGATGCTGGAGCTGGTACGCGAGCGCCTGGTGGATCGCTTCGGCGCAGCGTCTGGCGACGTAGCGGCCGGAGTGTTGCTCGACGTCGGTGATCGTGGCGAGCGTCGCCCGGACCGCCTCACGGATCTGCGGGTCGTCCGCGTCGATGCCGTGCGCTCGCAACGCGTTCCAGAGGTCGGGTTGGCGGTCCACGATGGCTCCTCACGGCCGGGATCGTGCGGGAGGTCCCGCGGTGCCGCGGGCGGGATCGACCGTCAACGTATCGATAGCCCGGGTGGCTGCGACGAACAGTCCGGGCGGCCCGTGTTCGGCCAGGATCCGCTCGGGGTCGACGAGCACCACCTCGGACCACTCCAACCCGAGCGCGTCGAGCGGGCTCAGCCATCCGTCGCCGCGGTCGACGAGGCTGGCTGGTGCGATCACCTGTGCCTCGGGCGGCGGGGGCTCCGCCGCCACGCCGTCCACGGTCGGGCCGTCGGCCGCCCGGCTCCGGATCCGGTCGGTCCCGCCGCCGCTCGCACCGTCGAGGGTCCGGACGGTGCCGCCCTCGGCCGCGCTGACGATCGACGGCGTTGACAGGCCATGCCCCCGCCAGGTGTCGTCGATCCACGTGCCGATCGTGGCCGGTAGGCGCAGACTGGTGGTGAGGGTGACGGCGGTCGTGGGGGAGGTGCCCTGGACGTCCTCGTCGGTGAAGGCCTGGTGCGGGTCGCCGGACAGCAGGAGCTCGCCGGCCTCGCGCCGCAGGAGCGCCAGCAGGACACCGGGGAGGCGCTGGTACTCGTCGACGACGACCAGGTCCCACCGTGCTGGCGACTGCCGAGGCGGGGTGTTCAGGAGCGAGCGCGCGTAGCCCCGGGCGGCATCACGCAACACCGCCGGGAGGTGACGTCGAGGTAGCGCCCGTCCGACGAGCGCGGTGGGCGTGAGGTGCGGACGCAGTTCGGTGGCCGCTGCCTCGGCGCTGCTACGAGCGACGGCACGCGGGACGATGCGCTCGTACTCGGCGATCAGCGCATCGCGGAGCCCCTGTGCCACCGACCGGTACGGGGTGCTCGGCTCGCGGGCGCGCCAGGTGCGGACCGCCGCGATCTCGTCCGCCGGGATGCGACCGAGCGGGTGGGGGACCGGGGAGGCGGCGTGGAGCTGTTGCCGCGCCGCGTCGAAGGCGGCCTCGATCGCACGGGGCACGTCGGCGCCGTCGGCACCGGGGTGCTGCCCGGCGACCGGTGCGGGCCGCGCACCGAGGCCGAGCACCTGCGGCAGCCGGTCCTGTGGGGTGGGGGTGATGGACGCGACCCCGAGCAGCCGGCCGAGCACCTCGACCCGCTGTGCCAGTCGGGGTGTGCCGGTCACGAACAGCACGCGCAGCGTGTGCGGGTCCGGGTGGGACAGCACCCGGCGCGCGAGCTCGACCAGCACGATCGCGGACTTGCCACTGCCGGGTGGACCGGTCAGCAGTACGTCGCCGTCTGACGCGGCGATCGCCTCCAGCGCCGCGCTCTGCTCGGTCGTCAGCGTCGACAGCGGATCGGACATCTGCTCCCGGCGGGCGGCGGTGCGCATCCCGTGCCGAATCCGTTCCGCCAGCGCCTCCGGCTCTGCGGTCAGGCGGTGCACCGCCAGGGGTTGGTCGCCCCGCTCGGTGATCAGCAGCCGATCGCGGGCCGTGAGGTAGCGCTGCCCTTCGGGCGCGTGCCACGGCACGATCAGCAGGTCGCGCTCGTCGTCGAAGACGCCGACCCTCCCGACGACGGTGTCGCCGTCGGTGTCGGCGGCCAGCAGCATCGCCGCCTCCGACCGCTCGACCTCCTCGACCTGCAGCAGGAAGTCCCGGTGCATCCGGGCGATCGCCTGATCGACCGGGTCCTTGGAGGTGATCAGTTCGGCGTAGGCACGCTCGCGGCGGGCGACGGTGGCGGCGAGGTTGGCACGGGCGGCATCACGCTGTGCTTCGATGCGGGCGACGACCGACGCGGGCACGCCCGCACCGGTCGCCGCAGCGCCCAGCGAGGTCATGGCGAGGCCCCGGTCGGATGTGGGAGCGGCAGCGAGGGAGCCGACCACCGTAGCGCGAGCGTCCCCGGTACGTCCACGGCTCCCGTCCGGAGGCGGGCGGGTTACCGACGACGGTGGGTGTGTCCGTCGCTCACTCGGGGGTGGCGGTGCCCGTCGCGAGCGTGACGACCTCGTCGAGGGTCAGCCTCGTCCCCGCGGCGTGGTGCGTGGCGAAGGCCTCCCGGCCGAGGGCGTGCTCGAGCCTGGCGCGCAACTCGGAGAGGTCGGTGAACACACGCCAGCGGTGCGTCGGCGGCCGCGCGTCCGCGGCCCCCAGCAGCATGGCGGCCGCTTCCGGGTGCTGCGTCGCCGACAGCTCGGCCAGTACCTGTGCCGCACCGCGCAGTGGCCCCGGCCACGCGCACTCGCCGATCAGCCTGACCGCCTCGACGGCGGCTGGCCGGGCGTCGCCGGGTCGATCGGCGAGGAGCGCGATCTTCGCCGTGGCGACCAGCGCGAGGATCAGCCGGTTGCCCCGCCCGAACGCCCGCCAGGCGTCGAGCCGCTGGTGGGCCTGCGAGAGCGCGACCTCCGACTCTCCACCCAGTGCGGTCAGGACCACCTCGCTGAAACCGACCCGGGCGGACAGCTCCCGCATCCCGTGCGCCTCGGCCAGTTCCCGGGCGCGGCTCAGGGCCGCCCCCGCGGCCACGAGGGCATCGTCGTCGGGACCTCCCGCGGCGAGCGAGGCGGCCACGATCAGCTCGGTCTGCTCGGCTCGGACGTTGGCCTCGACGATCTCCAGCCCGTGGCGGGCCGCCTCGTCCGCGGTGTGCTCGATCTCCCGCAGCGAAGCCTCGAACTCGCCCATCTCGCCGAGCGTGGCAGCACGCCAGTAGCCCGTCCAGAGGGTGCCCTCGACGCTGCCGACCGCCTCGAACCGCTCGCGTGCTTCGGACAGCACCTCGAGGGTGCCGTCGAAGCGCTGATCGATGCCCGCCACCGCTCCGGCCATCAAGAGGCCCTGCGCCATGACCCGGTCGTCGACGTCGACCTCACGAGCCAGCGCGACGGCCTCGCGGAGCCACTCACGCAGGCGATGGAACCGCCCGATGATGATCGGCGCCCAGCCCGAGCCGGCCGCGATCCGCAGCGCGGTCTGCGCATCCCGCCGCCGGATCGCCGCGGCGAAGGCGCCCTGCACGTGCAGGAACTCGCCGTCGAGGAGGGCGTACCAGGTCGGGGTGTCGAGCTGCGCGTTGGCCCCGACGGCTTCGACCAGGCGAGCCACCCACCCGCCGTAGCGCTGGGTCGTCTCCTCGGCGTCGTCGCCGAGCCGGTCGCGTCCGTACTCGCGGACGGTCTCCAGCAACCGGTAGCGGGTGTGGCCGTCCACCTCGTGTGCCTCGATGAGCGAGTGGTCCACCAGGTCGGCGAGCAGGCCCGGCACCCCTCGCCGGTCGAGCGGTGGCCACCCGCAGACCTCCGCGGCGGCGTTCGCATCGACGTCGGCGACGAAGGTGGACAGCCGGCACAGCAGCCGCTGCTGCTCGGCGGTCAGCAGGTCGTAGCTCCAGTCGGTCGTGGCGAGCAGCGTGCGGTGGCGAGGCAGCGCCGTCCGGTTCCCGGAGGTCAGCAGCTGGAACCGGTCGTCGAGGCCGGTGGCCAGATCGGATGCCGACATCGTGGCGATGCGCACCGCGGCGAGCTCGATGGCGAGCGGGATGCCGTCGAGCCGTCGGCAGATCTGGTGGATGGCCGGGGCGGTCGACGCATCGAGGTCGAAGTCGGGCTGGGCGTCCGTGGCGCGATCCACGAAGAGGGCGCCGGATTCGCTCGCCGCGACGGCCTCCACCTCAGGGCCGTGCGGCACGCTCAGGGCAGGTACCCGCCACCGCTGCTCCCCGGGACAGCGTAGGGGTTGGCGGCTCGTCGCCAGCACGTGCAGTCGCGGGCAGGCCGTCAACAGCCGGTCGACCAGCCCGGCGACGGCGTCGGCCAGGTGCTCGCAGTTGTCGAGCACCAGAAGCAGGTGGCGATCGGCGATCCAGCCGCGCAGGGTGTCGTCCGGAGACCGGTCCATCTGATCGATGAGTCCGAGCTCGGTGAGGCAGTGCCCGGCGAGGTGGTCGGGATCGTCCAGCGGCCCGAGCGCCACCAGCCACGTGCTCTCGAAACCGGTGGCGGCCTTGCCAGCGGCACGCAGCGCCAGGCGCGTCTTGCCGGCACCGCCGGCGCCGACCAGCGTGGTGAGGCGGTGGCGGCGGACCATCGCCGCGACCGCACGGATCTCGTTCTCGCGTCCGACGAAGCTCGACCGCGGTGGTGGCAGGTTCCCGCCCCCGTGCTGGGTGCTCGACGGCGACCCTGCTGACCCGGGGGTCGTCGTGACGGCGAGGGCCGGATCGTGCCGCACGACCTGCTCGTGCAGCCGGACGATCGAGGGGCCGGGATCGGTGCCGAGCTCCTCGGCGAGGCGGCGCCGCAGCTCGGCGTGGACGTGGAGCGCCTCGGCCTGCTGGCCGCTGCGGTACAGCGCGAGCATGAGCAGTTCCGCCACCGACTCGTCGAGGGGATGTTCGCCGGCGAGGGCACGCAGCTCGGCCTTCGCCTCGCGGTGACGGCCACGTGCCAGTTCCCCCGCCAGGCAGCGCGACAGGGCCGAGGCCCTGAGCTGCTCGAGCCGCGCGGCCTCGGTGGCCACGAAGGGCCGGTCGATCCCCGCGTACGGCGCGCCCCGCCACAGTGCGAGTGCGTCGCGCAACGGGCCGACCGAATCGGCGGGCGGCAGTTCGGACGCGGCCCGGACCGCTGCCTCGAACCGGCTGGCGTCGACGGCATCGGGTCCTGCCGCAAGCGTGTAGCCCGACGGGTGGGTGACCACCACCTGCCAGTCGCCCCCGCGGTCGGGTTCGAGCGTCCGGCGGAGCTGCGAGACATGGGTCTGCAAGACCTTGACCGCCGAGGCCGGAGGCGCGTCGCCCCAGAGCCCATCGACGATCCGGTCGATGGTGACGATGCGTCCGGCGTTGGCCGCCAGGAGTGCCAGCAGCGCCCGACGCCCAGGGCCCGTGACGCTGATCGGCTGGCCGTCGCGCGCGACGGTCAGCTCACCGAGAACGCCGATGTCGAGGGTACTCACCTCGCCCCTCGTCTCCTGGGCTCCACCTCGCCCGAGTGTACGAGCGTCGACCCGGCGTTGACCGCGCATCGACCATCACCGCCGATGGTGCGCGGGTCGGCCCGAGAGGGCACCGAACGGAGCGTCGGAGGAGCGCACATGTCGACACTGGGGAGTTCGAAAGCGACCGGGGCAGGCCCGGAGCTCACGCAGCAGGCGGGGATGCTGCTGGGGCAGGTCGCCGGCTACGTCGGGACCCGCACGATCCAGCTGGGACTGCGGGCGGGCCTGATCGAGGCGTTCGCCGACACCGACGAGGGACTCACGCCTGACGGGTTGGCGGTCGAGGCCGACATCGATCCCTTCTACGCCGAGGTGTGGTGCCGAGCGGCCATCGCCACCGGGCTGCTTGAACGCGACGGCGAGCGGCTCCGGTTGGCAGAGCACCTCGACGACCTGCTGTTGACCGGCGATCACCCCGCGCACGTCGGCGCCGTGGTCCGCATCTTCGAGCACCCGGAGATCTTCGACCGGTTCGGTGAGCGCCTGGCGACCGGCGAACGGACGTGGTGGGACCAGTGCAGCCCGGACTTCATCGGCGGCGTCGCCGCGACCGGGCTGCCGTTCTACGTGCGACTGATCCCCGGTGGGCTGCGCCAGGTGCCGGGCGTGGCCGACCTGCTCCAGGGGCCGGCGCGTGTCCTCGACACGGCCTGCGGAGCGGGAGCGGGGCTGGTACGCCTCGCCGAGCTGTACCCGAACGTCACGATCACGGGAGCCGACGGCGACCGCACGTCGCTCGACCGGGCGGCCAAGGCCGTGGCCGAGGCGGGTTTCGAGGACCGGGTGGAGCTCGTCCACACACCCCTCGAGGAGCTCGACCACCGGGAGGAGTTCGACCTTGTCATCAACAACATCTCGATGCACGAGTGTCGGGACATCGACCGGGTCACCGCGCGCGTCCATCGGGCACTGGCGCCCGGTGGCTGGTTCGTGATCTCGGACTTCCCGTTCCCGGACACCGACGACGGCCTGGCCAGCGTGCCCGGTCGGATCATGGCGGCGATCCAGTTCTTCGAGGCACAGATCGACGATCAACTGCTGCCGCGCCACGTCTACGACGACCTGCTCACGCGCCACGGGTTCACCGACCTCGGATCCGCCGAGCTCGCCCCGGTGCATGCCCTCACCTGGGGTCGGAAGGAGTGACACCGCGCACGTTCGGGCTGCTGCCCCACGTCGCGACGACAGCAAGGGACAACCCGAAGAGGAAGGAGATGCCATGCAGGCGAACACGCCCACGACACCTACCACCCGCATCACGCGCACCGTTGCCGCTGTGGGCCTGCTGGCCCTCGCAGCCGGCGCGCTGCTCGCCCTGACGACCGGCCCGTCGGGCGCCGACGAGCCGCCGATCACCGCAGAACCCTTGACGCAACGGCACACGTTCCCCGACGACGTCGCCGTCCAGGTCAGGGACAGGCCCGACCACCGGTCGACGGAGGTCATCAACCTCCGCGACGCCTCGCACATCGCCGTCGTGGAGATCACGATCCAGCCCGGCGCGGCGTTCCCCTGGCACACCCATCCCGGGCCGGTGCTGGCGGCGGTCGCCGAGGGCGATGAGGACGGCGCGTTCATCTACATCTACGCTGACGACTGCGTGGAGCGCCCCTACGAGGTCGGCGAAGCGTTCGTCGATCCGGGCGGCGACAACGTCCACATGGCCTACAACCCGAGCGACACGGAGGAGACCGTCGTCATCGCGACCTTCCTCGGGGTGCCGCCCGAAGGTGGCCTGACCCTGCCGGTGGACGCGGAGCAGGGGGCCGCACTCGACGAACGGTGCGGCATCGAGCGCTGACCGTGCCTCGGATGCGCGCAACCACCGAACCGGGCTCAGACGCCCCGGCGGGGACCGGCCATGCCGTCGTCATGGGCGCCGGCATGGCCGGTCTCGCCGTCGCAAAGGCGTTGACCGCAGGGTTCGAGCGGGTCACGATCGTCGACCGTGACCGGCTCCCCGTCGGAACCGACCACCGCCCGGGCGTACCCCAGGACCGGCACCTGCACCTGCTGCTGCCGTCGGGGGTGGAGGCGCTCGAGACGCTGTTCCCGGGCCTGCTGGAGGAGCTGTGTGCCGGCGGTGCGACGGCCGGCGACACCGACCGCATCCGGATGTGCCTCAACGGGCACCGCCTTGCGCCGGCGCACACCGGTCACCGCGTGGTCTTCGCCAGCCGTCCCTTCGTGGAGGCACACGTGCGCCGGCGCGTGTGCGAGGAGCGCCGCATCTCGGTGCGTGACAACGTGCGCATCGTCGGTCTCGCCGTCAGTGACGACCGTGGTCGGGTCGAGGGGGTCGAGCTCGCCGCTTCGAACGGGGGCGATCCCGAGGTGTTGCCGGCCGAGGTCGTCGTGGACTGCACCGGACGCCGGTCACCCGTGCCGAGCTGGCTGGCGGAGCTGCGCCACCGTCCGCCCGAGGTCGAGGAGCTCGACGTCCAGGTGCGCTACGCCACCCGCCGCTACGAGCTCCCCGACGGGGTCCTGGACGGTGACCACCACGTGCTGGTCGGACCGACCCCCGCCGGGCCACGTGGCGGGGCCATGACCTACGTGGAGGATGGCACCTGGCTCGTGACGCTGTTCGCGATGGCCGGCGATCGGGCACCGGCCGACGGCGCCAGCTTCGAACGCTTCGCCGAGGAGTTGCCGATCCCGGACATCCATGAGGCGATCGGTGCCGGCCGGGCGATCGATGATCCGGCCCCGTACCGGTTCCCGGCCAACCGGCGACTCCGGTACGAACGACTCGACGATCTCCCGGGCGGCCTGCTGGTCGCCGGCGACGCGGTGTGCTCGTTCAACCCGATCTACGGTCAGGGCATGTCCGTCGCGGCGATGGAGGCACAGCTCCTCCAGGCGCGTCTTCGTGCCGGGACCTGTCCGTCAGCACGCGCCTGGTTCCGGGACGTCGCCACGGTGATCGACACGGCCTGGCAGCTCGCCATCGGATCCGACCTGGCGGTGGAGGCCGTCGAGGGCCGCCGCCCCCTCTCCACCCGGATACTCAACCGCTACCTCGCACGGCTCCAGGCCGCGGCGACCGACGATCCACGACTGACGTCTCGGCTCACCCGTGTGGTCGGACTCGTCGACCCACCGAGCCGCCTCCTGTGGCCAACGACGGTCGCGTCCGTGGTGCGTGGTGCGCCTCGGTCCGGCACCTGAGGGGGAGCGGTCCACTACCGTGACCTACCGAGGGGAGGGGGAACGTCGATGCGCCCTGGGGTCAGGTTCCGGTTGCTGATCGCGGTGCTGCTCGCACTGGCCCTCGCGGCCTGCGAGTTCACGCTGGACCATGAGCTGACCATCCACGCCGATGGCAGCGGCCGGTTCACGAGCGTGCTGGTGTACGACCGCCAGGCAGCCGCCATGTTCTCCACACCGGACGAGCTGATCGAGGCCTTCGAGGCCGATGTCGCCGAACTCGACGGTGTCCGCGTGGTGTCGACCTCGGGCGACACCTCCGATCCCGATGCGCAGCGGGTCGAACTGACCGCGGCAGCATCCGATGTCGATGCGCTCGACCGCCTCCTCGACGACCAGTTCAACGGCGGGTCGTTCACCCGCGTCGGGACGGACACCTACGAGTTGTCGCTCGCGTCCATCGACCTCGCCGCGGAGGACGCCCCGCCGGGGATGCTGGACGTCGGCGGAACGATGACGGTGCGCCACGAAGGCGAGCGGGAGACGCTCCGTGGTGGTGTCCCCATCGATGATCAGGCTGTCACCTGGGATGTGTTCGCGGGTGAGGACCTCCGCCTGGTCCTCCGCCTGGAGGATGCATCGACCGCGGGCGTTGTCTGGTGGTTGTGGGGGCTCCTGGCACTGATCCTGGTCGTGCTCGGCGGTGTCGGGGTACTGGTGCTGCGGCGCCGTCGGGTAGCGCCGGCGCTACCTGCGTCGTCGACGGGGACCCTCTTCTCCGCCACGGCACCGCCACGGGCACCGGACCCACCGAGAGCGGCCACGGAGCCCACCGCCATCCCTGCTGCCGACGAGCCGTCCCCGATCGATCGGGGCGGCGACCGGTCAGCGCCGGGGTCCGGGCTGTCGTAGGCGCCGGTGCGGTCGGCAAGGTGGCGCTCCCGGTGTCAGCGAGCGGTGTCAGGGCATGTCCCACGGCGGCGTGGGAATCGGTCAACCACGCCGAGCGCGTCGACCGTGCGGAACCTGGAGGCGTCCAGGCACCGCGCCGCGAACCCGGCGGGTGTTGCGGGTGACTCGAACCCGTCGAGGCGGCGTGTGTGGTGGTCTTCGACAGGACCGGTGGGCGGGTGGGTGTCGACCGGGTGGGTCGGAGGTGACGGACGCCCGTCGCTGCGTCCGGCATCTCGGGTATGCGGTGTTGCGTCGGGCCTTGACCCTCACGTCACGTGAGGCTGCATCCTGCGGTAGTAGCAACCACTGGAGACCACCGGGGATGCTGCTCGCGGTGAGCGCCGGTAGCCGATGTCACCATCACGAGGCATCGTCCCATGGCGTCCCTCGTGTGGGTGGGACGAGCCTCCGCGGCGTCCAGCGGCCGTCGCTCCCGCTGATCGCGACGTGACGACGTTCCCCGTACCCGCGGCCCGGAACGTGACGCCGTGGCCGGCGGCTTCCTCGAGGTCTGCGCGACCTTCGCGACCGCGATGCACGATCGCGCGCCTCGTGCGGGACAGCGCCGGACCTGAGGCCACCGTCAACCTGGTGCTGCCGCTGGTCGCCTCCGTCCTGGCCGCGATGCCCGGATGGTGGCTGGTCGTGTACGCAGGCGCGGTGTCGGCCCTCACGGCGGGTACAACGCGTCCCGGTTCCCGCGTCCGGCGGCACGCCGGCAGGGAGCGTGGCCCGCTCGAGCGGGGGTCACCCGGCGAGGAAGCGGGCGAAGCCGCCTCCGGGCGTGCCGACCGTCACGGGGATGTGTGGTGCGAACCCACGGATCTGCTCGAGCACGGAGGGGTCGGGCTCGCCGTACACCTGCGACCGGGTCGTCGAGAAGTCGAGGAAGTCCGCGGCCGCTGACGCGTGGTCGGCGAGCAGCCCCATGTGGAACGCCATCGACTCCGGATCGGGGTGGACCTGCACGATCGTCTGCTCGGTGCCCTCCTCGTTGACGTAGGTCCCGAAGTGGAGCAGCCGCGGCTCATTCGCCTCGATGAACTCGGCGAACTCGGCGAAGTACTTCATCCAGGCCTCGAGCTGCCCCTCCTTGATCCCGGTGGTGTTGAGGTAGATGAACGGTGCATCCATCGCTCGCTCCTCTCGCTCTCTGACGGACGGTTCCACCCTGCGGGCCGGTCGCGGCCGCTCCAAGGACAAGATGTGAACCCCGAGGTCCACGACGGGCGTGCACGGTCTAGGTTCACGAACGGAACTAGTCAGACGGCACCCGTGGACGAAAGGCTCCTGGCATGCGCAACTACGGCCAGTTCTGCCCGATCGCGCGGGGCTCGGAGATCCTCGCGGAGCGCTGGACGCCCATCATCCTGCGCAACCTCCTGCTGGGCTGCCGCACCTTCAACGACATCGCGGCTGGCGCGCCCGGACTGTCTCGCGCGCTGCTCACCCGCAGGCTCCGCGAGCTCGAGCGCGCCGGCGTCATCGTCATCTCTCCGAAGCCGGGCGGGCGCGGGTCGCTGTACGAGCCGACGCGCGCCGGGCGCGAGCTGTGGGCCGTGCTCGGCGCCATCGGCACGTGGGCCGAAGACTGGACCGACGTCACCCCCGAGCATGCCGATCCCGAGACCGTGCTGTGGTCGTGGTCCCAGGCGTACCTGCGGCACGACCTGTTGCCCACACGCCGGGTCGTGGTGCGGTTCGACTTCCAGCGCGATGACCGGCCCGAGCAACTGTGGCTGCACATCGAGCACGCAGGCGCCGAGATCTGCCGCTTCGACCCGGGGTTCGGCGACGATCTGACCGTGTCCATCGTTGATCCGGTCGTCTTCGCCCGGTGGCACCTCGGCTTGCTCGAGTGGGAGGTGGCCCTGCGCTCCGGTGGGCTGCAGATCAGCGGTCCCGCCGAGCTGCGGCGGGCGCTGCCGACCTGGAACGCGAGCCCGCAGCGGCATGCCCGCCAGCGGGACGAGGCACGCCGGATGCCGGGCGCACCCGACGAGCTGCCGCTCGAGGCCGTCCCCCGACCACCACCGCCAGCGAGCCGCGAGCAGCGGCAACCTTCCCGACCTGCGGCCATCCCGGGCTTCCAGGGCGCGGTGGTTGCCCCCGACGACCCCGGCTACGACCAGGCCCGCGCGGTCTGGAACGGCGGGATCGACCGTCGGCCACGCTACATCGCCCGGTGCCTGTCCACCGCCGACGTGACGGCCGCGCTGCGCTTCGCTCGTGACGGTGACCTGCCGATCAGCGTGCGTGCCGGCGGTCACGGCGTCGCCGGTGCGGCGGTATGCGACGATGGGCTGGTGATCGACCTCGCCGCGATGAAGCGGATCGCGGTGGATCCGGCCCGGAGGACCGCGACGGTCCAGCCCGGTGTGCTGTGGGGGGAGCTCGACGCGGCAACCCAGGCCCTGGGCCTCGCGACGACGGGCGGCATCGTGTCGCACACGGGCGTCTCGGGGCTGACCCTCGGCGGGGGCATCGGGTGGCTCATGCGCCGACACGGGCTCGCCGTCGACAACCTGCTGGCGGCGGAGGTCGTCACGGCCGAGGGTGGCACCCTGACGGCCAGCGCCACCGAGGAAGCCGAGCTGTTCTGGGGGCTGCGCGGGGGTGGGGCCGGGCTCGGCGTGGTCACCTCCTTCACCTTCCGGCTCCACCCGATCGAGCGCGAGGTGCTCGCCGGGCCGGTGGTGTGGGCGCTCGAGGACGCGCGGGAGATCCTGACGGCCTACCGCGAGTTCGTCGCCACGGCCCCCCGCGAGGTCGCCACGATCGTGACGCTGCGCCGGGTCCCAGACGACCCGCACCTTCCGGTCGAGCTGCATGGCAGACTCGTCTGCATCGTGGGGATGCTGGCACTGGCGCCACCGGGCACCGCCGAGCGGCTGCTGGCCCCGCTCCGCGAGTTCGGTCGTCCGCTGCTCGACCGCGTCCGGTACCGGCCCTACACCAACCTCCAGTCCAGCATCGACGCGACCGTGCCCCACGGCTGGCACTACTACTGGAAGGCGACCGGCGTCCCCACCCTGTCGGACGCAGCGATCGACGCGCTGGTCGACCATCTGCCACGGGCCCACTCCCGGCGCAGCTTCGCGGTGATGTTCCACCTCGGCGGGCAGGTCGGCGACGTCGACCCGCGGTCCACCGCCTACACCCGCCGGCACTTGGCGCACGAGATCGTGGTCAACGCGGTCTGGTTGCCCGACGAGCCGCTCGCGGAGGACGAGCCCGCCTGGGCACGGGCATGCCTCGACGGTCTGGCTCCGCACGGACAGGGCGCCTACCTCAACTTCCTCGATCGCGACGACCAGGCGCGGACCCCAGACGCCTTCGACCCGATGGCCTACCAGCGCCTCACGGATCTCCGCCGCCGCGTCGATCCGGCGGGAGTCCTCTCGCCCCACCAGGCAGCGGTGTGACCCGGTGCGCGACGACGCCCGAGCCCTTCGGGCGGTGGTCAAGCCGGGATGGGTACGGCGGCAAGGTGTGATGGTGGGCTCCTCGATCCCGGGGCGCCGGGGGCGCATCGAACTGTCGGCCGTGTGCGTCGTGAACGCACCGAGGCACCCTGTTGGTTGCCCGGGAGGCCCGTGTTGATCGCGTTGGGAAGAAGTCGCGCTGCGACCGCTCCAGACCGGCGGTTGCAGCTGCATCGCCGTGACGATGTGCGGAAGGGCTCAGCCGCCGATGCGCACATGGTTCGACGTGACCGGAGCCGCCGTCTCGGGAGGTGCAGCGGGGCGGCGGTCGCTGTGGATCAGCGGCCGGCGCGTCGCCGCCGAGCGGTACGATCGCCCCATGACCGATCACGCGCAGTCGCTGCTTCGCGAGGCTCTCTCGCTCTCCGAGGAAGAGCGTGCGGGCCTGATCGCCGAGCTGTTGGTAAGCCTTGAGGGACCTGCTGAGGACGACGAAGCGGCCGTCGAGCATGCGTGGGCGGAAGCGCTCGAGCGACGGGCACGACGGGTCTTGGCCGGCGAAGCGCCGGGGGAGGACTGGGGCCAGGTCCGTGGCCGTGTCGGGCGAGCGCTGACAGACGGGTGAGCCGACGGGTCCTCTTCGAGCCGGAGGCGTCGGCCGAGCTTGAGGAAGCCGCGATCTGGTACGAAGCTCAGCGATCCGGTCTGGGCCGGGCTTTCCTCACGGCAGTAGACCGGGCCATCGAGCACATTGCGGCCTGGCCGGACGCCCGACTCTCCGTTCCCGGCGTGCCGGCCAGCCTCTCGGTCCGCCAGTTCCCGGTCTCCCGCTTCCCATACCGCATCGCGTACCTGGTCACATCCCAGGAGCTGCGGGTCCTCGCGGTGGCTCACGCCCGCCGACGTCCTGGCTACTGGCGATCGCGCACCGAACCGCGATGATGTGCGTGTCTGCCGTCTCCCGGACGGCGCAGAACGCTCCGCACCTTGGGGAGCCCTGCTGCCGCGGTCAGGGCTCGGGGCGGCGGACGCGCAGCTCACCGTCGCGCCAGACCGCGATGCACCTTCGCAGGTCGTTGAGTTCGACGCTCGTAGCGATGCGTTCGGCGGTTTGTCGGATCGCGCGTGGGGGCTGATGGTCGAGGCGGATCACCAGCACTCCGGAGTGGGTGCCCGGCGGGTGGGCCCGGATGTCGCCCAGCCCACGGTCGAGTGTGACAAGCAGCCGATCGTGGGCCGTCGCACCGGCGAGTACCGCCGGGTCCTTCGCCCCTCGAAGGCCTTCGTCCCGGACCGTGTCCACCTCGTGGCCCATACCAGCCAACACGTCGATGGCCCAGTCCGGCAGGTTCTCGTCGAGCTTGATACTCACGTGGAGGCGACGGCGGGGTACTCGTCTCGTGCCAGCTCAGCGCCGTAGGCCGCGGCCGCCCGGATGCCTTCGACCGTCAGCGTCGCGTACTCCGCGAGGATCTCGTCTTCGGTCATCCCATCCGCCAGCGCGTCGAGGACGATGCTGACCAGGATGCGGGTGCCGCGCACGGTCGCCTGACCGTGGCACACCTGGGGGTCACGGACGATCAAGGCGCGTTGCTCGTCGGTCATGGTCGTCGGCCTCGCTCGGGTGCCTCCGATCGTACGCCGCTGACCGGTGGCCGTCCCCGCTGTCCACAAGAGGTCGCTTGCCGGTCGGAGGCCAGCTCGCTCTGGCGGGGCGAGCGCAGGCTGATGGTGGTGGCGTCATACCCCGCCGCCAGGGAGCCAGCATGTCCACCGTCACGCTCGACCTTCCTTACCGCCAGGCCGGTACGGCCCAGTGGGCCGCCGTGGCGTTCGTAGCCGGCTACTCGTCCCCAGGAACCCGGCAGGCGTACGCGACCCAGCTGCGTCTGCGGTTCGACTGGTGCGCCCAGCACCAGCTCGAACCGTTGGCAGACGTCTGCCGCCCCCACGTGGAGCTCTACGCCCGCGACCTCGAAGCGCTTGGTCTCGCCCCGGCCACCGTTGCCCTCAGGCTGGTCGTGATCACCGGCTTCTACCGCTACTGCGTCGAGGAACAGCTCCTCGAGCACTCCCCGGCGGTCCACGTTCGTCGTCCCAAGATCTCCCAGGAGTCCACCCGGCTTGCCCTCGACCGCGCAGAGCCCGGTGCGTTCCTCGTCCAGGCCGGGCTGTCCGGCGGCAACGACCACGCGCTGGCCTGCCTGCTCGCCCTCAACGCGCTCCGTGTCTCCGAAGCCTGTGGCGCGGACCTGAGCGATCTCGCGCTCGCGAACGGCCACCGCACCCTGCGCATCGTTGGCAAGGGCAACCAGCCAGCGCTGATCCCGCTCGCTCCGAGAACGATGCGGGCGATCGACAGCGCCGTCGGGGAACGCACCGACGGGCCGCTGCTTGCTCGCGATGATGGCAGCCGGTTGGATCGGCGCGCTGCTGGACGGATCGTGCGTCGGCTCGCGAACCGTGCCGGGATCGACAAGGTGGTCTCCCCGCACTCGCTGCGGCACGCGGCGATCACCGCCGCCGGGTGCAGCCTGCGTGACGTCCAGGACCTCGCGCGCCACGCCGCCCCTCGCCAGACCCGCCGCTACGACCGGGCCCGCGGCGCGCTCGACCGAAACCCCACCGACATCGTCGCCACTTACCTCGCCGGTGCAACTGGGGCCCGTTGACCACTACGAACCATCACGGCTGCCCGGTCAAGCGCTCGGCAGTCGTGATGATGGGCGGGATGGGCGATGCACATCGTCCGCGCATAGATCTTCTAACGGATGTCAAGCGCTAGCGATGCGGCAGCGCACCGCCGCCTCCTCCGGTCGCCCCTCGATCACACTGAGAGAGTCTTGCCTGATCGATCGGGCGACGCTCAGCCAGCGGCCCCACCACCCGTGGCTGACCGCACCTCGGACGGCGAACGGTGCGTGGCGAAGCTGCTTCACTCCGCTCGATCAACGGAGCACAGATGGGATCCCTCGACTCGTATGATCTGACGGCTCGCCTCGTGCGCACCGTGGTCGGCTTCTGGTCGCTGGGCGGGGTGACGGTCCAGCAGGATCACTTCCAGGAGGTGAGCCATCCGACCGCGCCAGAGCATCCCCTCGGCAACTTCGTCCACCGCGTCAGGCACGACGCTGGCGCGGCGCTGGAAGCGCTCGTCGGCGAAGAGCGGACACCACCAGCGGCTGCCCACCGTCGCGTCATCATCGATGATGGAGCCCCTGCCGAATCTGAGGCGCTGCTGACGCTGCACGACTGGCAGCTCGAACGCCAACTCCAACTCGTGTTGCCGTCAACGACACACGTCGGCGCGCCGGAGTCGAGGGTCCGCCCGGCGACCGATGTCGCCGACTGGGAGGCGATCAACGACCTGTTCCGTACAGACCACCTCGAGGAGGATGCCCGCCGTGGGGATCCCCCTCGGTCACCGGCCCAA
>SKNO01000101.1 GCA_007120465.1 Nitriliruptoraceae bacterium
GCGAGCGTGGCCTGCTCGCGATGTTCGCCAGCCAGCCCGTCGCGCGGGCCGCCCTGCCGCTGACGGCGTTCCTCGGGTGCGTGCTGGCGGTGTGGGCCGTCGTGGCCCTCGGCCTCGGGGCCGGCACCCTCGTCATCTCGATGGTCGCGACCGCGGCCGACGTCGCCGCGCTCGGGGCGGTGCTGGCGATCAGCCTGGCGGCGGCCGCCACCGCCGTCGCGCTGGGCGTGATGCTCTCGGCGGTGTCGAGCACCCACCACCAGGCGACGGCCGCCGCCGCCGCCCTGTGGCTGCTGTTGGCGCTCGGTCTGGACCTGCTGCTGGCCGGGGTGGCGCCGGGGTTGCGGCTCGGCCCCGCCGGGCTCCTGGCCGCGGTGCTGGTCAACCCGCTCGAGGCCGCACGGGTGCTGGCCCTGCTGCTGGTCGACGGTGCGGCGGCGCTCGGCCCCTTCGGCGCGTACCTCACCGCGACCTTCGGTCGTGAGGGCACGGTGTGGCTCCTGGGAGCGACGCTCGCCTGGTGGGTCCTGTTCCCGCTGGGCGTGGCGAGCCTGGCGACCCACCGGCGGGACGTGTGATGCGCATGCACACCCACCTTCAGGAACAGGAACCGGCCCGGTTCCGAGATCGCGGGAACCTGCCCGCCGCGACACACGACCACCTGGGTGGCGAGCACCGATCCGGTCGCGCTTCCGAGCCGGGAGGTGCTCCTTCCCGGACGACACCATCCGCGAGGGACGGCATGCGACGACAGCTCACGATCATCGGCGGGGTCCTGCTCGTCGTGATCGCGCTCGGTGCGGGGGGCGTCTCGATGCTGTGGGGCGAGGAGGAGCTCCCCGGCATCACGCGGGACCCGGCACCGAGCGTCGCGGGGGTGACCTTCCTCGACCACAGCGACCCGGACGGGGCGCGGGAGGTCGAGGTCGTGCCAGCCGAGGGCGAGCTGACGTTCCTGTACTTCGGCTTCCTCTCGTGCCCCGACGTCTGCCCGATGACGATGGCCGACCTCGCCCAGGCGCAGCGTGACGTCGGCGAGGACCTCGCGAGCCGGACGACGGTCGCATTCGTCACCGTCGACCCCGAACGCGACGACGGGGAGCGCCTGCGGTCGTACCTCGGCCACTTCTTCGACGGCTC
This sequence comes from Nitriliruptoraceae bacterium, assembly GCA_007120465.1. GTDB lineage: Bacteria > Actinomycetota > Nitriliruptoria > Nitriliruptorales > Nitriliruptoraceae > CSSed11-175R1. The sequence goes on from SKNO01000101.1 coordinate 1,141, forward strand.
CACCCTCGCCCTGACGGCTCCGGACCGCGCGTCCCTGGACGCGGTCGCGGAGCACCTCGGGGTGCGTTACGAGATCGAACCCCACGCACCGGGCGATGACCGCTACGACGTCGCGCACTCGGCGATCACCTACGTGATCGATGACCGCGGCGAGGTCATCCGCGAGGTGCCCTTCGGTGTCAGCTGGGAGGACTTCGCCCAGCTGATGCGCGCGCTGCTGTGACCCGAGCCACGGGCTCGGGTCTCTGATCGACGGCGGGGGTCGCCCGCCGACACCTGGAGAACGCCACACCATGAGGACCCAACGGAACGGACCCCTCGCCCTCATCCTGGCTGCGGGACTGCTGCTCGCGGCCTGTGGGGGCACCGACGGAACGCCGCCCGCCGACGACGACGCCGCCACGCAGGACGCCGCCGCGGATCAGGAGGACCCCGCGGCCAGCGAGCTGTTGATCACCGACGTACGGAGCCGCATGTCGCCCCGCCGGGCCGGCGTCGCGGCCGTCTACCTGACGATCGAGAACCCCACCGACCGGGACGACGCCCTGGTGCGCGCCAGCGTGCCTCCGGACGTCGCCGAGATCGTCGAGGTCCACGAGACCTTCCGGCTCGAGGACGACGATGCGGACGACGGTCACATGGGACACGGCGAGGAGGGCATGCACGACGGCGCCATGGAACACGGCGAGGAGGACGGCCACGACGGCGCCATGGAACACGGCGAGGAGGGCATGCACGACGGCGAGCACCGCGCCCCGATGATGGGCATGCGCGAGATCGACGCGATCGAGATCCCGGCGGGAGAGACCGTCGAACTGGTGCCCGGCGGTCTGCACATCATGCTGATCGATCTGGTGGAGGACCTCGAGGTGGGTGATCGCTTCGAGGTGACGCTGACCTTCGAGCACGCCGGGGACGTGACGGTCACGGCCGAGGTCCGCGCCCAGGTCTGAGTCCACGGAGGTCTGAGCCCACGGAGCTGCCCGGTGATCGCTGCCACACCCGCGATCGACCCCGTCGAGGTCCTGCGGGCGACCGAACGGTCGCCGTGGGACCTCGCGGTCGTGGTCGCGCTGGGGGTCGCCGCCGTGGCCGTGGTGGCCCTGGTGGTCCTGGCGCTGCGCCCGCGGGTGGACCGCGCACGGCGAGCGGTGTGGACCGTGGCGGTCGCGGCCACGGTGCTGGAGGTGACCCTGCAGTTCCTCGCCGCCGGTGGGGCGGTGGTGGTGCTCCAGGAGCGCCGTGGACTGGCCGCGCTCGCCCGTCTGCTGGTGCTGGTGGCCGCCCGGATCCTCGACGCGGCGGTCGCCGCACCGGCGGAGGGTGCCGGCACGACGCGACCCGGCGCTGGGGTCGCGGCCCTCGCGCTGGTCGCGCTCGTCACCGTGCCGGTGGCGATGCCGGCGGCCGGCGGCGCCGACGGGCTCGTGACCGCGCTGGTGGTGACCCTCGTCCTCGCCGCCACGACGGTGGTGGCGCTGCTCCTGGTCCTCCGCATCCGGCCGGCGTCGGTGCTCGGGGTCGTCCTGCTGGTGCTGATCGCCGGACCCGTGGCCGGCGTCCTGGTCGCACCCGACCCGGCTGTGGACCTGCATGCCGAACGGCTGGTGGTCGAGGGCATCGCCTTCGACCTGACCGTCGCGCCGGTGCAGTCCGGACGCAACGAGATCCACGTCTACACCTGGGACGCGGACGGCGCGCCGGTCCCCTTCGAGCGCATCGACGCCGTCGTCTCGTCGGCGGGAGGGACCACCACCTCGGAGATGTTCGTGGTGACCCCCAACCACCACCTCAGCTACGCCCTCATGCTCCCCGACCCCGGTCCGTGGGAGGTGGAGCTGTCGGCCGCACCGACCGACGGTGACCTGTTGACCCTGCGCACCATCCTGGAGCTGCCATGAGCGCCACCCCCAGAACCTCCCGCCGCGGCCCCCTCCTGATCGCCGCCCTGGTGGCGGCCCCCGCGGTGATCCTGCTGCTGGTCGCCCTGGTCGCGAGCCTGCGCTCCGAGGTGATCGAGATCGAGGTGCCCGCTGGCACCGCCGCCCGCATCGAGGCCGGCGAGGCGGTCGAGCTCCTGCCCCGTACCCTGGAGGTCTCCGTCGGGGACACCCTCGAGATCCGCAACCTCGACGACGTCCCCCACGAGGTCGGCCCCTACTACGTCGGCGCCGGGCAGACCGTCCGCCAGACGTTCACCTCGCCGGGCACGATCCAGGGGCTGTGCACGCTGCATCCCAGCGGGGAGATCACGATCGTCGTGCGCTGATCGCGACCTGGCTGACGTCGGCGACGGTCCCGCCGCCGGAGGTCACGACCCCGCCGTGCCGGGCCAGCGGGGCACCCGCACCCCGAAGCGGTCGGCCAACACCGCCAGCGGCTCGTCCACCCACGACTCCTCACGGTGATCGCCGCGGGTCACGAGCAGTTGCCGGTCCGCGAGGGTCACGTGCCCGTCCTCGGTCACCAGCGTGCACAGGGGGTTGTGCGTGAAGTGCGAGTCGGGGGAGGTCTGGTGGTAGGTGCAGCGCTCCTCGAACTCGTCGAGCCGGCGGGGCGTCGCGTCGAAGGACCAGCCGGTGGTCCAGTCGTCACCGTCGAGACGTTCCGAGACGTACCGGCCACCGACCTCCCGGACGCGGTAGCGGATGTGCCCGACCTGTTGCGGCTCGTCACGCAGCCGGATCGGGCCCCGGGGCGAGGCGCCCGTCCCCACATCGACGAGCAGCGGCTCGTCCAGCGCCACCAGGATCCGGGCGTGATCGAACCGCGGCCCGAGGCTCCCGTCCTCCTCGAGGTCCCGCGCTTCGACCAGCCGCGCGTCGTACCCGAGGGAGACGAGCAGCGCGTGGAACAGGCCGTTCAGTTCGAAGCAGAACCCGCCACGGTGCTCACCGACGACCTTGGCGTGCAGGTCGCCGATCGACAGCGACAGCCGTCGTCCGAGGTGGATGTCGAGGTTCTCGAAGGGCACGCGGCGCACGTGCGCGTCCTGGAGGGTCGCGAGCGTGTCGGCATCGGGTGCGTGCACGGGCGGGTGCCCGATCCGCGCCAGGTAGGCCGTGACCTCGGCATCGGTCAACGGCTGGCCGGGCGACGGCTGGGCGGTCGACGGGCGTGGGGCGGTGTGGTCCGTCACGTGTCCACCTCGTGGTGATGCGTGGACGGTAACCGGACCGCGCTGGGACGGGTGGCCGCGTGGCGCGCGCTGGCGTCGTACGGTTCCGCGCGCGAGTCTGCTGGGTCGCGCCGGACTTGACGGATCGCGCCGGCTCGGCGAGGCTCGCACCGTTCGTTGCGTGTGCAATCATCCGAGCGGCAGGCAGGTGCCCCATCCGCGCCTTCGAGGCGGTGAGCTTCGCCGGCCGGGTCGTGTTCGGCCCGGGCAGCCTGGCGCGCGTCGCCGACGAGTGCCGCGACCTCGGTGCACGTCGGGTCCTGGTCGTCAGCGGGGCGTCGGGCCGGGACGCGGTCGCGCGGGTGCGTGCCGACCTCGGTCCGCTCCTCGCCGGTGTGGTCGACGAGGTGCGCCAGCACGTCCCCGAGGAGCTGGTCCGATCGGCCGTCGCGACGGCGCAGGACGTGGCGGCCGACGCGCTCGTGACGATCGGCGGCGGGTCCGCGACCGGGCTCGGCAAGGCGATCGCGCTGGAGTCCGGCCTGCCGCTGGTGGCGGTCCCGACGACCTACGCAGGCTCGGAGATGACCCCGATCTACGGCATCACCGGCGCACACAAGCGCACCGGTCGGGACCCCGCGGTGCTGCCGCAGGTCGTCGTGTACGACCCCGAGCTGACGGTCGGGCTGCCGGTCGCGAGCTCGGCGGCCAGCGGGATGAACGCGGTGGCGCAGGCCGTGGAGGCCCTGTGGGCCGCGCCGGACGAACCGGTCACGAGCGTGCTCGCCGCGACGGCGATCGGCGTGCTGGCCGACGCGCTGCCGCGGGTGGTGGACGCGCCGACCGACCTCGAGGCACGCTCGGACGCCCTCGTCGGCGCCTACCTCGCCGGGACGTGCCTGGCGCGCGTGCGGACCGGGCTTCACCACCGCCTCTGCCACGCGGTCGGTGGCACCCACGGACTGCCGCACGCCGCGACCCA
>SKNO01000063.1 GCA_007120465.1 Nitriliruptoraceae bacterium
AACGCCGCGGGACCAGGCAGCCACGGCACCGCAGCGAGGGCCGCCGCCCCGACCACCGCGCCGGCGACGGCGAGGGCACGGCTGCCGAACCGAGCCGCCGCCGTGCCCGCGAGCGGCAGCGCAGCGATCGTGCCCACCGACATCGCCAACAGCACGAGCCCGAGCAGCGCCTCCCCGAGCTGCAGCTGCCCGCGAACGTCGGGGATGCGGACCAGCCACGTCCCGATGAGTACGCCGTTGCCGACGAACACCGCCGTGACCGCAGCGCGGGCCCTGCGGTCACGGGTCACGGGTGGTCCGTGGGGTGGTCCCCCGCGCGCCCCCGGGTAAGGCGGCGGCGTCGGGTCGTCAGGCGTCCCGCCGTTCGCGTCGTGCCTCGAGGTCACCGCACCGTCCGCTCAGCTCCTGGTCCGCGGGTCCAGGTGCAGTAGACCACGCACAACCCGGACGGACTCGGTTGCCGGGCCACCTCCGGGCGCGGCCTCTCAGTCCGAGCGGACCTCGAGGTCGACGTGCAGCGTCGCGGACTCCCCGTCCTCGGCACCGCTCGTGGACAGCGTGGCCGACCAGCTGCCTCCGGCGGTGAGGTCGTCGACCGGGATGCGCAGCACCACGATCCCGTCCTGGATGCCCGGCCGGCTCGACGTCTCGGCGTCGGGCGAACGCTCCCCGTCGAGGACGCGCATCGCGAAGTACGTGACGTCGGGTCCAGCGGGGGTGGGACTGCCGGGACCGCAGGCCGGTGCACCGGGATGCTCGAACCCGACCTGCCAGTCGAGGGCGTAGAGCACCGCCACGTCGTCGCCCTGCAGTTCGAGCTCCACCTGCGGCTCGAAGCCGGGCCAGTGCAGCTCGCTCGCCCAGTCGGTCTGCCGGACGCTGCCGTCATCGTCGTAGCAGATGTCGTAGCCCTCGGCGGTGCCGGTCGCGTGGCTACGTGGGGCGAGCCAGGTCCCGTCGCCGGCGAACACGCCGGTGACCTCGTGCTCGATCGTGCCGGACCAGCCGTACAGCGGGAACTCGGCCTCGGCGACGTCGTAGACGGCGCTCACCCGGGCAGTGACGGTGACGTCGGTGCCCCCACCGCGCGTCCGGGCCACGGTGTCCGCGACGCCTTCAGCGATGCCGTCCGCGAGGCCGCCCTCCTCGTCGGTGATGGCCTCGGTGAGGCGCTCGAGCGCGGGCATGAGGTCCTCGAGCTCCGAGCACGCGACGAGCAGCATCGCGGCGACGGCCACGACGCACACCCGCTTGACCACCGTTGCCAAGATGGTGCCTCACGCGGCGCCCCTCCACCGGGCCCGCACCCGCTGGCGAACGCTAGCCCGGGCTCGTGCCCCTGCCGATCCGGTGTGCGCCCCGCAAGCCACGATGTCCGGCCTCCGGGGCGGACCGCGCCGCAGTGGTGCCCCGGCGCTCCCGGCCCCGGTCAGCTGTCGTCGCCCGCCGCGCCGCTGAGGTAGCGGTTCTTGATCGCGTCGACGACGGAGGCGTCGGCCAGGGTGGTGGTGTCCCCGAGCTGGTTGTCCTCGGCGATGTCCTTGAGCAGCCGCCGCATGATCTTGCCGGAGCGGGTCTTGGGCAGATCGTGGGTGAACAGCACCGAGGCCGGCTTCGCGATCGGGGAGATCATCTTCGCGACGTGCTCGCGCAGCTCGGTCGCGAGCTCCTCGTCGCCGTCGATGCCGCCCCGTGGCGTCACGAACGCCGCGATCGCCTGGCCGGTCTGGGCGTCGGCGCGACCGATCACGGCTGCCTCGGCGACCGACGGGTGGCTGACCAGCGCCGACTCCACCTCGGTGGTGGAGATGCGGTGGCCCGAGACGTTCATCACGTCGTCGACCCGGCCGAGCAGCCAGAAGTAGCCGTCCTCGTCGCGCTTCGCGCCGTCGCCGGCGAAGTAGCGGTCGGGGAACCGCGACCAGTAGGTGTCGCGGTAGCGCTGGTCGTCACCCCAGATGCCGCGGAGCATCGCCGGCCACGGCTGATCCAGGACGAGGTAGCCCCCGCCAGGGACGCCGACCTCCTCGCCCTTGTCGTCGAGGATCGTCGCCGAGATGCCGGGCAGCGGGAAGGTCGCCGAGCCGGGCTTGGTGGTGGTCGCCCCGGGCAGCGGGCTGATCATCATGGCGCCGGTCTCGGTCTGCCACCAGGTGTCCACCACCGGGCAGCGCTCCCCACCGATGTGGGTGTGGTACCAGATCCACGCCTCCGGGTTGATCGGTTCGCCGACGGTGCCGAGCAGGCGCAGGCTCGACAGGTCGTGCTTGGCCGGGTGCTCGTCGCCCCACTTCATGAAGGCCCGGATCGCGGTCGGCGCGGTGTACAGCTGGGTGACCTTGTAGCGCTCCACGATCGACCAGAAGCGTGCCTCGTCGGGATGGTTGGGCACCCCCTCGTACATCACGCTCGTGGCACGGTTGGCCAGCGGCCCGTACACGATGTAGCTGTGGCCGGTCACCCAGCCGATGTCGGCGGCGCACCAGAAGATGTCGGTGTCGGGCCGCAGGTCGAACACGTACCGGTGGGTGAACGCCACCTGCGTGAGGTACCCGCCGGTGGTGTGCATGATGCCCTTGGGCTTGCCGGTGGTCCCCGAGGTGTACAGCAGGTACAGCAGGTCCTCGGCGTCCATCGGCTCCGGTGCGCAGTCCGCCTCCTGGGTGTCGACCACGTCGTGCCACCAGTGGTCACGGCCCGCGACCATCTCGACGTCGTTGTCGCCGCGCTTCACCACGATCACGTGCTCGATCGTGGGGGTGTCCTCCAGCGCCTCGTCGGCGTTGGGCTTGAGCGCCGCCACCGAGCCGCGCCGGTAGCCACCGTCGGCGGTGACCAGCACCTTGCAGTCCGAGTCGTTGATGCGGTCGCGCAGCGCCGCGGCGGAGAACCCGCCGAACACCACCGAGTGCACCGCCCCGATCCGCGCACACGCCAGCATGATGGTCGGCAGCTCCGGGATCATCGGCAGGTAGACCGCGACCCGGTCGCCCTTCTCGACCCCGAGCGACCGCAGGGCGTTCGCGGCCCGCTGCACGTCGTCGAGCAGGTCCGCGTAGGTGATCGTGCGGGTGTCGCCGGGCTCGCCCTCCCAGTGGTAGGCGACCTGGTCGCCGTGGCCCGCCTGCACGTGCCGGTCGAGGCAGTTGTAGGAGACGTTGAGCGTGCCGCCGACGAACCACTTGGCGTACGGCGCCTCGCTCCAGTCGAGGATCTGGTCCCACTCCTCGAACCAGTCCAGGGCCAGGGCCTGTGTCGCCCAGAAGCCCTCGCGGTCCCGCGTGGCCTCGTCGTAGAGCTCGGTGCTCGTCACCAGGGCGTCACCCCTGAACGCCTCCGGCGGTGGGAAGGTCCGGCCTTCCTTGAGCAGGTCCGCGATCGCGTCGGATGCCACGAGTCTCCCTCCCGGTGCTCCCATGGGTGGCTGCCGCTGCACCGTAGCTGGCGGCGCCAGGCTCGGCATGATCGGTGGGCGCGACGCGGCCCCCGACCCGGCCTCAGCCTCGCGCGCCGCCGGTGAAGTTCCAGCCCGCCAGCCGCAGCGACGGGCAGATCACCATCCCCGGCCCGAACTCGCCGGCGGCGAGCCGGTCGTCGTCGCCGATCGCCAGCACCCTGCCGCTGCTCAGTGCCTCCACGAAGGACTGGGTGAACCGCAGGTTGCCGACCGCACCGACCACCTCGCCGTCCTCGATCAGGAAGGTGCCGTTGCGGGTCAGCCCCGTGACGACCTGCGTCTTGGGGTCGAGCACGCGGCAGTAGTGGAACTGGGTGACCAGCAGCCCGCGCTCGACGTCGGCGACCATCCGCTCGGGGGCGGTGTCCCCGGGCGCCAGGCGGGGGTTGAAGGGGACCGCCCCGAAGCTCTGTCCGCCCGGCACCGCGTTGCCGGTCGTCGTCGTGTCGGCGCGGAGCGCGGTGCGCCGGTCGTGGGCCAGCGCGCGGGTCACGCCCTCGTCCACCAGCGTGAACCGCCGGCGTGGGGTGCCCTCGGCGTCGAAGGGCAGCCCGATCGCGCGCGGGTCCTCGGGGTCCTCGAGCAGCGTGATGCTCGGGTCGAACTGCGGCTCACCGAGCTGCGCGAAGGACGCGCCCTCGAGGTGCGCCTTGGCGTTGAACCCGTACGCCGACAGGAACGTCACCACCGTCGACACCGCCTCGGGGCCGAGCACCACCTCGAAGTGGCCGGGGTCGACGTCGACGAAGTCGGCGGAGCGTCGCGCCAGGTCGGCGGCGAGCTCGCCACCCGCCCCGGCGTCGAGGTCCGCGAGCCGGTCGCTGGTCTGGTGCGCCGCACCGGCCGAACGGTCGGTCTGATGGATCCCGTCGAGCGTGGCACGGGTCGACGACCCGGCGGCACGCTGCCCCGCGGTGGACGCGAACGCCACCCACATCGCCTCCGAGTCGAGGTAGCCCGCGGCGCGCAGCTCCGGGCCGGCGTCGACGAAGGCCTTCACCCCCGCGGCCCGTGCGGCCGGGTCGGCCTCGGCGGTCGACGGGTCGAAGTGGCCCACACGGTCGACGGCGTCGGGCGGGGTCGCACCGGGCCAGTGGGGATCGACGGGCTGGCGCGCGGCGGAGGCGAGGGTGCGTTCGACGAGGTCGCGCAGCGATGCGTCGTCGACCGCGGTGGTCGACGCGCTGGCCGAGCGGCGGTCGACCGCTGCCGTGAGCGACACGGTGACGGTGTCCTCGCCGACGTGCTGGTGGATGAAGGAGTTGGCGAAGCGGGTCAGACCGTGCCGGTCGCGGCTGACGGTGACGTTCGCCTCCACCTCACGGCCATCACCGCCGTGGGCGTCCACCAGCGCGACGACGCGGTCGGCGAGCTCCTCGAGCGGTGTGGTCGCGTCCGCGCTCATGCCTTCACCCCCACGCGCACGTTGCGGAACCGGGCGGGCGAGGCCGGGTGTCCGGTGTGACCGATCTGCATCGGCTGGCCCTTCCCACAGTTGGGGACGCCCCAGGGCACCCACTCCTCCTCGCCGGCGAGCATGTCCATCGAGCCCCAGAAGTTCGGGGTGATCCCGGTGTAGGTCGGGTTCTTGACCATGCGGACGCGCTCGCCGTCCTTGACCTCCCACCCGATCTCGCACCCGAACTGGAAGTTCAGCCGGCGGTCGTCGATCGACCACGACCGGTTGGTGGCCATGACCACCCCGTGCTTGGTCTCGCTGATGATCTCCTCCATCGAGGAGTCGCCGGGGAGCAGCCCGACGTTGGTCATCCGCACCATCGGGATGCGGGCGAAGCCGTCGGCGCGGACCATCCCGCCGGGCTCCAGGCCGACGAGGTGTGCCGAGTCGCGCCCGGACAGCACCCCGACCCACCGGCCCTCGTCGACGATCGGGACGCGCTGTGCTGGCGTGCCCTCGTCGTCGTAGCCGAAGGTCGCCAGCGCCCGCGGGATCGTCGCGTCCGCGGTGATGTTCATCAGCTCCGAGCCGTAGCGCAGGCTGCCGAGCTGATCCAGCTCGAGGAAGGAGGTGCCGGCGAAGGCGGCCTCCCAGCCGAGGATGCGGTCCAGCTCGATCGCGTGGCCCACCGACTCGTGGATCTGCAGGGCCACCTGCGAGGACTCCAGGATCACGTCGAGCTCGCCGGACGGGCAGTCGTCGGCGGACAGCAGCGCCACCGCCTCCTGGGCGACCTCGGGGGCGTGGGCAGGCAGGTCGAAGCGACGGATCACCTCGTAGCCGCCGGTCTCGACGTGGCCGAAGCTCTGCGGGTAGCTGCGCCGCTGGGTCTCGCGCTCCCCGACGGCGGTCGCGTCCATCCCGCAGCCCGACTCGACGAGGTGCTGGAAGATGCGGTGGCCCTGCGAGGACACGAACCACTTCTCGGTGTCCCAGAACACCAGATGGGCGGTGGCGACCATCACCCCCTCGACCGCGTGCATCGTCCGGGTCGCGGAGACCACCACCTCGACCTTCTCGTCGAGGGGGACGTCGAAGGGGTTCTCCTCGTGCGGGGTGCGGTAGCGGTCCTGCGCGACCGGGACGTCGGCGAGGTGCAGGCCCTCGCCGGGCACCAGTGCGGAGGCCTTGGCGGTGGCCGTCGCCTCGGCACCGGCCGTCCCCGCCGCCCGTTCGGACAGCTCGCTGGTGGCCGCGAACCCCCACGACGAGCCGACCAGCGCGCGCACCCCGAGCCCCACGTCATCGGTGTTGGTGACCGCCTCGAGCTCACCGTTCTGTGCGTGGAGCCGCTCGTGGCGGCGGAGCACGACCCGGGCGTCGGCGTAGGTCGCCCCCGCAGCCAGCGCGGCCTCGACCGCGGTCGCCGCCTGGTCGAACATCACGGCATCGCGCGGATCCTCACCGGTCGTCGTGCCCCCGTCGGTCCCGCTGGCCCCCGTCGAACCACCCGTCACGCGCGCCTCCTCGCTCGGTCGGCGCCGCGACGCTACCCGCCGTCAGGCGCCCCTGCGAGACGAGCGCCGGTGCGCGCTCACCGCCTGCCAGCGGCCCGGGCGGTGCCGCATCGCACCCCCGGGCCTGGCAGGATGGACCCATGCCGCGGATCGACATCGACGCGCTCGAGGACGAGTGGGAGGAGGACGGTCGTCCTGCCCGTCGTGGCCGTCAACTCAGCCCGGCCGCACGGGCACGCATCGAGCGGCTTGAGGTGGCCCGGGTCGTCGGGGTCGATCGCGGACGGGTCACGGTCCTCATCGGCGACGAGGTGGTGGAGGCCCCGCTGGCCGGCACGATGCGGGGCACCAAGGCGGTGGTCGGCGACCGGGTCCGGATCCGCCCGCCCCGGCACGAGCAGGACCTGCCCCGGATCGTCGAGGTGCTGCCGCGCGACACGGTGCTGACGCGGACCGGTGACGACGCGCAGGACGACGAGCGCATCCTCGTCGCCAACGCCGACCAGGTCGTCGTGGTGCTGGCGGCGGACCACCTCGAGGCGGGGGTGCGCTTCCTCGACCGCGTGATGGTGTCGGCCTCCGTCGGCGGGCTGGACACCGCCGTGTGTGTCAACCGGATCGACCTGGTCGACGACCAGAGGCCGGTCGAGGAGCTGCGGGGTCGCTACGAGCCCCTGGGCGTGGACTGGCGGGTGACGAGCGCCGTGACCGGCGAGGGGATCGACGAGCTGACGATGCTGATCGCCGGGTGCTGGAGCGCCTTCGCCGGGCACTCCGGCGTGGGGAAGTCGTCGCTGTTCAACCTGCTGGTACCGGAGGCCGAGCGGGAGGTCGGGGAGATCGGCCCCCGCGGCGGGCGCCACACCACCACCTCGTCGATGGCGATGCACGTGCCGACGGTGGACGCGTGGCTGGTGGACACGCCGGGGGTGCGCTCGTTCGGGCTCGGGACCCTGACGCCGCGGGACCTGGCGCGCCACTTCCCGGAGCTGGCGGCGCTGGACTGCGCGCTGGACGACTGCATCCACGACGGTGAGCCGGGGTGTGCGCTGTCGTCGGCGGCGATCCACCCCGAGCGGCTGGCCTCCTACCGTCGGCTGCTCGCGTCGCTGCGCGGCGAGGCGGCCTGACCCTGGCGGCGGCGGGGCCGGCGGCCAGCCGGGGTCGGCGGTCAACCGCGATCGTGTGGGTTCTGCGGCAACTATGCCCGGAAACCCACACGATCGGTGCGGGGGACCGGCGCGACCGCGAGGTGGCGGCCACTACGCTCGCTGGCCGTGGGTCGGACCCCACCGGACCCCACCGGACCCCACCCGACCCAACCGGATCAGACCGAGGTCCGACCCAGGCCCGACCCAGATCCGGCCGAGACCCGACCGCGGGAGGCAGTGGTGAGCGTCGATGTGATGGCAGGGCGGGAGATCCCGCCGAGCGTGCGCGAGTTCCTCGGTACGGCCGGGGTGCTGGTGATCGACGGCGAGGAACGGGGCTCGTCGGACGGCGGCACCTTCACCACGGTGGATCCGGCCACCGAGGAGGTCCTCGCCGAGGTCCCGCAGGCCACGGCGGCGGACGTCGACGCTGCCGTGCAGGCCGCCAAGCGCGCCCACGACGACGGACGCTGGCGGGGGCTCGACCCGTCCAAGCGGGCGAGCGCCCTGTTCAAGGTGGCCGACGCCCTCAAGAAGCACGCCAACGACCTCGCCTGGGTCGACACGCTCGACCACGGCAAGCCGCTGAAGAACGCGCTTGGGGAGATCATCTCGGCGTCGAACTGCTTCCGGTACTTCGCCGGGTGGGTCGACAAGGCGATGGGTGACGTGATCCCGGCGCGCAACGGCCGGTTCGTGTACTCGCAGCGCGAACCGGTCGGCGTGTGCGCGCAGATCATCCCGTGGAACTTCCCGCTGCTGATGGCCGCGTGGAAGATCGCCCCGGCCTTGGCCTTCGGCAACACGACGGTGCTCAAGCCCGCCGAGCAGACCCCGCTGTCGGCGGTCTGGCTGGTCCGGATCCTCACCGAGGTCGGCATCCCCGACGGGGTCGTCAACCTCGTCCAGGGCCCCGGCGAGGGGACCGGCCAGGCGCTGATCGAGCACCCCGACGTCGACAAGATCGCGTTCACCGGCTCCACCGAGGTCGGCAAGCACATCATGCGCACCGCCGCCGACAACCTCGCCAAGGTCACCCTCGAGCTCGGCGGCAAGTCACCCAACCTCGTCTTCTCCGACGTCGAGGACCTCGACAAGCTCGCCCGCCGGTCCGCCTTCGCGTGCTTCTACAACGCCGGCGAGGTGTGCACGGCCGGCAGCCGGCTGGTGGTCGACGCGGCGATCCACGACGAACTGGTCAGCAAGGTCGCCGCTGCCGCCGACGGCACGAAGCTCGGTCCCGGCTGGGTCGACGGGGTCGGCATGGGGCCGCTGGTCACCGACGAGCACCTGCAGCGCGTCGCCGGGTACGTCGACATCGCCAAGCAGGACGGGGCGGAGCTCGTCACCGGCGGGACGCCGCCGGATGACCTCGACACCGGTTACTTCTTCCGCCCGACCGTCTTCGACGGGGTCACCCCGGACATGCGCATCGCCCAGGAGGAGGTGTTCGGCCCGGTCCTCGCCGTCCAGCGCTTCGAGGACGAGGACGAGGCGGTGGCGCTCGCCAACGACGTCAGCTACGGCCTGGCCGCCGCGGTGTGGACCCGCGACGTCGGCCGTGCCCACCGGGTCGCCTCGCAGTTGCAGGCCGGGACCGTCTGGATCAACACCTACGGGGACATCGACACCACCGTGTCCTTCGGCGGGATGAAGCAGTCGGGCATGGGCCGCGAGCTCGGGCCGCACGCGGTCGAGGCGTACACCCAGGTCAAGTCGGTCTGGGTCGCCACGTGAGCGCCGCCGGATCGGGGGCACGCCTCGCGTGGCGCGGGACACGGCAGGTGTGGCGCGAGGGCACCCGCCGCGACCCGACCCGGCTGAAACGGCGGATGCGCCCCGACCCGCACTGGCGCGAGCCCCTCGACGGCGCCGCCCCACGTCTCGACCCCCGCAGCCGCATCGAGGTGACCCGCACCGGCCGGTTCCGCGAGATCGACCCGTACCGCACCGTCGACGGGTGGCGGGACGGCTGGAAGGTCGTGGGCTTCCTCGGCTGGGCCGCGGCGGTCGGGACGGCGTGGTGGCTCGGCAGCAGCCGTGGGCGGGGGCCACTGGCCATCCTGGCCGAGGACCACGAGCAGGCCTTCTGACCCGCTGCCTCGACGTCGAGGTGGCGTCGTTGGACGTTGCGTCCCGGGCCCGTCAGCGTTGCCGGCCACGGCACGGTCCGGCGTCCCGTGGTGGAGGTTCGCGGGGGCCGTCGGCGCCTCGCTACGCTGGCCGCGCCCCGGCGGGGTAGCCAAGTGGTAAGGCAGGGGACTGCAAATCCCCCATTCACGGGTTCGATTCCCGTCCCCGCCTCTCTCCCAGCGCCGCTCCTGACCTGCGCCGATGCGGTCAGGGGCGGTGTCGTTGGGCGCGGCCGCAGATCCGGGTTGCCAGCACTGCGCCACCATGAGGCCCTGGACCCGTCGGCCGGGAACCGCCCGGGTGTGTTGGCTGCGTCGGGCTGCTGATCGTCGCTCAGATCATGCCCATGCTGCACAGCTGTTCTCGTTGAGTGGCAGGTTGCACGACCGGTCGAGCGACGCGCTCTTCGACGACGTCCGGTCGGCGGCGAGGTGCCGGAAGTCGGGTCGTCGACGCCCGCCTGCGTCGTACCCCAACCCCACCGCCGTGTCGTCCCGGCGACGATCCAGAGGCGCTCGATGGACGGTTGAACCAGCTCGTTGGCGTCCCAGACCGACCTCTCGGTCGGCAAGAGGACACCGGTGTGGAGCAGGACTGCCTCGGGTTCGTCCGGCAGCCCGTCGGTGCTCACAGCGGACGGGCGCCCTCGGCTGCTGGCGCGTCATCGGTGATGATGTGGACGTACGTGCCCACGATCTCGTCGACGCGGAGACCGAGCTCGATGACGTCTCGGTACCCCTCGTCCTCGGCGTGGATCAGCACGGTGCGGTTGTCGAGCAGGCGGACGTCCGTCGCACCGATATCGCGTGCAGCAGCACGGATCTGCTCCGCCTGCCGACGCACCTGATCGGCAATCGCACGGTCAGCGACGCTGATCCTCACCATGGCGGTCGTGCTATCGGTGGGGCGGTGGGCGGTGTGCGTCTCGCCGGGGTGCACGTGACGGCGGTGACGGTTGGTGCGGTGGGTCAGAGCTCCGCGGACTGGCCCGCGCCGAGCACGACGACGCGGGCGATGTCGCACACCGTGGCGAAGTGCTCGGGGTCGGCGGTGAAGAGGTCGTAGTGGATCGGCACGACCGTCTCGGCACCGAGAGCCTCGACCATCGCGTAGGCGTCCCGGAAGCTGATGGATGGCCCGGAGATCGGGGCCGCGAGCACCGGCACCGCCAGTCCGTCGATCGAGATCCCGTCGCCCGGGTGGAACAGCGCGCCGTCGAGGATGAACCCGGTGTTCGGTGGTCCGGCGCTGCCGTCGACCAGCGGGACGTGTGGCAGGTCGCGCGGGAGCACGTCGACCCCGGCCACCTCGAGGTGCTCGCCGTCGCGGACCTCGGTGACCGCCTCCGCCCCGAGCAACTCGACCACGTCCGCGTTGCCGTACAGCGTGACGCCCTGCTCCCGCAGCGACGGGACCAGGTCCGGGTCGAGGTGGTCGGCGTGCCGGTGGGTGTAGAGCACCGCGTCGAGGTGGCCGAGGTCCTCGAGCCCGTACCTCGCCGTCACGAGCGTGCCGGGGTCGATCGCGATCCGGGACCCGGCCACCTCGACGATGAGGCACGACTGCGGCCAGCGGGTCACGAGCATGGGGAACCTCCCGGTGGTCGGTCGCCCGTCAGCCTACGGCAGCCCACGGGAGCGCCGGGGGGCGAGCTCGGGGCGCGGTGATCCGGGCCCGGGGGTGCGGTCAGCTCGCGTCGAGCACCCGGAACCCGGTGGCCCGTCGGGACCACTGGCGTGGCTCGATGTCGTTGCGTGGTGCGACCTCGACCTCGTGGTGTGCGACGTCCTCGAGCACCTCGACCACGAACCAGCCGCCCTCGTCGAAGGTGATGACCCCCGCGTGGACCGCCGTGCTGCAGCCGGGGGAGTTCGTCCAGTAGACGTCGGTGCCGAACACGCGCGTGTCGACGTTCTGGTCACCGGCCGGCGGGCACCAGAACGTCAGTCGGTCCCCCTCGCCGACCCCCTCGTCGGTGTAGCCGCGGAGGCTCTCGCGCCAGTCCAGCTCGATCGTGCCCTCGGGCCACCCGTCGTCCGACGCGGCGCTCGCGACCTCGGTCGTCACTGCTTCCGCGGAAGCGTTGTCCTCATCGCCGTTGATCGGGACGAACTCCCCGCAGCCGGCCAGTCCGATCGCCGCGACCAACGTGCCGAGCATGGCTGCTCGCAACCGTGTCGTGCGCCCCATGGTGATCCCCTCGTCCAGGGCTGTGCGGCGTCGCCGCTCACCCCGTCGTGCTGTTCGCCGGGCCACCGGAGGCCATCTCCGGCGTCGGCTCGTCCGAGGCGTTGTGTCCGGATCAGCCCCGTGCTGCCCCGCGATCCGCCGAACGCCTCGTCACGCACGATACCGGGACGGTTACACCGCGTCACCTCCGGTGTGCGCACTGACGCGCGCGGGTGCGGTCAGCGTCGTCGGACGTGTGACCGCGGCCGGGCCGGTGTGACGCAGCCCGACACCGCAGCTCCGAGCGTTCGCGGCCCGAGGCGTCGGTGGACGTGTCGCGTCGTGCGGGTGGCCATCGACTAGCGTGCTCGGCATCCGCCTCCCCGACAGGGCAACCATGTCCCGCCGGTTCGTCCTGGGCTCGCTCACCAGCCTCGCCGTGCTGCTCGCCGGCTGCGAGATCCACATCGACCACGAGCTCGTACTCCGGGCCGACGGTGGCGGTGAGCTCACGACCACGATCGTGTACGACGAGGCTGCGGCGGAGCTGCTGGGGCCGGCCGAGGTGCTCCGCGACGAGCTCGAGCGTGATGTCGATGGGCGGTTCGCCGGCGTGTCGATCGTGGCCGCCTCGGCGGACGGGTCCGACCCGGCGGCCCACGAGGCATCCCTGACGGTCGCCGCGGACGACCCCGCCGCGGTGGACGCGCTCGTCGCCGACCGGTTCCACGGCGGGTTCGACGGCCAGGAGGACGAGGTCTACCTGCTGCGCCTCGCGGCGGAAGACGTCACCATGGAGGGAGACGCCGAGATGGCTGGTATCGGAGGGTCGATGGTGATCCGTCACGACGGGCAACGCGTCGAGCTGACCGGTGGGTCCCCGGTCGACGCGCAGACCGTCAGCTGGGACCCCTTCGGGACCGAGGACCTCCTCCTCGCTGTCGACCTCGCCGTCGAAGGCACGGCGGACACGGCCACTGGCCTCCTGTGGTTGTTCATCGCGGTCGCCGTGATCGGGGTGTTCACCGTGATCGCACTGGTGGTCATCATCGTGCGGCGGAGCCGGGCCGGTGGCGATTCCGCGCCGTCGGCGATGCCGGGGATGACCGGCTCGACAGCTCAGTACATCGACGCGCCGCAGACCCCGGCGGCCAGCGATGAGGCGCACTGGACGACGCACCCGCCGACGACCAAGCGGCCGGTCGACGGGCCGAAGGAGCGTGCCGCGCGTCGAGGCCGGCGCCAGCACGACCCATCCGACCCGGCGGCCGACGACGCGGCCGGGCGGGGGGACCAGGCGGCCGCGCCGCCGCCCGAGCACCCGGGAGACACGCCAGACGTGGGCGAGGAGTCCGAGTACCCGCGTGACACCCCGGAGGCGGGCGAGGAGCCCGACCGCCGGGATCCGCCGCCGTCCTGACCAGCGGCCTGCGCCGCAGCGACCACCCGCCGGTCAGCGCACCGCCACGTACAGGCTCTGCAGCGCCGTGCCGATGCAGCCGCGTCGATCGGCCAACACCGTGACGGTGCGGCCGACACCGGTAGGTCGCGCGATCGAGCGCGGCGCCAACCCGACCCAGCCATCCTGCGGTGGACGGTCGATCGTCACGGTGAGGTCCGGGTTGATGAACAGGTAGCGGTCCATCGGCAGAGGTGCGCTCACCCCGTTGCCGAAGTCTCCGGCCGCCGCCGCCCGCGACAGTGCGGTGATCGGTTCGTCGTCGACAACCGGGACCGTCAACCGGACCCAACCCGCGGTCGAGCTCGGGCCGAGCTCGCCGTCCGGCACCCGCAGCTCCGCCACCTCGAAGAAGCCCCAAGGCCAGATCTCGTTGCCGGTGAAGCGGGGCAGCCCGTCGGGTCCGCCCACCAGCTCCGATGGGAGCTCGTCGTTCGCCGGAGGTACGTCGACGTCGGCGTGACGGATCCGCAAGGCGGTCGCGCTCGACAGCTGGGTCCCGTCGTCGCCGACAAGCAGCGCTTGGACCAGCTGTACCCGCCGGCCCTCCCGCAGGACCTGCGTTCGCACCTGCACGGGGGCACGGGTCAACGGCCGGAACAGCTCGACGGTGAGCCGCATCGCTGTCATCGGTACGAGCGACGGCACTCGCTCGAGCTCGTGTGCCAGCAACGCCGAGGTGGCGCCGCCGTGAGCGTGATCGCGATCCCAGGGGCCAGCGGTCAGCGGGGTGGCGACGAGTCGATCCCCGTCTCGTTCGAACAGCGGTGTGGTCACCTGGATCCCTCTCTCGAGCCGCGGGCGGGCACTGGCAGGCCCATCCTCGGCGGCCCGGCACGATCCTAGGGACGAGGTCGGACGCGCAACGAGCCCGCGAGGGCTCGCGGGATCGGCCACGGTGCGCCCGGACCGGGGCTCACGCCCAGGGCGGCGCGCCGATGGGGTCGCGAGCCAACGAGCGGGCGACGCTCATGCGGTGGACCTCGTCCGGACCGTCGTACAGGCGGGCGTAGCGGGCGTGGCGGTACATCGTCTCGAGCGGCAGGTCCTCGCTGACCCCGGCGGCACCGTGCACCTGGATCGCCCGGTCGATGACGTCGTGGAGCATGCGTGCGCCGTAGAACTTGATGAGCGCGATCTCGACCCGGGCTTCGCCGCCGCGATCCAACGCCCGTGCCGCATCGAGCGTCATGAGCCGGTGCGCCTGGATCTGGGCGGCGGACTCGGCGATGTAGCGCTGGATCTCTCCCTTCTCGGCCAGCGAGGATCCGTGCGCGTACCGCTGCTGGGACCAGGTGCACATCAGCTCGAAGGCACGTTCGGCCTGCCCGAGCCAGCGCATGCAGTGGAAGATGCGCCCAGGACCGAGACGCTCCTGGGCGATCTTGAAGCCGCGTCCGCGGTCACCGAGCAGGTGGTCGGCAGGCACGCGCACGTCGTCGAACCTGATCTCGCAGTGGTTGCCCGCCTGCGTTCCCATCGTCTCGATCACGCGGACCAGCTCGAACCCGGGCGCATCGGTCGGCACGATGATCGCCGAGGTGCGGTGGTGCGGGGGCGCATCCGGATCGGTGCGGGCGAACACCGTGACGAACCCCGCGCGGTTGGCCCACGTCGTGAACCACTTGTGGCCGTTGATCACCCACTCGTCGCCGTCCGGCACGGCCGTGGTCTGGATCAGGGTCGGATCGGATCCCGCGACCTCCGGCTCGGTCAGGCCCACGGCCGGGTAGATCTCTCCCGCAGCCAGCGGTTCCAGCCACCGCGCCTTCTGGGCGGAGGTGCCGTGCCGGTACAGCATCAACGAGTCCTGGAGCGTGTGTGTCCCGAGCGCGACCACCGCGGGCTCCGAGCGCCCGATGACCTCGTTGATGAACACGTAATCGAGGAAGGGCAGCCCGCCGCCACCGAGCTCCTCGGGGTGACCGAGCGCCCAGAGCCCCTGCTCCTTGGCCCGGTGCATCAGTTCACGCAGCCCGCTGCCGTCGTCGAGCAACAGCTGACGTTCGACCGGGATGACCTCCTCGTCGATGAAGCGCCGCACGCTCTCGCGTAGCAGCCGAACGTCGGGGCTCATCTCGGCGATCGTCATCGGTTGCTCCTCGTCGTCACCGGCACCGGGGTCGTCACGATCGTCCGATCAGGGTCAAGGCGCGCTCCGCGAGCTGGGGCACCGCTTCCTCGAGGATGGCGAAGTAGGGGTCGTCGCTGCGGCCGCTGGTGTAGCGGGCGTACGAGCCCTCCATGACGCACGCCAGCTTGAACAGTGCGAGTGCGCAGTAGTAGGGCAGCGCGCCGAGGTCCCGGCCGGAACGCCGGGCATACCGCTCCGCGAGTTCAGCGCGGTCGGGCATCCCCGGCGCATCGGGCAGCCCGATCACTCCGGCCTCTGCGCCGTGCAGGCGTGGTTCGCCACGGTCGTGCCACAGCCCCAACAGCCACCCGACGTCGACGAGTGGGTCGCCGATCGTGGCCTGCTCCCAGTCGAGTACCGCGGCGATCCGCACCGGCGGGGTCGGAGCGAACAGCACGTTCACGAGGGTGTAATCCCCGTGCAGCAGCGCCGCCGGCTGACTCGGGACCGGTTGGGCGGTGAGCCATGCGGCGACCTCGTCCACCGCGGGGAGCGGGCGCGTTCGGTAGCTGTCGAGTTGGCTTGACCAGCGGGTCACCTGGCGTTCGAGGAACCCGTCAGGTCGCCCGAGGTCCTCGAGCCCGGCTGCGCGCCAGTCGATCGCGTGCAGGTCGGCCAGCACGTCCACCAGCGCGTCGGCGAGTTGTGCCGGTGGCTCGCTCGCCAAGGGCTCGGGTACCCCGTGACGTGCCACGACCCCGTCGACGAACTCCATCACCATGAAGGGCGCGCCGATCACGCTTGGGTCGTCGCAGGCGCCGATGGTGCGGGGGATCGGTACGGGCGCATCCGAGGCCGCGATCGCCTGCAGCACACGGTGTTCCCGCACCATGTCGTGCGCGGTCGGGGACAGCGGCGACGCGGGTGGGCGGCGCAGCGCCAGGACCTGCTCGCCCCGTCGAACGCGGAACAGTTCGTTCGAGTGTCCCGTGGTCACCCGTTCGACCTCGCAGTTCTCGCCGTGCACCCCGTGCTCGTCGAGCCAACCGTCGAGCCGTCGCCGCTGGCCCTCATCGATGTGCACCGAGGCGCTCATCCCACTCCACCCGACACCGAGTTCCGTCCGTTCGGAGATTTAGTATAGTCAGCCTCGGACTATGTCCCTAAGAACACGATACTTATTACGGTATCTCTGGGGCAGCTCCGAGAGGCAGAGCATGTCGGGATCGCCGCAACCCGTCCGCGGGCGCGCGGGACCGCCCTTCGGGAGCGAGAAGGCGCGACGCACCTACGAGACGTTGGTCAGCGCGACCCGTGAGAGCATCCGTGACGAAGGCACGTTCAGTCCGGCACGGGTGGCCGAACGTGCCGGCGTGGCTGCTGCCACGTTCTATGCCTACTTCTCCTCCCGGGAAGACGCGTTGGCCGCGGCGTTCGAGCAGATCCTGGAGGAGTTCCATGCGCGCACGGTCAGCTGGCTCAGCATCGAGGCTCTCCTCGAGGACGGCCTCGAGGAGGTCTGTCGCACCTTCGCCTGGAAGGTGGTGCGGTTCTACGAGGCCGATCATGGGACCTTCCGGCTCGCGCTCAGCCGCCTGTCCACCGACAGGTCGATCCGCGATGTCGTCCGTCGGTCGCAGTCGGAGGGGCTCGAGCACATCGA
>SKNO01000155.1 GCA_007120465.1 Nitriliruptoraceae bacterium
CCCGAAGGTAGCGGTGCTTGGACTCACCCATGTCGGTGGCGACGAGCTCCTGGGGTGTGCCTGCACCGGGGAACCCACCCTCGTCGTACTCGTCCTCCATCGCGTCGAACAGCTGCCGGTATGCCTCCCGAGCGGTCGTCGCGTCACCGGCGAGCAGCGCCAGCCCGGCCCGGTCCAGCAGGTGGTCGAGCTCGAACGTCCAGGTCTCGTCCCCGAAGGCACGGTGGTCGCGGTAGTCGGGGTCGTAGCCCCAGCCGTCGACGTACAGCCCGGCGGCGATGTCGTCGACGAACGACTCGACGTCCGCCAGCAGCGTCGCATCGCCGGCACCGCCCGCGCCACTCGCCACGCCGCCTTCCGTCCGGGACGGCTGGTCGAACAGCGCCAGGAACCCGGCCCGCTCATCCGCCGGCAGCCGGGTCGCGTGATCGACCAGGATCTCGCGCAACTGCCCGGCCGACAGCGCGTCCAGACGCTGCTCGAGTCCCTCCAGGAACGGACCGAGCCCGACGCTCTCACGACGCACGTCACCACCTCCACTGGTCACCGTCGAGGACCGTAGACCAAGGGTGGCCGCGCCCTGTGACATCGGATGTCTGCCTCAGCCGAACGGGCTCGTCTTCCCGGCGTTCAGGTAGGTTCGGCCGCGAGTGATGGTGTCGAACAGGCGGAGGTCGGATGACGGGTTCGCGGCTCCCGCCGTGCGCGGACTGCGGCGACCCGGAGGCCCGTACGAGCCTCGGCGGCACGCCGCTGTGCGACCGCTGCCTCAACACCCGGGTCAGTGCGCGCACCGGCTGGCCGCCGCTGCCCGACCCGCCACCCGTCGAGGTGGTGCGGGCCGTGGACGGTCGCGAGGTGCACTTCCGCTACCGGTTGAGCTGGACCCCGTCGGGGCTGATGAGCGCCGAGGCCGAGGAGGCGGACCAGCCTCCCGGTGACGGGTTCCGCTTCACCATGTACGGCGAGCACGACGCCGACCCGCAGTCGGTCCTCGCGCAGCTGCGCCGGCTCGTGCACCGTGAGGTCAGCCGGGCCTACCTCGAGCCGCATGGGTCTGGCGCGGAGGTCGGTGCGGCCGACTGGGCGATCGCCGGTGGCGAGGTCGCCGGCCGGATCGACTGGTCCGGGGACGCTTGGGTGCGGGAGCCGTCGGTGGTGATCGACGGCCGCCGCTTCGACTGGGACGAGTTCGGACGGATGGTGGCGAGCTTCGAGGGATGGGAGTTCCGGATGCGGCTCGGCGACAGCTCGGACAGCGTCGGTGCAGGGACCGCCGGCGACGCCCAGGAACCCGACGGGGACGAGGACGGCGAGGTGATCCCGTTGTTCGGCGACCGCCGTTCGGATGGCGGCGACGCGACCGCCGTGCCGTCGATCGACGAGGTGCTCGAGGGGTTCCTCGCCGCCCAACGTGAGCGGCTCGCCGCGTCGACCTACGCGCGCTACGAGGACATCGTCGACCTTCTCCGCCACTGTCTCAACGGCTACGGCTACCAGTCGCTGACGGGTGCCGAGGCGCAGGCGTGGCAGGCGGCGTTCGACGCCGGCGACGAGGAGGCGTTCACGCGGGTGTGCGGCCCTGAGCGGATCGTCGAGAACTACGGCGAGTTCCTCGGCTACTTCATGATCCGCAAGGTGGCCGCCTCCAAGCAGCAGCTCAAGGACGCGGGCACGGTCACCAAACGGCTGGCCCGCTGGCTGGCCGAGCAGGGTTACGTGGACGTCGACGCCGCCGAGCTTGCGCGCGATCGTGCTACGGACGCGGGCAAGGAGCTGCCGCGGGCCGACGAGCTGGGCCATCAGCTGTTCCTCGAGACGCAGCACACCCGACTGCCGGTGCACCCGAACGACATCCCCGACGAGGACTGGGTCGAGGACCACCTGCCGATCACCCGGGTCGAGGACGGTCGGCTGTGGTTCGGCGAGGTCGGTCCGGTCGAGGTGCCGTCCTCGGCCAGCGACGTCGCTGAGGTCGGCTGGGACGTCACGGTCGTGCTCGCCCGGATCGACGGTGCGTGGCGGCTGGTGCAGGTCGGCGCGGTCTACCCGTGACCCTCGGCGCGTGCCTGTGGGGTCAGAACAGGAAGAACAGCGTCAGACCCGCGATCCATCCGCCCACGGCCGTCATGACCGTGTGGGCGAACCGAAGCTCGGAGAAGATCAGCCACGCGGCTGTGGCGAGGACCCCGAGGACGACGAAGAGCACCGCGAGATCGCCCGAGCCGCCGCCAGCGGTGTCGTGGTAGGCGAGCAGGGTTGCGACCATCGGCGCTGGCGGCATGCACTCCTCCTGTGCGTGGGCGGGCGGCCTGTCAGGCGTTCGTCCTGCCGCGCTGCACAGGGCACCCGCCCATCACCACAACCCGGAACCGGCGCAGGCGCTTCCATCTGCACGTCGCTCACCCGCAGACGGTCGCGGACAGCGATCGAGACCGCTGGGGAGGATCACCACGTCGGAGCGGCCACGAGCGCAGCGGCGGACGGGGTCGTACCGAGCCGAGATCCGCACCGGCGCCGAGTGGCGCCGCAACCTTGTCAAGCGTCATCAAGTGTCTCGACCGGGCCCGGCTGTGGCCGGAGCGGAACCCACCCGCCCGCCGTGTTCACCTGCGACCGACCGGCCTATCACTCGCCGGTGGCCTACCATCGTGGCGTGTTGGAGGTGCTGATGGCTGGCGTGAACACCCAGGTCCAGCTCGATGAGCGGCTGCTTGAACGTCTCGAGCAGCGCGGCAACGCCAGCGGCCGCAACCGGGACCAGATCATCGAGGATGCGCTGCGCCGGCAGCTCGATGACGACGACCTGCAGGACGTGTTCGCCAACGTCCGAGAGCGCAGCGACCTCACCGACGAGCAGGCCCTCGAGTCGGCCTACTCGGAACTCAAGGCCATGCGAGCCGAACGCCGCGCAGCTTCGTGACCGTCGCCCAGCGGCGGGTCGTGGTCGACCCCGGCGTCCTGATCGCCGGATCCATCTCCTCGGGCGGCACCACCGCGCGCCTGCTCGACGCCCTCCTCGAGCGACGAGCCGTCGCGATCGTCTCGCCACGCCGGGTGCGTGAACTGCGCACCGTCCTGCTCCGCGACAGGTTCCGCAGGCACGCAAGCCCTGCTCGCCGGGGACGCGGGCGATGATCCGGCCCAGCTCCTGGCCGTCCGGCGGGCCGCACTGACCGCGGTCGCCGAGGCCGCCGAGCGGGCGGACGACTCCGAGGGCGAGATCGGCCAGCTGGGACGACAGACCTGGCAGGGCGATGTCACGACGCTGTGGGGCGACCTGCTCGACCCCGCGACCTCCTGGCGGGACGTCGGTGAGCCGGTCGCCTTCGACGACGAGGCCCACCTCCACGAGAACGAGGCGGTGCCTTCCGGCGTGCTCGCGCAGGCGAGGTCGGTCTGATCGTGGGCCACCTCCGCGACGACCTCCCAGACGAAGACCTCCGCGTGTGGACCGTCCACTCCACCTCGTCATCGACCGTCCCGACACACGACCACTGCAGATCGTGCGGGTCGCCGGCGACCGGCCTCGAGCCGTGCGCCCCGAGGGCGCAGGGGAGGTGGGACGCCGCGGATCGCGCTGGACGCTGACGGTCAGTGTGCCAAGGTGGAGGTCGCGGGTTCGGATCCCGTCATCCGCTCCATCACGACCCTCGCACGGCCCTCGGCGCGATGGCCGGGGGCACGTCGTCCCGAGGGCCGCTCGCCCAGGGGCAGCCACCGACGCCGTCATGGTGGATATCGCTTCGTGGTTGCGGAACTACGTTGGGTCAGGCACGCTCCCGCACCGCGTCCGATCACCTCGACCCGGGGCATCCACGGTCGAGGTGACAGCCGAAGCGGGACGAGGTGACATCCGTACCGGGGCGCGTGGGATAGGTTCCGCCGAACCGCCGTTGATAGGGGCTTTCAAGATGCGTCGGGGCACCATGCTCATCCTCGCCGTCTGCGCGCTCGTGCTCGCAGCCTGCGAGATCCGGACCGACTACGACCTGTGGGTCGACGACGACACGTCGGCGATCCTCGAGTTCGAGATCAGCTACGACTCCGAGGCCGCGCAACTGTTCGGGCCGGCCGAGCAGTTCCTCGAGGAGGAGATCGAGGGCGACGTCGGCGAGGAGATGGACGGGGTCACCCTGCTCTCCGCCGAGGCCGACAGCTCCGACCCGGAGAACCACTGGGTGGCCGTCGTGTTCGCGGCGGAGGATGGTGACGCGCTCAACATCCTCGTCACGGACATGTTCCCGGGGTCGTCGTTCACCAGCGACGACGGGACCACCTGGACGCTGGTCCTCCGTCCGGACGAGGACGTCGCCGAGGACTTCGAGGACGAGTTCGACTTCGGCGACCTCGGACTCGACTTCATCAGCGGTGAGGTCCGTCTCGACCACGCGGGCAGCCAGGTCTCGATGTCCGGTGGGACCTCCGAGGGAGGCAACGCGGTCGTGTGGGACCCCTACGGTCCCGACAGCCTCGAGGTGGTGATGGACCTGTCCGGTGCGACACCGCCGGCCGAGGAGCCCGCCGACGAGCCGATCGAGGAGCCGGTCGAGGAAGCCGACGAGGTCGAGGAGCCGGCGGAGGCGCCCGCCGACGAGCCGGAGGAGCCGGCCGAGGAAGAGCCGGCCGCCGACGACCAGGAACTCGTGATCGCGGCCGACGAGGACGACGAGGGCCTGTCGTTCGCGATGATCGCCGCGATCGCTGGGGGCCTGCTGCTGCTCCTGCTGCTGATCATCGTGATCGTCGTCATGAGCCGGCGGGGCAAGAAGTCGTCGGATCCGGCGCCGACCGGCGGTGACCAGGCGCCAGCGTTCGCGCAGGCAGGGTCCACGCAGGCACCCGCGCAGAGCGGGTGGGGCCAGGCCCAGCCGCCTGCACAACCGCAGGGTCAGTGGGACCAGGCCCAGCCGCCTGCACAACCGCAGGGTCAGTGGGGCCAGGCCCAGCCGCCGGCACAATCCCAGGGAGGATGGGACCAGACCCAGCCGATCGCGCCTTCGCAGGATCCGGGGGAGGCGGCGCCACCGCCGTCCCAGACGGGAGCGGCCCAGCCGACGTCGGGACCGGCGCACCCGCCCGCAGGCCCGGCGGGCTCAACCACGCCACCACCGCAGGGGCAGCCGCCGGCGTCGCCACCTCCACCATCAGGGCCGCAGCAGGCAGCCCCGCCCCCGTCGG
>SKNO01000110.1 GCA_007120465.1 Nitriliruptoraceae bacterium
GACATGATGGGGCGGATCCGGTTCCGGATGGCGAGTGGCCCGGGCCACTACCACCTGGAGGTCACCGACGTCGCCGCCGGCGGCCTCGACTGGGACCGCGACGCCGGCCCGCGGACCGCGGAGACCGACCTCCCGTGACCGTCACGCCCGTGACGACCGGATCCGGTGCTCACGACCGGCCACGCAGCACCTCGCGGTCGAGGGCGACGATCTCCCACCCGACCTGCACGAGCGGGACGGGAGACAACGTCTGGATGCGCACCCCGGCGTGCTCGGTGCCGGCCACGAACCATCCGCCGGGGCCGACGACCGCGGTCCGCTGCACGCCGGTCGACCGTTGCATCAGCGCCAGGGGACCATGCCAGGTGGTGTGGTCGACACGGCTGGTGTCGACCCGCAGCTCCACCTCACGCAGGACCTCGCCGTCGTCGCTCCCGAGGACGCGGACGGGTTCGTACTCGAGCTCCGCAGGGGCCACCACCAGGGTCCCGGGCCGATCGCCGACGGCCAGCGTCCAGCAGCAGCGCTGCCCCTCGGCATCCCATCGTCGCTCCCAGCGCACCTCCCCGTCCAGGTCCAGGACCTCGAGCTGGTAGGTCCTGCCGGTCAGGGAGAGGATCGCGAGACCGGACGCCGACGAACCATCGGCCGTCGCGGCCACCGCCTGACGGTCCCGCAGTGGCAGCGCAGAGACGACATCGTCGACACGCCGAGGTCCGGCGCCGAGGTCGTGCAGGTCGTACAGGTCCATCGGCGCCGGGCCGGCACCTGGCCCCGTCCGTTCGGGGCCGAAGCGCGGATCGACGTACAGGAGCGATCCGACGGCCCGGAGCGGACCCGGTGCGGAACCGGTTGGCGAACGGTCGGCGGCCGACACCACCTCGCCCGTCTCGAGGGAGAGGACCTCGACACCCTGCGTGGAGGCGACGACGACGCGATCACCGGCCAGGATCACCGTCCGGTCCGGCGTGGCTGCGGCACCGTGCTCCCACCTCGTCGTCCCGTCCGTCAGGTCGATCGCAACGAGCAGCCCGTCGGCGTCGGTGGCGACCGCGACCCCGGCGGTGAACACCGGACGGGACACGCCATCGATCCGCCAGCGCACCTCCCCCGTGTCGGCACGAACACGCGCCAGGGTGCTCGACGTGCCCGCGTCCGGATCGTCGACCTCGCCCGGCGGCGCGTCCCCGTCGTCGCCGGGCCGAGCCGCGAGCAGCACGAGATCGCCATCCTCCTCGTGGACGCCGATCGGTCCGGTACCGAAGCCTGTCGCCCACCGCTGCTCCCCATCTGACGCCGCGTACGCCGCGATCCCGTCGACCCCCGGGACGAGCAGGAGGTCGCCGAACGGCTGGACCGCGGGGACGGACCCATCGCTGCGCAGCGCCACATCGCGTTGCCACCGGAGCTCACCCTCGGCGAGGTCGACGACGGTCACGGTGGTGAACCCGGGCTCCGCCGCCTCGGCGGGCGCCTCCTGCGCCCCCTCCAACTCGGTGGGCGCCTCCTCCGCCCCCTCCAACTCGGTGGGCGCCTGCTCCGACCCCTCCACCTCGGCGGGTGCCTCCTCCGACCCCGCCGTCGGTGGCGCGTCCACCGGACGGACGGTGGTCGTGTGGGCCAGGAACCCCTCCCCGAGTCGCGTCACCCCGTCTCCCGGGAGCTCGAAGCGCCACCGCTCGCACCCGCGCGGTTCGCAGACCGCCTCCCCGGCTCGGGTGACCTCGGCGAAGACATCGATCGGTGCTGCCGGACCGGGCGTCTCCCCACGGGGCGCACCGGCGTCCGGCACCTCCTCCTCGCCGACCAGCGTCGTCCCGACGACGGCGAGCGTCACGAGGGCGACCGCGACGCCAGCGACGAGCCACCACCGCCTGGCACCCCCCGCCCACGTCTTCGGACGTCGGCCGTGACCGCTCGGCGCAGCACCGGACCCGTGACCCGCGGCGTGCCGGAGCGCCGCGCCGCAGGCCTCGCAGGTCAGCGTCGAACCGCCGGTCCACAGGTGCCCACAGGAGGGGCACCTCGGCCCCTGCAACGTGCCCACGGTCCCCTCCCGAGCCTCGTCCGCGCCATCCTACGTGACGACCGGCACCTCATCCGGCCGTGGACCCGGCGGCGATGGGTGTGCTCCGGCGCTGACACCGGGCGGCCGTGCACCTGCACCCGCTGGCTGCCCGTGCCGTCGCGCGGCGGTCGGTCGCACGCGGTCGACGTCTGCCACGTCGACCGGCCTACCATCGGGCCTTCCACGTCCGGGCGACGACGCACGGCGGGAGGAGCCGGGATGGCGCGAGCGGAGTTTGACGCCCTGGAGCAGCAGGCGCTGCGGCGGGCGGAGACGCGCGACCACGAGGCGGATCAGCAGCCGGGGCACATCGTGTGCGAGGGGCTCGTCCGGATCTTCAAGGCCGACGGCCTGGAGGTCGTGGCGCTGCAGGGGCTCGACCTGTGGGTCGAGCGCGGGGAGATGATCGCGATCGTCGGCGTGTCCGGATCGGGCAAGTCCACGCTGCTCAACATCCTCTCCGGTCTCGACGAACCGACCGCCGGGCAGGCCCGGGTGGCCGGGCACGACCTGTTCGGCATGTCCGCCCGCCAGCGGCTGGAGTACCGGCGGCGGACCGTGGGGTTCGTCTGGCAGCAGACCTCCCGGAACCTGCTCCACTACCTCACCGCCGTCGACAACGTGGCGCTGCCGATCCAGCTGGCGCGTCCGGTGTCCCGGCGGGTCGCACTCCGACGCGCCCACACGCTCCTCGAGCTGGTCGGGATCCCCGACTGTGCCCGGCGTCTGCCGCGGGAGATGAGCGGTGGTGAGCAGCAGCGCGCGGCCGTCGCCGTGGCCGTCGCCAACCAGCCGGAGGTGCTGTTCGCCGACGAGCCGACGGGCGAACTCGACGAGACGAGCGCCGCCGAACTGTTCGACGCCCTCGAGGCGATCAACCGGGAGCTCGGCGTCACCATCGTCGTCGTGACCCATGACACCGCCGTGACCCGGCACGTCGCTCGCACCGTGGCGATCCGGGACGGACGGACGTCGTCGGAGGTGCGCCGTCGGGTGCGACGTGGGCTCGACGGGCAGGAGGAGCACATCGCCGAGGAGTACGCGCTGCTCGACCGCGCCGGACGCCTGCAACTGCCTCGGGCCTACGTCGACGCCCTGGAGCTCGAGCACCGCGTCCGACTGGACCTGGAGCCCGACCACGTCGCCGTCCGGCCGGACGACAGCAGCCACGAGGTGCGACGTGGCTGACACGGGAGGCGACGGTCGCGGGGAGCAGGCACCGCAGGTGCGCGTGGAGGGCGTGAGCCGCACCTTCGGCCGTGGCCGCAACCAGGTCCACGCCGTTCGCGAGGCGTCCTTCACCGCGTGGCCCGGGGAGATGGTGGCGATCCGTGGCCGTTCGGGCGCGGGCAAGACGACGCTGCTGCACCTGATCGGTGGGCTGGACCGCGCCAGTGACGGCACCGTGTGGGTGGCGGGCCATGAGGTCACCGACGCCGCCGAGGACGAGCTCCGTCGCCTCCGTCGGGACACGATCGGGTTCGTGTTCCAGTCCTTCGGGCTCCTGCCGATCCTGTCAGCGGCCGAGAACGTGGGCATCCCGATGCGCCTCGCCGGCACCGACCCCGAGGAGCGCGAACGCCGGGTCACGATGCTGCTCGAGCTCGTCGGGCTCGGCGAGCACGCGTTGCACCGCCCCAACGAGCTCTCCGGTGGGCAGCAGCAGCGGGTCGCGATCGCCCGGGCGCTGGCCAACGACCCGTCGGTGCTGCTCGCCGATGAGCCGACGGGCCAACTCGACACCGAGACGGGTCGGATGGTCGTCGAGATGCTGCACGCCGTCGTGCGCGCCAGGCAGGTCACCGCGCTGGTCGCCACCCACGATCCCTCGGTGCTGGACCTCGCCGACCGGGTGCTGACGTTGCGGGACGGGTGTCTGGAGGAGGCCCCTTCCGGGTCGGCCGCGGCCGGGCGCGGGCGCTAGTCGATGCGTCTCATCGTCCTGCGGGCGGTCGCGGCCCGCGCGCTGATCACGGCGGCGTCCGTGGTGGCGTTGGTGGCCTCGGTGCTGCTCACCACGTTCCTGCTGCTGGCATGGTTCCAACCCGTCGCCGCGGTCCGGGTCGCGCTGTCCGAGGCACCGGTCGAGGACCGCACCGTCCTCGTCACCGCGAGCGCCAGCAGCGACCCCGAGGTCGTCGACGGACGCGACGAGGCGGTCCGCGCACTGCTCGCTGACGGCCTCGCCGGGGTGGAGCTTCCGGTCGTGAGCGGTGGCCAGGTGACCGGGCACCACCGGGTGACGGAGACCGGACCGGGCACCGTCGTGGCGTTCCTCCCGGACCTCCCCGACCACGCGCGGCTCGTCGATGGGACGTGGCCGGGAACGACGGACGGCGACGGTCCGGTCGAGATCGCCGTGCCGGGCCTCGTGGCGGACCACCTCGACCTCGACGTCGGCGCCGAGGTGGTGGTCCACGATTGGGCGCGACAGGAGGACCTGACGACGGTGGTCGTCGGGCTGTGGGAGCCACACGATCGACGCGCCGCCTACTGGGGTCTCACCCCCGAACAGGCGGACGACGACGTCGTCGGCCCGATCGTGCTCGATCGGGAGGAGTTCCTGGCGCGCTTCGGTGGCATCGCGTCCCTGCGCTGGCTCGCGGAACCATCCCCCGCTGCGGTCGCGGAGGCAGGTGCCGGCGAGGTCGCGGCCGCGACCGAGCGGCTGCGGACACGGATGCTGCAGCAGCGCGACGACGATCCGACGTGGGCGGCTAACACGAGGATCCGGCTGGGGCTGGCGGAGCTCGGCGATCGGCTCGAACTCGCGTCCGTCGTCCAGCGTTCCAGCCTGGTGCTGCCAGCGGCGCTGCTGGCGATCCTGGCCGTGTACACGCTGGGTCTGCTCGCCAGGCTGCTGGCGGCGCACCGACAGGGCGAGGCGGCCCTCCTCCGCGCCCGCGGGGCCGACCGGCGCCAACTCATCTCGATGTCCGCGCTGGAGGGGGCACTGGTGGTCGCGCCCGCCCTGGTGCTGAGCGCCCCACTCGCCGTGTGGCTGGTCACCGCGATCGACGAGCGAGGGGTGGAGCGCAGCCTCGGCCTGGCCGGCGATCTCGCCATCTACGGCGTCCTGGGTCCGCCAGGCGCCTGGCTCGTCGCGGC
>SKNO01000195.1 GCA_007120465.1 Nitriliruptoraceae bacterium
AGCGCCTCGTCCGCGTGCCGCAGGTCCGCGAGCTGCGAGCGCAGGCCGGGGTCCCGGGCGAGCGCGGCCTCGACGGCGGCGTGCTCGTCCGGGTCCAGCTCGTCGGCCAGGTAGCTGGCCAGACGCTCGACGGGGTCCACAGCGGCTCCGTATCCGGGGTATCGGTAGGACGTCGGGCAGAGGGGCTCGGTTGCGCGGGGAGGTCACCCCGGCGGGGGACCCCGGGGGGGCGCGTGATCGTCCAGGGTGGTGGTCGGTCGGGAGGCGGAACCGGTGCCGGTCGGGCCGGGTCGGCCGTCGTCGTCCGCCCGCCGCAGGAGCTGCCCGAGGGTCACCCGCGCCCGGGAGACCCGGCTCTTCACCGTGCCGACGGCCAGGCCGGACACCTCGGCGGCCTCGGCGTAGGACAACCCGTCCACGGTGACGAGCAGGAGGAGGGTGCGCGAGCGCTCGTCGAGCTGCCCGAGGGCGTCACGGACCGCGGCGACCTCCGCATGCGCCTCGGTCGCCTCGCGCTCGTCGGGACGGTCGAGCTCCTCGGTCAGCTCCCCGATCGGGGTCGCGGGGCGTCGCGCCTCGTAGCGGACCCGGTCGGTGCACACGTTGCGGGCGATCCGGTACAGCCAGGTGGACAGCTTGGCGTCGCCGCGGAAGGTGTCGGCGCGGCGGGCCAGCTTGACGAAGGTCTCCTGGACCGCGTCCTCGGCGTCCTCGGGGTCGCGCAGGACCCGCAGGCACACGGCGAACAGCCGCCGCCGGTACCGCTGGCTCAGCTCCCGGAACGCCGTCTCCCGCCAGCTGCGCGGCAGCGCGTCGTCGGCGAAGCGGGCGAGCAGCTCCTCGTCGCTCGCGCCGGCCGGGTCGCTCGCCTCAGGACGAGCCACGGAAGCGCACCTCCGCGATCTCGGCCAGGTAGTCGCCCGCGCTGTCGGCCGACAGTCCGGTGATCCACACCATCCAGTACCGCTTCGAGGTGGGGTTCAGGGGGAAGGGTTGGGTCGGCCGGATGTTGGTCTGCGCCGCGCGGAGGTCGCCCCAGCCCGCGAGCCCGCGCTCCGGGGCCGGGAGCTCGTCGCTGGCGTACAGCTCCACGTCGATCCCGCCGCGGGTCAGCTCGATCGTGACCGAGCGCACCTCCAGGGGCTCGCCGAGGTCGAACACCAGCCCGACCCCCTGCTTCTCCCCGTCGAACCGCCGGTCCTCGTAGGCCCGGGTGCTCCACGCGGTCTGGGGATCGCCGTCGGCCGCGCGGTGCGCCAGTTCGGGGTTCTCGCCGCCGTTGGGCTCGTGCGGGTCGTAGACCGTGGTCTCCACCACCTCGTAGAGCTGCGCCTCCGGGGGTGAGGCCGGATCCTCCTCGCGCAGTGCCTGCGGCGCGAGCAGGGCGACGAGCGCGATCACGAACCCACCGACCACGGCGGCGACGAGCCGCTTGACATACTCCCGCCGACCGGAGGGCAGCGGCCCGGAGAAGGGCCGCTGCTCGAGGGTCACCACATCGAGGTCGGGCTCCCCGTCCCCGTCCAGCAGGGCCGCGGTGATCTCGCTGGGTCGGTTCGGGACCAGGGGGGTCAGCGCGGACGCCATGACGCTGCCGTCGGCGAACCGGTCCGCCGGATCCCGCTGGGTCGCCCGGGCCACGACGTCGTCGAGGCCCCGCGGGACGTCGGCCCGCAGCTGGCGCGGTGGGAGCAGGTTGTGGCTCAGCCGCATCGCCGCGGTGGCCGTCGGGGTGTCCCCGTCGAAGGCGGGCTTGCCCGTGAGGCACTCGTGGAGCACCACGCCGAGGGCGTAGATGTCGGCGCGGGCGTCGACCTCGGTGCCCTGGAGCTGCTCCGGTGCCACGTACGCGGCCGTGCCCACGACCGTCCCCGGCCGGGTCAGGGTCGCGTCGGTGCCCGACAGCGCCTTGGCGATCCCGAAGTCGGTGACCTTCACCGTCCCGTCGTCGGCCAGGAGGATGTTGGCCGGCTTGACGTCACGGTGGACCAGACCGTGCCCGTGGGCGGCACCCAGCGCGGAGGCGACCTGCTCCCCCAGGGCGGCGACCACCACCGGGTCCAGCCGCCCGCGGGCGCGCATCACCTCGCGCAGGCTCGGGCCGTGCACGTGCTCCATCACGAGGTAGACGAGGTCGCCCTCGCGGCCCGTGTCGTAGATGCGCACCGCGTTGGGGTGGTTGAGCTGGGCGGCGTTGCGCGACTCGCGCTCGAAACGTTCCACCGTGGTCGGGTCGGTGGCGTGGTGCGGGTGGAGCAGCTTGATCGCGACGGTCCGGGCGAGGTTGCGGTCGTAGGCGCGCCACACGATCGCTGCGCCGCCCGACGCGATCGGTTCCTCGAGCTCGTAGCGGTCCCCGAGTCGGGTACGACCGGGCCACGCGCGCTCCGCGGCGTCATCGTCGCCGTCCGACGGCCGGTCGTTGCCGGTGGCGTCCTCGGACGCCGTCCCCGTCGGGTGGTCGGAGCGGTCCTGCGTGCCGTCGCCGAAGGTGGGCTCGTCGGTCACGGTGGGCGCGTCACCCACCGGGTCTCGTTCGTGCTCACCGGCCGCACCGGTCCGCTCCTGTGCCATACCGCTACCGACCCAGGAGCGAGACGTGACGGTCGTCGCGGACGGTCGTCATCCCCTCCAGGGGGCCGATGCGGTGCAGCAGCAGCGTCGAGGCGCCGCGTTCGAGCTCGAACACCAGCTCCGGGGGTTCCTCGACCTCGAGGACGCCCACCACCTCGACGCCGCGCTCCTCGGCCGCACCGATCCCCGCCTCGATCGCGGCCTCGGCGTCGCGACCGCTGCCGTACGCCGCGCGGGCCGCGGTCGCGATCTCGCGCCCGTCCTCGTCCAGGGCGAGGTGGGCGACCGCGATCGACACCACCTCGTGGCCGATGAACGCGATCACCGCCAGGACGGCGAGCAGCTGCACCAGCCAGTTGCTGATGATGTCCCCACCTTCATCACCGAAGGACACCGGGCACCTCCACGTCGGTCGTCAGCGGGAGTATCGCGGGTCGGCGGGCGTTCGACGACCATCGGTCGTGGCGACGACCGTCAACTCGGGGGTCGGGCGGCGGCGGCGCAGGGCGCCGATCAGCAGGAGGACGATCACGAGCGCGCTGATACCAGCCAGGGCGGGACCCGAGATGGCGGTCGAGCGCACCGAGAGCGTCGTGCTCTGCAACTCGATCAGGCCGGCGGGGTCGGTGACGGTGACCTCGACCCAGAGGCTACCCGTCGCCAGTGCCTCCGTCGGGAACGCGAGGGTCATGCTGCCCCCCTCCTCGAGCAGGATCACCTCGGATCGGCGGCCCTCGGGCCAGATCAGCCGCCCCTGGGACGCGACCTCGACCTGCACGGCGATCGGGCCGCCTTCGGTGCGTTGCACCGTGACGGGGATCTGCCCGGTCTCCGAGGTCAGGGTGACCGACGCCTCCGACAGGGTGACCTCGCCGAAGAAGGTGTGCAGGGTGTCGCGGACGTCGGCGACGAGCGCGTCGCTGCGCGCGTCGCCGCGCAGCCACCGGGAGCTCGCCAGCAGCAGGCTGTCCTCCAGCTGGCCCGGTGTGCGTCCTGCGATCGTGGTGCTCCCGTCCGGCAGCATCGCTGTGGCGGCGCGCAGCTCGGCGACCGCGGTGGCGAACTCGGTGGTCTGCTCGGGTCCGAACTCGCCGGCTGCGGGCGTCGCGAGCTCGAGCGCCTGGCTGCTGCGGCGGCCGCTCGCGAACACCGACCCGGCGTCGGCGAGCTCGAGCCACGGGGCAGCGGACAGCCCGTCGAGGAGCCGGCTCGCGGCGTCGATCCCCGGGTCCCAGTCGGGTTCGGGGAGGAGCAGCAGGGTGCGCCCCGGACGGGAGGGAGCGGCGAGATGGAGCATCGCAGTCTCCGCGAGGACCCGCTGGGTGGCGAGGAGCGGCCCGCCGACGGCGGCGGGGTCGCTGATCGCGGTGCTGAGCTCCGGGTCGGCGAGCAGGGCCGTCACCGACCTCCCCGCCGGGGAGCGCAGGGCCCGCAGGGGCTCGGACGGGGTCGGCCCGTTCGGCGGGGGAACGGCGAGCGCGCCGGCGGGAACGAGCAGCTGGCCGCCGGCGAGCAGGTCGAGCACGGGCGGGGCCACCCCCTGGCTGAGCAGGTGGACCGCCCCGTCGGGCGCGCGGCCGAGCTCCGACTGCAGGCGGAGGCGCCCGGACGCCGCCGCGTCGCTGGCCAGCTCGCGGGTGGGACGGTCACGGGTGGCGTGCAGGGCCGACAGGTCGGCGTCGGCGTACACCCCGGTGACGGGAGGGTGGGGCAGGTCGGTGGCGAGGCTGCGGATCCGACGCAGGAGCTCGTTGGCCCGGCGGGCGTCGGGTGCTTCGGGCGGGACCCGCCGCAGCTCCTGCCGCCGCTGGTCGACGTGGTCGATGGTGACGAACCCGTCGGCACGGTCCCGCAGGTCCTCCAGCAGGTGCGGCGCGGGGGCGAGCACCACCGGCGGGGCACCGGCATGCTCCAGCGCCCGGACCAGCTGGTCGATCCGGCCGCCCGGGTGGATCGAGCGGTCGATCCCGGACGGGTAGGCCGCCCCGGTGTCGCGCCAGGGGGTCTCGTCGAGTGGCCAGACCAGCGCGGTCGCGATCGGTGAGGCCGGGGGCTCCGCCAACCAGACGATGGCGGTCATGGCATCGGCGAGCACCTCGGTACCCCGGACCACGGCGATGCGGACGGGGTGGACGCCGCCGTCCTCGGACCAGCCGATGCGGTCCTGCTCGAAGCTGCGCGCGGCCCCGACGATCTCTCCGGCCCCGAGGGCCCCGTCGCGCAGCGTGGGGTCGTCCACCAGGATCGGGTCGGTGCGGGGCTCGCCGGCCAGGGCATCCTGCAGGGCCGCGCGGGAGGGCGCCGCCGGGTGGACCTCCACCACGAGCCGGAGTGCGTCGAGGGGTGCCGCACCCCGGTTCTCGACCAGCACCCGGAGCTCCAGGGTGGTGGGGGGCTCGGGGTCGTCCTCGTAGGGATCGAGGGTGTCGTCGTCCGGAGGGTCGAGGGTGCCCGGGCCGAGCACCCCGGTCAGCTCCGACACGACCAACCGGACGTTGGTGTCGGGCTCCTGGGCCGCCGACCCGCCCGCGCCGGCGAGCGCGGCAGCCGCGAGCAGGGTCAGCACGACCAGC
>SKNO01000215.1 GCA_007120465.1 Nitriliruptoraceae bacterium
ATCGACGACCGGTGGCCGCGAGAGGGGTCTTCCATCAGGGACGGGTTCCCGAGCATCCGTGACGCCGTCACGGTGGGGGAGCGGTCGGGCGGACGCCTGTGGCGGGTCACCGCTGCGGCGAACGAGACGCGGCAGGTCGAGGCGCTCCTCTGGCACGGCGAACGTCTCACGGCCGTCATCGCCCCCCGCGACCTCAGGGGACACGACCTCGAGAGCTTCGCCGCGGCGCTGACCTTCGAGGAGCGCGACCACGGACTCGCCGTCGCACCGGCCGTCGGCGGCGCCTTCGCCGATGCTGTGCTGACCGACGTCTTCGTGCGGATCGTGCGGATCCGCGCGCGCACCACGGCGGAGGTGCCCCGAGAGAACCTCGAGGTCATGGTCGTGCCCCGCACCGACGCCACCGTCGCCGCCGCCTCCACCGACCGTGGCGGCTCGCCCCTCGAGCCGGCGACGGTCCGTGGCGGACAGCTGTACGTGGACAGCGACGGACGGATGGCGCTCGTCACACCCACGGCGGTGGTGCGCAACGACGCCGTGTGGAAGCTCGGGAACCGAGACCTGAGCGACCGGATGTACGACATCCTGACGCAGCTCGAGGCCACCTGGCTCCCACGCGATCCGTGACCCGGCGGACCCCCACGATCGCGGACCCCACGGATGCGCCGACGGTTCATGTGCCACACGGCTGGGAGCGCGCCACGGGGCGCTGTGGCTGCGGCCGCTCCGGGATCGGGGTGTCTCGACGTCGAGGTGGTCAGCGCTGCGGCGTGCGGATCCCGCGGAACTCCCAGTCGCCGCCCTGGGCGGTGGACAGGACCTCCTCGGACTCGGACGGCTGCGCGCCGAGGTCGTCGCGGATCGGGGTCGGCCCGGCCACGATCGTGTTGCGGAGCGTCCCTAGCCCCTCGACCTCCACCTCGACGACGTCGCCGGGTTCGACCGGGCGCGAGTTCGCCGGCGTGCCGGACAGGATGACGTCGCCGGGCTCCAACGTGATCGTCCGGGCCAGGTCGGCCACCAGGTAGGCCATGTCCCAGGTCATCTCGGCGGTGTTGCCGTCCTGCTTCACCTCACCGTTGACGATGGTGCGCAGACGCTTGCCGTCACGCGGGTCCCACGCGTCGGCCGACACCAGGCCGGGCCCCAGTGGGCAGAGGGTGTCCGAGCCCTTGACCCGCAGCATCGACCCGGCGTCGGTGTCCCGGAAGTCGTGGAGCCCGTAGTCGTTGGCGATCGTGTAGCCCGCGATGTGCTCCCAGGCCTGCTGTTGGGTGACGTTGCGGGTGGTGCGGCCGATCACGATCGCGATCTCGCCCTCGTAGTTGAGCCAGTGGCACCGCGCCGGACGGACCACGTGCCCCTGATGGGCGTTCAGCGCGCTGACCGGCTTGTGGAAGTAGGTCGGCGCCGGCGGCAGCGTCGTCTGGAACTCCTCCACCCGCGAGATGTGGTTGAGGTGGACACACAGGATCTTGGACGGCACGACCGGGGGCAGGTGCACCGCGTCGGCGATGGCCACACGCCGGCCGTCTCCGGCGAGGAGTTCGTCGCCCTCCCGGACGACGGGCGTGACCGCGCCCTCCAGCAGGATCCTGCGGGTCTCCATCGTGCGGGCTCCTCGTCCGTCGCGTGTCGTTCGGGACCGAACGGTAGCCGAGGTGGTCGGACGGGGGTCGCGCGGCACGCCGGGAACCACTATCGTTCGGGACCGAACGTTTCCGCGGAAGCGGTCCGCTGCGACGCCGCGCGCATGCCGTCCACCCGCTACCGCTGGAGAGGGCGACAGGGAGGACATCGAGGTGGCTGAGCTCAAGGGGTTCGTGTTCCCCCGTACGGCGACCGGCGCGTCGTCGATCCTGCCGCCGCCGCCCTGGCACTACTCCGGCGATCTGCTCACGATCGAGTACCGCACCGACCCCGACCGGGTGATCGAACTGCTGCCCGACCCGTTGGAGCCGGCGGACGATCCCGGGGCGGTCGCGCTCGTGTGGGCGGACTGGCAGTCCTGCGGGGACGATCGGGAGGAGCTGCTCGACCCGGTGCGCGCGCAGTACAAGGAGGTGTTCTTCGTGATCCGGGGCCGCTACCGGGGCGAGCACGTGTCGCGGTGCGCCTACATCTGGGTGGACACCGACTTCTCGATGGTCCGCGGCCACTACCAGGGCTACCCGAAGAAGCTCGGCTCGATCCACCTGACGCGACCGGTTGTGTACGGCAAGGCGGGCCCGCGGCTCGAGCCCGGCGGGCGCTTCGGCGCGACCCTCGCCGCCTACGACCGGCGCCTGGCCGAGGCGACCTTCACGATCACCGGCACCGCCGGGTCGGGTGGGTTCGTGAACAGCCACGCGATGTACCACACGCGCTACCTGCCGGCGCTGGAGCTCGACGCGCCACCGGCGCTGCATGAGCTGGTCACGATGAAGACCCAGGACGTCGAGGCCGGCCCGGTCTACGTCGGCGACGCCGATCTGCGGCTGTTCAGCTCCCCGACGGAGGAGTTCGACCGGCTCGCCCCCCGGGAGCTGATCGGCGCGTACTACCGCCAGGTCGGTGCCACCTTCGCCGGCGGCACGACCGTGGAGCGCTACCACCCGTAACCGCACCCACCACCGTCCACCGCGAGCAGGAGGAGCCACCATGGGCGAGATCGTCGGCGTCGGCCTCGTCAGCCACGCGCCCACCATCATGTTCGACGAACCGATGCGTCGCGAGCTCAACGAGGGCAAGGAGATCAGCCTGGTGCCGGGGTTGCGACGACTGCGCTCCGAGGTGCTCGACCGCGTGCAGCCCGACACGATCGTGATCCTCGACACCCACTGGTTCACCACCGTCGAGCACGTGGTGTCGGCCCACGAGCACCGCGAGGGCAAGATGACCTCGTCGGAGCTGCCCCGCGGGATGAAGCAGGTGCCCTACAGCTACCCGGGCGACCCGGAGCTGGCGCGGTTGATCGCCAAGCACGGCACCAACCTCGGCACCCCGACCCACCCGGAGGACGACCCCTACCTCCCGGTGTACTACGCCACCGTGAACCTCGTGACCTACCTCCACGAGGGCGAGCGGATCGTGTCGATCTCGATCGTGCAGACCGGCGACGATGATGACTTCCTCACCCTCGGCCGGGCGATCGGCGCGGCGGTCGAGGAGTCCGACCGGCGGGTCGTCGTGCTGGCCAGCGGTGGGATGAGCCACACCTTCCACCGTCTGAAGGAGCTGCCCAAGCACGAGGCCTCCGACCCGGTGCACATCATCACGCCGGAGGCCCGGGCCGCCGACGAGGAGCGCCTCGCGTGGATGGAGGCCGGTGACCACGCCCGCATCGTCGACGAGATGGATGCCTACCACCCCCACAACCCGGAAGGCGGGTTCGGCCACTACCTGGCGATGATCGGCGCCGTGGGCGGCCGTGACTGTGTCGCGCGGGGCGAACGGTTCTCCGACTACGAGAACGCCACCGGCACCGGCCAGGTCCACGTCTGGTTCGAACGCCCCGAGCGCGGGTGGACCGCGCGGTAGCCTCCGCCTCTGCCGTCGCGGCAGGGATCGTGCGAGGAGAACGCGATGAGCCAGCACCCGGTCCGGATCGACGGCCGCGAGGTGACCACCGGGACCTCGATGGAGATCCTGGCGCCCTACGACGGCGCGCCGGTCGGCGAGGTTCCCCGCTGCGACCCGACGCACGTCGAGACGGCGGTCGCGGCCGCGGTCCGGGCGATGCGCGAGGACCCGCTGCCGGCGTGGCGCCGGGCCGAGATCCTCGACCGTGCCGCGGAGGTGATCGCCGAGCCCG
This sequence comes from Nitriliruptoraceae bacterium, assembly GCA_007120465.1. Lineage (GTDB taxonomy): Bacteria > Actinomycetota > Nitriliruptoria > Nitriliruptorales > Nitriliruptoraceae > CSSed11-175R1. Next base: position 3,794 of record SKNO01000215.1, read on the forward strand.
ACACCTTCGAGGATCTCGCACGGACGATCGCGGTGGAGTCGGCCAAGCCGATCACCACCGCCCGCGCCGAGGTGTCCCGTTGCATCTCGACGTTCCGGTTCTCCGCGGCGACCTGCCGCACGCTCGCCGGCGAGGTCCTGCCCCTCGACGCGGCCCAGGCGGGCGAGGGGCGGCTCGGGTTCACCCTGCGTGTCCCGGTCGGCGTGGTGGCGGCGATCACCCCCTTCAACTTCCCGTTGAACCTCGTCGCCCACAAGCTCGCACCGGCGATCGCGGCCGGCTGCGCCGTGGTGCTGAAACCGGCCCACCAGACCCCGTTCTCCGGCATCAAGCTGGCGGAGCTGTTGATCGACCGGTGCGGGTTGCCCGCCGGGTGGCTGCACACCGTGACGGGTGCGGGCCGGGAGGTCGGTGCCGCGCTGGTCGACCACGACGACGTCGCGATGATCACCTTCACCGGCTCCCCGGAGGTGGGCTGGGGGATCCGGGCCTCCGCGGCACGCAAGAAGGTGTCGCTGGAGCTCGGCAACAACGCCCCGATCATCGTCGAGCCCGACGGTGACTGGGAGACGGCGGCCACGAGCATCGCCGCGGCCGGGTACAGCCACGCCGGCCAGTCGTGCATCTCCGTCCAGCGGGTGTTCGTCCACGAGGCGATCGCCGAGGCGTTCACCGCACGGCTCGTCGACGCGGTCCAGGGCCTGAAGGTCGGCGATCCCCTGGACGACGCGACCCAGGTCTCGTCCCTGATCGACACCGCCAACCGGGACCGCGTCGCCGCCTGGATCACCGAGGCGGTCTCCTCGGGCGCCAGGGTGGCGGCCGGCGGCACGATCAACGACGACGGCACCCTGGCGCCGACGGTGCTGACCGACGTCACCGCCGACATGCAGGTGTGTCGAGACGAGGTGTTCGGCCCGCTGGTCGGCGTGCAGACCTACGCCGACGTCGAGGATGCCTTCGCCCGGGCCAACGAGACCCGCTACGGGCTGCACGCGGGGGTCTTCACCGGCTCCCTCGCCACGGCGAAGCGTGCGATCGAGGCGCTCGACTTCGGTGGGGTGATCGTGAACGACGTCCCGACGTGGCGGGCCGACCAGATGCCCTACGGCGGGCTCCGCGACTCCGGCAACACCCGGGAGGGGCCGGCCTACACGGTCCTCGAGATGACCGAGATCCGCACCGCCGTCATCGCGCGCTGAGCACGTCCGCCTCGGTGGTTCCCGGGTGCCCTGCGGCGGTCCGGCGCGCGATCGCCGCGGCGCCCAGGTGGACCACGACGAACGCGCCGACGGCCACGACGGATGCGAGCAGCAGCCGCGCGGAGACGG
>SKNO01000259.1 GCA_007120465.1 Nitriliruptoraceae bacterium
GGGTCGGCGACGCCGGTGCCGGGCACGAACCGGCCGTCGACGAGCTTGCCGCCCTCGGGCAGGATCGCCGGGTGGCGGTCGGCGGGGAACGGCGGGTACAGGTCCTCCCACGAGCGTCCCGGCCCGAGGTCGACGTCGACGAGCCGGGCGCGCAGCAGCTCGTCCTCGAGGTTGGCGCGCAGGTCCCACGCCATCGCCTTCAGCCAGGCGACCGAGTCCGCGGGCGTCCAGGGTTCGGGTTCGTAGGTGCCCGCCCCCGTGAGGCGCAGCAGCCCGTGCTCCAGGGACAGCTGGGCGCCACGCCGCCCCTCGATCCAGAGGTTGACGCCGTCGGCGTAGGCCTCGAGGATCGCGATCGTCTCGTCGTCGAGGAGGTCGAGCTCCGCCTCGGCGGTGCGGCGCCAGCCGAGGGTGCGCACGAAGCGGTCGGTGTCCACCTGGTCGGCACCGAACAGTTCCGCGACGCGTCCGGCGGTGACGTGTCGCCGCAGGTCCATCTCCCAGAAGCGGTCCTGGGCGTGGACGTACCCCTGGGCACGGAACAGATCGTCGCTGGAGGAGGCGACGATCGTCGGCACGCCGTGGGTGTCCCGCAGCACGTCCACCGTGCCCGACAGCCCGGGCAGCGCGACCTGCCCGTCGGTGGTCGGGAAGGAGCGGCGGACCATCACCGTCCCACCGACCGCGGCCACCAGCACAGCGACCACGAGGAGCGCGACCAGTCCGAGCAGGCTGCGCCTCAGCCACACCACGGTACGTCCCTCTCGATGATGACCCGCTCGACCCGCGCGCTGCCAACCTCTGCCACGTGAGCACGCTACCGGCACGACGCAGCGCAACACGTAACCAGGACGACGCGGGGTCGCATGCGTCGTACCCTACGGGGGATGGAGTACACCCTCGCGCACGGCACAGCCAACGACTTCGTGGTGCTCGGTGGCATCGAGGACCCCGACGAGCTGTCGGCCGTCCTGGTGCGTGCCCTGTGCGACCGGCGGCGCGGTCTCGGCGCGGACGGGGTGCTGCGCCTGGCTCCCGGCGGCGACGACGCCCACGTGTTCATGGACCACCGCAACGCCGACGGGTCCCTCGCCGAGATGTGCGGCAACGGCGTGCGGGTGCTGGCCAAGCACGTGGTCGATCACGGGCTGGTCGTGCCCGACACCGACGGCTACGTCCGGATCGGCACGCGCAGCGGCGTCAAGCCCGTGCGCGTCCACCTCGATGCGGACGGCCGGGTCGACGAGGTCACCGTCGACATGGGACCGCCGATCCTTGAACCCGTCGACGTGCCCTTCGAGGCCGAAGACCCCACGGTGCTGGTGCACCGGGTCGAACTCGACGACCAGGAGGTCGACCTGTCCGTCGTCTCGATGGGGAACCCGCACGGCGTGCTGCAGGTCGACGACGTCGCGAACGCGCCCGTCACCACGCTCGGACCGCGCCTCGAGGCCCACCGGCGGTTCCCCGCCAAGGCCAACATCGGGTTCGCCGAGGTGGTGTCACCGACCGCGATCCGGCTGCGGGTCTGGGAGCGCGGGGTCGGCGAGACCGCTGCCTGCGGGACGGGCGCGTGCGCCGCGGTGGTGGCGCTGCAGCGGCGTGGGCTGCTCGACGACCAGGTTGCGGTCCACCTGCCTGGCGGCACCCTGCAGGTCGGCCACCGGGATGCAAGCACCGTGATCATGACCGGCCCGGCCGTCGAGGTGGCGTCGGGCCGCCTCGATCCCGACTGGCTCGCGGCGGTGACCGCCACCGCGACCCCCGACCCGAGGTGATCCGCTGGAGCGCTCACGACCCACATCCACCGACCTGACCGCAGGCCTGACCGAGGAGCAGCTCAGCCGCGCCGCACAGCGGCGACGGGAGCGGGAGGTCATCGAGGAGGGGGCGCCCCGCGAGGGTGTCGACATCATCCGGCGCATCGAGGCGGCCGTGATCGTCGGCATGCAGCTCCCCGGTCGCACCCGCGACGAGGTGGAGGCGTCCCTCGACGAGCTGACGAGCCTGCTGGAGACCGCCGGCGGTGAGGTCGTCGACCGGGTCACCCAGCGCCGCGACGCTCCCGACCCCGCCACCTACATCGGGCGGGGCAAGGTCGAGCAGCTACGTGAACTGGTCGCCGCACACGGTGCCGACGCACTCGTGTTCGACGACGAGCTCGCCCCGGCGCAGCAGCGCACGATCGAGGAGATCGTCCGCCAGAAGGTCCTCGACCGCACGATCGTGATCCTCGACATCTTCGCGCAGCACGCCACCTCGAAGGAGGGCAAGGCCCAGGTGGAGCTGGCACAGCTGACCTACCTGCTGCCGCGACTGCGCGGGTGGGGCGAGGCGCTGTCCCGGCAGGCCGGTGGGCGTGCCGCCGGCGGGGTGGGGATCGGCGGGCGCGGTCCGGGGGAGACGCAGCTCGAGGTCGACCGCCGTCGGATCATGCGACGCGTTGCGAAGCTCAGGCGCGACCTCGACGACTTCGCCAGGATCCGCGCCACGAAGTCGGCCGAGCGGGAGCGCCGGCGGACCCAGGTGGTCGCGCTCGTCGGCTACACCAACGCGGGGAAGTCCTCGCTGCTCAACCGGCTGACCGGCGCCGACGTGCTGGTGGAGGACAAGCTGTTCGCCACCCTCGATGCGACGGTGCGCCGGCTGCCCCTGGAGGACGGCCGCAACGTCGTGCTCACCGACACGGTCGGGTTCGTCCGCAAGCTGCCCCACGGGCTGGTCGAGGCCTTCAAGTCCACCCTGGAGCAGTCCGCGGAGGCCGACCTGCTGTTGCACGTCGTGGACGCTGCGCACGAGGAGGCCGCGGCCCAGATCGCCGCCGTCGAGGAGGTGCTCGAGGAGATCGGCGCGGACCGGGTCCCCCAGCAGTTGGTGTTCAACAAGATCGACCGAGCCGACCCGGAGGATCTCGACGCCCTGGTCCGCACGGTCAAGGTGGAGCGTCACGACGACCCGGTGCTGGTGTCCGCCTGGACCGGTGAAGGGCTCGACGCCCTGATGGACCGGATCGGCACCCGGTTGCCGGTCGAGCGCTACCGGGTGTCGGCGCAGGTGCCCTACGAGCGCCAGGACCTCGTCGCCCTCGCCCATCGGCGTGGACAGGTGATCGACGAGGAGCACGGCGACCGGGGCACCCACCTCGTTGCGGACCTGGACGAGGACGTGGTGCTCGCGCTCCGCGGCTACCTCGACGAGGACCCTCTCGCCGACGAACCGGAGGCCTGGGAGCTGCCCGACGAGGACGCCGTCGGGGCTGACACCTCCGAGGGTGCGGCCTCCGAGGGCGTGGTCGCTGACGCGGACCGCGCCGACGGGGACGACGCGGCGGGAGGCCGCCGCTGACCCGGTCGGCGGCTCAGCCGGTCGCCGCCTCGGCGGTGCCTCGCGAGCGCCGGAAGTTCTGCGTGATCCAGACGTTGCCGTCACGGTCGACGTGCACGCCGATGCCGACCTCGTCGACGCCGGGGTCCAGCAGGTTGGCCCGGTGGCCGGGTGAGTCGAGCAGCGCCGCGTGGAGCTCGTCGGTGATCCGCAGCACCGGGTCACCGGGGCGCCACACCCGGTGAGGTTCGCTCCAGGCGACGTTCTCGGTGGCCACCTGCCAGCAGCAGATCTCCTCCCCGAACCGCGGGTTGTGGCGCATGTCGCGCCGCTCGGCCATCGTCGCCGACCAGCGCTCGGCGACCTCGGCGATGTCCTCGGCGGCACGCAGGGGCGCGAGCCCCTCCTCGACCCGGACCTCGTTGACCAGCTCCACCATGTAGGCGGCCGCCTCACGGTCGGGACCGACCCCGTTGGGCGCGGCATGGGTGGTCAGCAGCGTGAGCACGATCGCGAGGCTCAGTGCCCCCACCGCGATCGACAGGCCCCGCTCGAGGGTCACGCTCCGCCTCCGTCCGCGCACGTCGATGGGTTCATCGGCGGCGCCGGGCGCCGACCACAGTCGCAGCGTACGCACCCCGCCCGCCGGGCCGAGCACCGTGCACGATCAGCCGGCGGGACGGCGCCGACGAGGGGGCGCGGTGTCGGTCGGCGGGCGACCGATCAGCGCACGGCGCGCAGCACGCCGACGACCTTGCCCATGATCGCCGCGTCCTGCTGCGGATCGACCGGGATGGGCTCGTACCGCTCGTTGGCCGGGTCGAGGAACACCTCGCCGGCGCGGGTGCGACGCAGGAACTTCACCGTCGCCTCACCTTCGACGAGCGCGGCGCACATCTCGCCCTGTTCGACGGTCGGCTGCTCACGGACGACGACGAGGTCGCCGTCGAGCACCCCGGCCTCGATCATCGAGTCCCCGCGGATCCGGAGCATGAACAGCTGCCCCTCACCCACCAGCTCCTTCGGCAGCGGGTAGACCGACTCGACCCGCTCCTCGGCCAGGATCGGTCCACCGGCGGCGATCTCGCCGACGAGGGGCACGTTGCGCACGGCGGCCGGTCGCATCTCCAGGGAGGTGTCCGGGTCGCGGCCCATCTCGAGCGCGCGCGGCTTGGTCGGGTCGCGCCGCAGGTACCCCTTGGCCTCGAGGCTCTCGAGCTGGGCGTGCACCGACGAGGGGGAGCGCAGTCCGACCGCGTCGCCGATCTCGCGCACGGACGGGGGGTAGCCGTGCTCGTCCACGTGGCGGTGGATCACCTCGAGGATCGCGCGCTGGCGCGCGGTCAGGTCGGGCGTGTTGCCCGGCGGCGCCCCGTCGGTGGTCGGTTCGGTGGGGGTCACGGCGTCTCCTCCCTGGCTCACGCGTGCTCGGCGCTCGAACCCGCGTTCGGGTGGACCGTAGCACCCGTGGCCGCGTCGCGCGAACACCCGTTCGCGGGAACGGATGTTCGTTTCCCTCTTGACGTTCGAACGGGCGTTCGGTTGACTGGCAGTACAGGTGTTCGGATGTCGCACCCCCGGCGTAGCGTCACCGACGGACCGGCCCCGCTCACCGAGCCCGATCCCCGCGCCCGGCCACCCACCTTCCGCCGCACACAGGAGCCACGCCCGTGAGCCTCGCCGCCGCCCCGATCGCCTCGGCGCCCTCGCCCACGCTGCCGGCCCGTCCCTCCCCCGGAGCGGGGGGTACCGGCGACGGCCGACCGCGGCCGCACCTGCGGCTGGTGACC
>SKNO01000128.1 GCA_007120465.1 Nitriliruptoraceae bacterium
GGTCGCTCGCCGTCGAGCTCGGCCCGCCAGAACGCCAGCCCCGCGGCCAAGGCGTCCTCGGTGGTGGCGGCGAGCTGCTCATGGACGTGGTCGACGTACCGGCGGGGCGGGATCGACGGTGTCGGCGGGGTCAACGGGGCCGACGCGGCCGACGGGGACACGCCTCCCTGCCGCGACCGGTCGTAGGCCGACGCGAGTTCCTGCGCGACGAGCTGCAGCGCGTGGTGATCGCAGGCCAGGTGGTGGACGACCAGCAGCAGCACGTGCTGCTCGGCGGCCCGGCGCAGCAGCAGGACCCGCCAAGGTGGGCCGTGCTCGAGATCGAGCGGTGCCCGGGTCGTCGCCTCGAGCCTCGCGGTGGCCTGCTCGCTGCGCTCCGGTTCCGGGAGGTGGCTCAGTTCCTCGAAGACCAGCTCGACGCGGAGGTGGTCAGCGATCCGCTGAACGGGCTCCTCACCGGATGCGTCGATGGTGACCCGGAGCTGCTCGTGCCGGTCGACGACCTCCTGGAGGCTGCGCTGGAGCGCCTCGCGGTCCAGCGGACCATCCAGCGCGACCGCCAGCGGGATCTGGTAGGTCGGATCGTCGGGTCGGAGCCGGTGCAGGTACCACAGCCGCCGCTGCTCCGGCGACAACGGCGCCGTGGTGCTCGGCGGCTCGGGACGCGTGTCCGCCGGCTCGGCAGCGACCGGCTGGCCCGTGCCGGTCGGCGCGTCCGCGTCGCGTGCGTCGACGGATGGCGCGGTGACACCGGCCATGTCGGTCGTCGCGGGCGCGTCGGTGCTCGCCGTGTCCGGCGTGACGGGCTCCTGGGGGCCGAGCTCGGTGAGGATCGCGTCCGCCAACTGCTCGACGCTCGCACCCTGCAGCACGACCACGACCGGCAGCCGGACCGCCAAGTCGGCCTTGATGGCGCTCACGAGCTCCACGGCCATGAGCGAGTCGAAGCCGAGCTCGGTCAGGGCCCGGTCGCGCTCGATCCGTGCCTCCTCGGTGCCGAGCACGGCGGCGACGTGGGCGGCCAGGTAGGGCACCAGCACCGCCCGGCGGGCACCGGGGGCCGCCTCTGCCAGCGCGGCCCGCACCGATCCCGAGGTGTGCGCCGCCGCATCGTCACCCGAGGGACCCGCGGCCAGTCCCTCGAAACGAGGCGTCACTGCGAGGACGGGGTTGGCGGCCATGACCTCGGGCCAGTGCATGCGCGCCGCCAGCACGTGTGCACGTTCGCGACGCAGCAGCGCCTCCAGCAGCTCGAGCGCCTCCTGCGGGTCGTAGGTCCGGAAGCCCCGTCGGCGCAGGTAGTCGTCGATGTCGCGGTGGCGTGCGACGTAGCCGACCTCTGCGAGCGCGCCCCAGCCGATGGCCAGGGCGGGGAGCCCGAGCCCGCGCCGGTGGGCGGCCAGCGTGTCGAGGAAGGCGTTGGCGGCGGCGTAGTTGCCCTGCATCGGGTGGCCGAGCACGGAGGCGAGCGAGGAGAACAGCACGAAGTGCTCGATCGGATCCTCCCGCGTGGCGCGGTGCAGGTTCCAGGCGCCGGCGACCTTCGGGTGCAGCACGGCTCGGAAGCGGGCCACGTCGAGGTTGGCGAGGTCGTCGTCGTTGATCACCATCGCCGCGTGCACGACCCCACGCAGGGGCGGGTGATCGGCCCGGATCGTGGCCAAGACCCGGTCGAGCTCCGCCTCGTCGCCGACGTCCGCGCGGCACACGACCACCTCGGCGCCCGTGTCACGCACCGGATCCAGCGCGTCCGGGCCTCCTGCCGGGGTCCCGGAACGACCCACCAGGACGAGCGTGCCGGCGCCCTGCTCGCCCAACCACCGGGCGACCTGGAGGCCGAAGCCTCCCAACCCACCGGTGACGAGGTAGGTCCCATCCGGTCGGGCGAGCGGTGGCTCGAGGCCGGCGACCTCGTAGTCGGCTTCGTCGACGGTGAGGACGACCTTGCCGATATGCCGGGCCTGGGACACGTACCGGAACGCCTCCTCGGCCCTGCCGAGGTCGAAGCACGTCACGGGCAGCGGTGCCGTGGGCTCGTCGGCGAGGTCCGCGACCACGTCGGCCATCATCCGTCGCATCCGATCGGGTCGATCGTCGGCGTAGCCGAGGAGATCCACGGCCGTGTAGGAGATGTTCTCACGGAAGACCCGCAGCCCGATCGCGGTGTCGGCATAGAGATCACGCTTGCCGAGCTCGACGAACCGCCCGTTGCGCGCCAGCAGGCCGAGGCTCGCACGCATCGCCTCTCCGCTGAGGGCGTTGAGGATCACGTCCACCCCCCGGCCCCCGGTGGCGCCGCGCACCTCATCGACGAACGCGAGCGAGCGCGAGTCCGCCACGTGCCGCACGCCGAGTGCACGCAGGTGGTCACGCTTGGCGATGGTCCCGGCCGTCGCGACGATCTCCGCGCCGATGCGCTGCGCGAGTCGGATCACGGCGTGGCCGAGGGCTCCGCTGGCGACGTGGACGAGCAGCCAGTCACCCGCCTCCAGCCGGGCCACGTGGCGCAGCACGTGGTCGGCGGTGACGAACGCCGTGGGCACCGCGGCCGCGTCCGCGAAGCTCCATCCCGCAGGCTTGGGCGCGACTCGCTCGACCGGGGTGACCACGTAGGAGCCATGCCCCCGCCAGGTCAGCGCGATGACCTCGTCGCCCACCTCGACGCGGTCCACACTTGGACCGCAGGCTACGACGACCCCGCTGCACTCGATCCCTATCGCGTCCGGGTCGGGGTAGACCGCGAGCTCCTCCGCAGGGAGCACCCCAAGTGCGGTCAGCACGTCGCGGAAGTTGATGCCCGATGCGCGCACCCGCACAGCGACCTCGCCCGGGCCGGGCTCCTCACGCGCCGTCTCACGCAGGACGAGACCGGACAGCGTGCCCGGCGCCTCGGTCCGGAGGCAGAAGGCGTGACTGTCCGGATCGCGACGGTGACGTCGCGTCCCGGCGACCGGTTCTCCGAGGCGTGCGCCCCGCACCCGTCGCGCGAGCCGGTGACGACCGCGCAGCGCCAGCTCGTCGTCGGGCCCGTCGTGACGCAGGGTGGCGGCCAGCCCGGCGATCTCCAGGTCGTCGGGCGACGGAGCGAGGTCGACGAGCCGGCACCGGGTGCTGCCGAGCTCGTTCATCAGCACGCGCCCGATCCCCCACATAGGTGACGCGGTGACGTCGGTGGGGCCGGCGAACCCCTCGACATCCTGGCTGCCCGCGGTGACCATCCAGATCGCCGGCTCGGAGCCGTCGTGACGATCGAGCGCCTGCGCGAGCGCGAGGATCGACTCGCTGCCGCGACGTTGCGCGTCCACCAACGCTGAGGTGGTGGGATCCTGCGGGGCGTCCACACTCCACAGGTGCACGATGGCGTCCGGCGGCCGTCCGGCGGCGTGGAGGTCGTCGAGCAGTCCTGCGAGCGCCGCCGCGTCGTCGGGCACGACGGCCTGCTCCGGTGCGACGCCGTTCGTCACGCCGTCCGCCATGCCGTCGGACACGTCGGATGCGTCCGGTCGGGCGTCCGTTGCCAGTCCCTCGTCCGAGACGAGGGTGCAGGCGTCACCGCTCGCTCGGAGTTGGGCGGCCAGCCGGGCACCGACTCCGGCCCGGTCGGTCAGCACGAGCCAGTGGGGCGGGCGCTCGGTCTCCGTTTCGGCGTCGTCGCCGGGGTCGGCGCCTTCACTCCGGTGGTTCTCGGACTGGTCGGTCGCAGCCCGGGGCTCCGACGCTCCGAGGTGGCGCTGCGACGCCGCCTCGAACGGCGGGGTTTGGGCGAGCAGCAGCGTCTGCAGCGGCTCACCGCCACGGGCGTCGTCGAACGGGGTCGTGGCCCGCGCGAAACCGACCTCCTCGCACAGCTGCCGCCAGCCGGCCCCGTCGAGCAAGGGCTGCGCACGCACATCCGTATCGGTGAAGCGCCACCACCCGTCGAGCAGCCCGAACACCAGCAGGTACCACGCGGAGCGTCGGCACAGCTCGAGTGCCGCCAGCGCACCGCCTGGCGCCAGCAGGGAGGCCACGTGCCCGAGGCTGGCGCGAAGGTCGGCGGTGGCGTGCAGGACGTTCGCGCCGACGACGAGGTCGAAGCCGCGCACCTCGAAGCCCTGTGCCCCCGGGTCGCGCTCGAGGTCGAGCACGCCGAAGCTGGTGCGTGGACGCGCCCCGAAGCGCTCGCGGGCCGCGGTCAGGAAGTGGGCGGAGACGTCGGTGATCGTCACCTCGGCGTCGTCGGGAAGGCGAGGGAGCCAGCTCGCCGTCGCCGCGGTCGAGCCGGCACCCACCTCCAGTACCCGCAGTGGCGCACCCGGGTCACGGTCGCTCACGGCAGCCGCCACCGCGTCGGCGAGGAGCCGGTGGTAGCCACGACACGCGGGACTGTCGTGGTACATCCGTGACTGCAGGTCGAGCGCGTCGGCGCTCAGCAGGACCTCGCGGGGGTCGACCGCACCGCTGAGGACGTCCCCGACCGCTCGTCCGCCGAGCCGCAGCAGCCCGATCTCCGCGGTGAAGGCGGGGAGGCGGTCCACCAGGTCGTCGAGTTCTCCCTCGACACTGGTCAGATCCCCGGTAGCGTCGCCGCGGTCGCGACCGCTCGGCGGCGTCGGGGTCGCGGCGTCGCTGACGGTCTCCACCAGCGCGGCGAACAGACGACGCCGCTCGGGCGTGACCCCGACCCGCGCCGCGAGCTCGTCCACGTCACCGTCGAGGTCGTCGGGCAGCGCGATGCCGAGTTGGTCGAGCGCCGCCAGGGTGTAGCCGAGCCCGGCGCGGCCGAGCGCCGGAACGATCACCTCGTGGTAGGTCGCGATCTCCTCGTCGTCCTCCGGAGCGGGGCACGAGCTGACCTGGTCGTGCACGCGCGCAAGCGGCGCGACCTCGGCCGGTCGGAGGACGCCGGGCAGCGGCGCGGGTTCCCAGCGCAGCTCGTAGAGCGTCGAGACGAGCTCGTCCCACCGGTCGCGATCACCGGTGTCGAGGACCTTCAGGTGCAGACCCCGGCACCGCACGGCGACGCTGCCGTCGCTGTCGGCCAGGACGACGTCGCCGATGAGGGCATCCGGCTCGTGGCGGGTGACGGTGACGTGCGCGTGGAACCGTGCGCCGGGCGGGTGGTCA
>SKNO01000012.1 GCA_007120465.1 Nitriliruptoraceae bacterium
CTGCTCGTGCGGACCCCCGGCGGCGGCAGCGGGGGCGTCCCCACCTGAGCCGCGCGCTCCGGCGGGTCCCGCGGCCGGGGATCAGCGCAGCAGGGCCGTGCGGACGAGGGCGAGGTGCTCGCCCGGGACCGAGCGCAGCGGCGGGACGCACCAGCGCTCGTCGAGGGATCCCTCGAGCTGCATGGCCGCCTTCACCGCGGCCGGCATCGAGCCCGGCACCGCCCGCAGGTCGGCCTCGCAGCTGGCCAGGGACGCCTGCAGCCGCTGGACGGTGCCCTCGTCCCCCGCCGCCACCGCCTGGTGGAGCTCCACGATGCGCCGCAGCCGCAGGTTCGCCAGCGCCGTGATCGAGCCGGCCGCCCCCGCCCGCAGGGCCAGCGCCAGGGTCGGTGCGTGCCCGTCGAGCACCGCCAGCTTGTCGGCCGCCGCGCGGACGAACGCCGCGCGACGCTCCGCGTCGGGTGAGGAGTCCTTCAGGCCGATCACACCGGGGTGCGCCGCGATGGCGGTGACGGCTTCGGGGGTCAGCGGCGAGTTGGTGAACTGCGGGATGTGGTAGACGAGCGTCGGCACGTCGGCCCGGTCGGCGACCGCGAGGTGGACGTCGACCAGCTCGTCCGGGGTCAAGGGCTGGTAGGACGGCGGGAGCACCAGGACGGCGTCGGCGCCCGCCCCGGCCAGGCGTTCCACGTCGGCGTGGAGGTCCTCGAGGGTCGCGCCGCACGCCCCGGCGAGCACCGGCACCTCGGCGTCGATCGCCGCCGCGGTCAACGCCCGCCGGTCCGCCGGGGCCAGCAACGTGCCCTCGCCGGTCGACCCCGCCACCAGCACGCCGGTCGCGCCCTCGCCCACCGCGCGTTCGGCCAGGCGGCGGACCGCCGGCAGGTCGAGCTCGCCGGGGGCGCGCAGCGGGGTCACCAGGGCGGGCCAGGCACCGGACAGTTCGAGGTGGGTCACCGTGGGTCCTCCGTCGGGTCTCGTCGGCCGCACAACCTAGGCTGTCCGGTGGGTGGGCTCGCACGACACCGGATCCCACCGCGCGGACCCGGACGGAGGCGACACAGGTGACGGCGATCTACCGGTTCGGCAGCCGGCTGTACGAGGCCGGGTTCCGGACGCTGGCCGTCGACCTGCGCAGCGTCGGGCACGAGAACATCCCGACCACGGGGCCAGCCATCCTCGCCAGCAACCACGTCGGCTACCTCGACTACGCCTTCGTGATGCTGGCGCCGCCCCGGCCCCGCCGTGAGGTCCGCTTCCTCGCCCGCGCCGAGTTCTTCGACAAGCCGGTGGTCGGCACCTTGCTCCGCCAGCTCGGCCAGATCCCCGTGGACGTGCACGGGGACGCCCGCGCTGCGTTCACCACCGCGGAGGAGGTCCTGTCCCGCGGCGAGCTGGTCGGCGTGCACCCGGAGGGGACGATCAGCCCGTCCTTCGTGCCGCGTCGGGCCAAGAGCGGCACGGTGCGGATGGCCGAGGAGATGGGCGTGCCGATCATCCCGGTGGCGCTGTGGGGTAGCCAGCGCCTACTGACGAAGTGGCGCGATCCCCGCCCGGCACGGGGCGTGACGGTGTGCGTGCGCTACGCCGAGCCGTACGAGCCGACGGGCCGCACCGCGATGGCCCGCACCGCCGATCTGATGGCGCGGATCACCGACCTGCTCGCCGAGGTGCAGGCCACCTACCCGCAGAAGCCCGGCCCGCCACCCGACGACTGGTGGATCCCGGCCCACCTCGGCGGGTCGGCGCCCACCCCCGAGGAGGCCGAGGCTCGCCTCGAGATGCAGATGGCCGAGCGGCGGGCGAAACGGCTGGGCGAGCAGGGTTGACCCGACGTCGGCCCGGCCCCCGCGTCACGCCGGGCCTCCGTAGCACGCGCGACCGGCGTCGCCCCGGGCAAGGGCGAGGCTCCGGCACACGGGGGATGCGCCGGAGCCTCGACGCCGCGACGGCGGACCGTCGGGCACCTTCGCCAGCGCCTCCGGGTCCCCGACGGTGACGGGCACCTCCCTGGTGGGCGGCCAGCGCGCGTCGGTCCCGACCCCGTCCCGCTCCGCGGACGTCCGCCGAGAACCCGTCGGCCGAGCCGTTCGACGACGTCGGGGTGGGGCACCACCTGCCCGAGCGTCACACCCATCTCGGTGCGCCATGCCTGCCCATCTCGGTGCAGGTCGTGGATGCTTCGGCGTGCGGTCGCAGGGTTCGGTCAGGCGCAGCGGCGCGCCTCACCCGTGATCTGCGGGGTGCCGGTGGCGTCGATCTCGACGGGGAGCAGGCAGGCGGTGACGGTGCCGTCCGGGTCGATCGTGTACTCCGCGATCGCGGTGGTCGCGCCGGCCGTCGAGTGCCGGGGCCACACGAAGTTGCCGAGGTTCCAGAACACGGGCACGCCGTCGACGACCTCCACCGGCTGCAGGCGGTGGGCGTGGTGGCCGAAGATCACGCTCGCGCCCGCGTCGATCATCGCGTCCGCCTTGACACGATCCTCCGCACGCGGCTCGTCGGCGCCTTCGGTGCCCCAGTGCACGGTGGCGATCACCAGGTCGGCGTCGTCGGCGGCCACCTCGATCGCCTCGGCCATCCGCTGCGGGTCGTAGCCGGTGGGCTGCCCCGGCCGGTCGCCGCGCGCGGTCCACTCGGGCACCGGGACCACCCCGCCGAACCCGATGATCGCGACCCGCCAGCCACCGATCTCGACGATCCGAGGGGCGTAGGCGTCGGCCTCGTCCTCCCCGACGCCGACCGCCACCATGCCGGCTGCCTCGACGTTGTGGCGGGACTCGACCATGCCCGGGATGCCGAAGTCGCCGCTGTGGTTGTTCGCCAGGGTGACGACGTCGACGCCGGCGTCGCGCATCGCGGGCAGCGCGTCCAGGTCGCAGCGGAACAGGAACTGCTTGGGCTGGGGCGTGCCGCCATCGGTCGCGGCGCACTCCAGGTTGACCATCACGAGGTCGGCCCTCGCGAAGGTGTCCCGGACCCCGTCCCACGCCGCATCGGGACCCGCGTCGCGCAGGACGGGGACGTAGCTCGGATCGAGGTTGACATCCCCGACGTGGTGGATCACCAGTCGCTGCCGCGTCGGCTCGGGTTCGTCGGTCGGGTCCGGTTCGGGTGGCTCCTCGGGGGAGGTCGGCTCGGCCGGGGGTTCGTCCTGGGCTGGAGGACCGGCGGCGTCCCCGTCGCCATCCCCGCTGATGTCGGCCTCACCGGTCTCGGGCCGCTCCGGTGTCGTGCTCGGAGCGGTGTGGTCGGGGTCGCCACCCCCGACCGCCAGGGCAGCGACGGACACGATCGCGGCGGCGAGCAGCACGAGCACACCCACGAGCGCGCTGGCACGTCGTGTGGTCATGGGGCTCCTGCTGGTCCCGGGGCGGCACGCTCTTCGTGCACGGCCGCGTGCAGGGTGCCAACCCGGCAGCCGTCGCGCAGGCTGTGGACAACGCTGTGGACATGTGGATGGCTACACGCCTGTGGTTCCACACGTGTCGCCCTCGGTGGGGATAACCGCGACGTAGTTCCACAGCTGTGGGTCGCCCTGTGGACGTCCCCTTCCGACGCACGACGGCCGCCCGCCAGGACCGTGTCGAGGTCCCGGTCGAGCGGCCGAGGAACGCGAGTGCGGGTCAGATCGAGCGTGGCTCCTCCCAGAGGGCCTCGTCGAGCTCCTGGTCGCGCTTCTTCTTGAGCACGACCGCGACCGCCGCGGCGCCGGCTGCGAGCAGCAGGGCGATCAGCCCCTTCTTGCTGCCCTTGTCCTCCTTGGTGAGATCGTCGATCTTGTGGGAGGTCGCGGACTGCAGCTCCTTGCCCTTCTTCTCGGCCTGCTTGCGCAGCTGATCCGCCTTCTTCTCCAACTTCGAGATCTTCTTCGACAGGCGCTTGGCCATGGGCGCTCCTTTGGGCGTCTCGATCGGAGACGAGGTTAGCGGTCGATCCCGGTCAGTCGTCCCGGTCCTTAGGCCGGGGCCGGCGGACCTTCGTGCCCTTGCCCGGCGGTGGGGTCAGCGGATCGTGATCCGGCCGACCGCCGCGGTCCGGGGCTCGCAGCCCCGCCCGCGGAAGCACGCCAGCTCCCACTCCCCGGCCCGCTCCTCCGGGAAGGTGAGCTCGACCGTCGCGGTGGACCGTGCCGGGATGTTCAGCGTCACGACGGGGACGCGCTCCGACGGCCCGATCCAGACGCCGGCCGGTTCGGCGCGCGCGCTGATCCCCGCGAACAGGTCCTCCTCGAAGGCGACCGGTCGGCCGTCCTCCTCGATCGGGACCCGGCCAGCCGCAAGGTTGCGTGCCGCGTCGTTGTTGTTCACGAAGCGCAGCGTGATCGGCTCGCCGGCGGGGATGATCATCCGGGACGGGGAGTACTCGTTGCCCTCCATGACGATCTCGAGCACCCCGTGCCGGTCGGGGCGTGCCGCGCCGGTCCCGAGGTCGGTCAGGAGCAGGACCGCGGCCCCTGCGATCAGCAGCGCCGCGACGATCGATGTCCTCACGCCGGTCTTCATCGCCCGTCACCTCCCCGGCGTGTGCGACGACCGGCGACCTGGGCGCCTCGGACGCTCGCGGGCGGTTCCAGGCTCCGTCGGACGTGCATCGCCGTCACCCTCGTTGTACGCCCGATCGCTGCGCGCAACTAGGGCCGGAGGCCACCTCCCGCCAGGGAACGTGAACGGGCGGGTCCCGCAGGACCCGCCCGACCTCGTGCGTGGGCCAGGGAGGACTTGAACCTCCGGCCTCACCCTTATCAGGGGTGCGCTCTAACCAAGCTGAGCTACTGGCCCTCGTACCCGCGCGCCGTGGCCGGCGCAGCGTAGCGACCCGCCTCCGACCGCGCGAAACGTCCGCTGGCGACCCGCACAGCGGGCCACCCGTCGTCGGCTCAGCGCCCCTCGAACAGGTCGTCGTCCGAGGCACCCGGGCGTGTGCGGGTCGCGGTCGAGGAGGTGGTCTCCGACGAGACCGTCGGTTGACGCTGGGTCCCCTCCCCCTCGGCGCCCTGCGCGGACGGGCGTTCCGGGGCGGGACGCGCCGGAGCCGCGTTCCCGCCCGAAGGGCGCGCGGCGCCCGGCTGGTGCCC
>SKNO01000290.1 GCA_007120465.1 Nitriliruptoraceae bacterium
CTCCTGACGCCCGCCCCTGGGCCGACGCCCGCCCGTCGGCCCAGGACCGCGCACGCGCTGAGGACCGCTCCCCACCCGACGGCCGCCGAGTACCGTTGACCCGACGCCGGAACGTCGACGAGGTGGCACGGGTGGCAGGTCCGACCAGCGGGACCGCGCTGATCGACACCCTGATCGACGGCGTGCGCATCGGGGACAACCTCGTCCTGCAGGCCGACGCCGACGCGCCCCTCACCCTGCTGGTCGACCGGTTCGTGGCGGCCAACCGCGGCCAGGTCCCGGTGGTGATCGTGACCGTCGCGCGTCCGTGGACCGGGGCGGTGCCCGAGGGCGTCACCGTGCTGGACTGGTCCCCGGTGACCACGGGCCGACCGGGTGACGGCACCGCCGCGCTGGAGCCGGGGGCGAGCCTGGAGGACGCCCTCACCCAGCTGCGCGTGGTCGACGAGCAGGTCGGCACCGGCGCCGCGTTCGTGTTCGACCGGCTCACCGCCGTGCAGGAGGCGTGGGACGACGACGCCGCGCTCGGCCTGTTCCTCGCCGCGTGCCCCCGGCTGTACCGGCGCCGCAGCCTCGCGCTCTGGCCGATCGAGGCCGACCGGCACCGCCCGAGCTTCCTGCGCCGTCTCGCCGAGATCACCCAGGTCGTGGTGGAGCTCACCACCGAGGAGGACGTCCTGACCGTCACGGTCCGCAAGGCCGACGGACGGGCCGCGGAGGTGATCGGACGCACCCTGCACGCCGAGGTGGTGGAGGACGACCTGCGCGCCGTCGACGCCCCCACTACCGCGCCGGCGCGGCTGGGCACGATGATCCGGGAGCAGCGGCTCGCCCGCGGGCTCGCCCAGGCCGAGCTCGCACGACAGGTGGGCATCACCCCGTCCGCACTGTCGCAGGTGGAGCGCGGGGTCCGCGGCCCGTCCGGAGACACCCTCGTCCGCCTGTGGGAGGTGCTGGGGGTCCCCTTCGGGCCCTCCGGCGACCAGGACCCGGGCTACACGGTGGCACGGCGCAGCGGACGCGACCGTCCGCGCCTGCAGGAGGGCCTGACGGGCGAGCGCATCGTCGACGATCCGCACACCGGCGAGCTGTGGCTGCTGGAGATCGCCCCCGGTGCCCACGGTGACCGTCCGCCCTTCCCGGCGAAGGTCCCCGAGATCGCCGCGGTCGTGCGGGGCGTCCTCGACCTGCAGGTCGGTGGACGTACGGAGACCCTCCACGAGGGCGACGCGCTCGTGTCGTCCTCCGCGGCGATCACCGGGTGGGCCAACCCCGGCGACACCCCCACCGAGGTCATCTGGACCCTGCAGCCTTCGCAGCAGCGGGCGCGCTAGACCGCTACCGTCACCGGAGACGCACCGCGCGGTCGGACGAGACCCAGCGCGGTTGCTTCACGTACCCGCGATAGGATGCGATGCTTCACGCGAAGCTCGCTGAGGGGAGAGGTTCCGGGCCCGCCCCGTGCGCCCCGAGCCCGCCCCGAGGATGCTGGAGGGCGTGCCCATGGTCACCGACGCTGCCACCCACGGACGTCCCGTGGTGCTCACCACGGCCGGCCGCGCGTGGATCGAGGCCCGCCGGGACCGCGCGGTCGAGCGCCGGCGCCGCGTCGACGATGAGCTCGCGGCCGAGCGCACCGACGAGCTGATCAGCGAGCGCCGTCAGCTGGACGACCAGATCCAGGAGCTCACCGCCCTGTTGCGTGACGCCGTGGCACCGGGCGACGTGATCGACGATCCGAGCGTCGTGGAGATCGGCGACGAGGTCGAGATCGAGTTCCCCGACGGCGAGCGGGAGACCTTCCTGATCGTCCACCCGGTGGAGGCCGGCATGGACGACCACCGCACCTCCTCGGACGCGCCCGTGGCGCGGGCCGTCCTCGGTCACCGACCCGGCGACCGCGTGACGGTCACCACCCCGTCCGGGTCCTACGAGTGCACGATCATCGGGCGCGAACGGATCGGCTGACCGCCGGGCTCAGCCCGTCTGCGGGGCGGTCTCGCGCAACGGCCACAGCGCCTGCGCCACCGTGACCAGCAGCGTGGCGATGAGCAGCGTCCACCCGGCGCCGAGCAGCGGCAGGTCGCCGAGCCGGGCGGCGCCGAGAACGCACAGCAGGACCCCCACGCCGATCGCGACCGCCCGCGTGCGGGCGCCGACCTCGAGCCGGATCCGCACCGTCTCGCGGCTGCCGGTGCTGCGACCCCGCAGCATCGGCGCGAGGTACACGAGCGTCGCGGCGATCGCCTGCGCGAGCACGCCGGTGAGCGCCGCGACCCCCAGCGCGTCGAGCCACCGCCATGCCTCCGTCGCCACCACCACGGCGTCGGCCCAGGCCACCAGGGGGAACCACAGGCACACGCCGAGCACCAGCGGTCGGGCCGCGGTGACCCGGGCGCCCCACACGGCGCGGCCGACCGGCAGGCACACCAGCGTCGCCGCGAGGGCGTAGACCGCCAGCCCGACGCCGGCGGTGACGTGCAGCGCGGTCCCCCACGCGCCCCCGACCCCGGCGAGGAACAGCAGCACGATCGCGACGCCGAGGCCCGTCGCCCCGTGCCGGAGCAGCCGTGCGGCCCGCTCGTCGGCCCCGGGCTCGATCCGCGTGCGCGCCATCGTCGGGCCGAAGAACACGAGGGTCGCGAGCAGCGTCAGCCCGCCCCACCCGAGCACGTTGGCGTGCAGGTGCGCCACCCGGGTCGCTGCGAACCAGGAGCCGGTCAGGACCCCGATCCCCAGCAGGCCCCCGAAGAACGCGCCGTGCAGGAAGGCGCCGTGGGCACGCTCGTAGATCCGGACGATCCAGGCGAACCGGGCACCGACCGCGGCACGGCGCATCCGCCGGAGCCGCACGTAGGCCGCGGTGACGGTGCCGATCAGCACCAGGGAGCCGGCGGCCACGGCCGGCGCCGACCGTCCCGGCAACCCGACGAGGACCAGCAGGATGCCGAGGTTGGTCACCAGCGGCCACCACCAGGCCCGCTCCCCCGGGGTGCGGGTCACGGTCCGCGCGAAGTGCTCGCTGAAGGTCAGGACGAGGTTGGTGAGCACCCCGAGGGTGAACAGGTGGATCGCGAAGGTCCGGCCCCCCGGCAGGACGTCCCCGGCGACCAGCCACACCACCAGCGCCAGCGCGTACCCGAGGGCGAGCAGGATGCTCGGCGCGGACGCGGCGAAGGGAGACGCGCCACGCGGCTTGCCGTGACCGGGCCGCAGCACGGGCAGGGACGGGTGGGTCATACGGTGCGCTCCAGGGATCGCGGGGTTCGCGGGGCCGGTGGCGACGGCCGTGGGTTCGCGCCCTCGGTCCCGGCAGCCGGCGTGGACGGCACCGCCGTGGCGACCCAGGTCCCGGTGCGTCGACCACGGCGGGCCGCGACGACGGAGACGGCGACGAACAGCAGCAGCGCCGCGACGTTGCCGTGGAGGGCCACCTCGCGCCACCCGAAGGACCCGGCCAGATCCGCGCCGACCCGCAGGGCGACCGACGCGTGCAGCAGCGCGAGGGGCACGTAGGCGACGGGCAGGAAGGTGAGGGGGATGCGCAGCACGGCAGGGAGGATGATCGGCGCGTGTCCCATCACCATCGACAGCACGAACCCCAGGAACAGCGCGTGCACCAGGGCGTCGTGCAGCAGGGCCCCGCCGGCCCCGGCCCCGAGCGCCACCCACAGCACGCCGCTGACCGCCAGCCACCCGTACGCGCCCAGCATGCACAGCGCCGCGAACCGGGGCAGTCCGGGGCGTCGCACCGTCCGGCGGGCGACGTCGGCACGGAGCAGCCAGGCGACCTGCCCGACGAGCGCGACACCGCCGACGATCAGGCCGACGTCACGCCACCAGGGGGTCAGTGCGACCCCGACCACGAACAGCCCGACCAGCACGAGGAAGCCGATCCGGCTCCCACCCGTGGGGAGCGTCAGCCGACTCAGCTCCAGCCGCTCCCCCACGATCGTCAGCACCAGGAACGCGGCGAGCATCGGGGTGATCCGCACGGGCCCCGCCCCGGCGAGCCACAGCCCCGCGGCCGCGATCCACGCCAGCGCGCCGACCCCCATGATCGAGAGGTGGATGTCGAGGTGACCGCGGCGCAGCAGCGCGACGTAGGTCGCGACGACGACGATCCCCGCCGCCAGCAGCAGCACCCCACCGACCCCCCGCGCGAACGGCAGGGTCACGACGGCCGCACCGCTGCAGGCCGGCGCGAGGTAGCCCCACCGCCGACCGAGGGCGACGGCCCGCTCCAGCGCGATCAGCGTGCCGAGGAAGCCCAGCACCATCACCACCGCGTGGAGGTCGGCGGCGACGAACCGGTGCCCGACCCCGGCGCGTGCCAGGCCGGTGTAGGTGCCGAGGAGCAGTCCGGCCCCGCCCAGCATCAGCAGCGCGAGCCGGTGACGTGGGATCCGGCCACCACCGCCGACCGGCGGGTCCGTCAGCCCAGCCCCCTCCCCGCGTGTGGTCATGCCGCGCTCCGGAGCCTGGTGCGGCACCGCTGCGTCGCCGGATCGGCGTCGAGGTGGTCCAGTGCCAGCCCGCCGCCGAGCGCGGCCAGCACCCCGCGGGTGACCCCACGGTGGGCCGCGCACGCCACCTCGGGGTGGCGGCGGGCCAGATCGCCGAAGGGGCAGCCGTCGGCCACCAGCTCAGCGCCGTCCGTCGGATCGCCGACGGGCGAGGAGGCGAACCCCAGACGCTCGAGTTCGGCCTGCAGGCGCGTCACGGTCTCCTGCGGCGACGTCGGCGTGCCCGGCCGGCTCACCCTGGCCGCCCCCCACGCCACCGCCGCGGCCTCCACGTCCTTGGCGGTGGCGGGATGGTCGTCGTGGGCCCGGTCGACCAGCACCTCGGCGAGCAGGCGGTAGCCGTCCCCCGACACCCCGGACACGACCGGCCCCACGGGGGTCGCCGTCGCGTCGTCGCGGGCGGCGTACAGGTGCCGGGGCCGCCCGGGACCGCGAGCGGGTGCTCGGGTGCTGATCACCAGCCGGGCGTTCTCCAGGATCACCAGGTGGTTGCGCACCGTGTTCGCGTGCAGCGTGAGCGCATCGGCGATCTCCTGCACACTCATCGGGGTCGGGTGGTCCCGCAACAGCGTCAGCAGCGCGCTCCGGGCCGGACTCGCGAGCGCACGGTGGACCACGGTCTCGGGGACGCGGTCGTGGCCGTCCTTGGGTCGCACGCTGCCCTCCACCGGCCGGGGTGGTCGTGGTGGGCGGGGACCGATGTCCCCCGGCCGTCTAACGTTTTGTACTAGACTTATAGTTAGAATGCAACCCCGCTTCCAACCGGGCCGCCCGCACCACGACGAGGGCGACGGGCACCGCCTGGAGCAGTCCGAGCGCGACGGTGGTCCGCACCAGCCCGTCGGGCCACACCGTCGGGAAGTGCGAGGCGAACAGCATCGGCAGGTGCACGAGCCCCTGGTGGTAGAGCACCGAGCCCGCACCGATCCCGAGAGCCAGCACCCGCCCCGACCGGCCCGACCACGCCCAGAGTGCGCCACCGAGGCCACCGACGAGGAAGATCGTCGTGTGCAGCAGCCCGAACAGCTCGTCGAGCGGGTCGGCGGGGAACGCCACCACGTCGTCGACGAGGTGGATCGCGTTGACCGCCGCCACCGCGGCGACGACCAGCGCCGCAGGCCGCACCAGCCCCCCGAGGGTCCCCCGGCGCAGCCCCCGGGCCGCCGGGGCCACCAGGGCCGCCGCCAGCAGCAGCCACGGCCAGGCCGGGGGCGGGTCATGCCACGCGAGCTGCCCCTCGACCACCAGCGGCCGGCCGGCGTAGGTCAGCAGGACCGTCCACTCCTGGAAGGTGCCCGCCTCCGCGCCGGCGCGTCCGATCGGGCCGACCAGGCGCGCGTCCATCAGCAGCGTCGCCAACGGTCCCGCGTCGACGAAGGCGGGCGCCCGGGGCGACATCCAGTGGGTGCGGTGGTCGTGGTAGACCAGGCGCGGCCGTGCGTGCACGTCGACCCACTCCGGCGGAGCGGACGCGTCGACGTCCGGGGGCATCGCCACGTCGCCGTAGCGCTCGCGGTTGAGGTGGGCCGCCGGCGAGCGCCGGTTGCGCTCGACCCCCGCCGGGCCGATCCGCAGGTAGGGCTCACCCTCGTAGCCGTGGACGATCAGCACCTCGTCGGTGGTGTTCACCACCTCGACGAGGAACCCGCCCGTGTGCACGGTGAACGTGACCCCCTCGGGCAACGTCGCAGCGGTGATCCGGCTGTCGACGTTGGTGGTCTCCTCGGTGCGTGTGTGCGCAGCGGCGGTCCCGGAGGTGCCCACCAGCAGCACGCCCCCCAGGAGCGCGACCACGAGCATCCGCCCCCAGGTGACCATCGGTCAGGCGAACAGACCGGCGACCGCGACCACCACGAACAGGGCCGCGAGGTAGGTGTTCGACAGGTGGAAGGTCCGCCACGCGACCCGCGGCTCGGCGGCGCGCACCAACCGGAGGGAGGCGGCCACGAACCCGGCACCCAGCACCACCGCCGGCACGAGGTACCACACCCCGCCGACCCCGGTCAGCGGCAGCGTCAGCGACGCGGCGACGGTGGCCAGGGCGTACCCCGCGCCGTGACGGGCCGCGACCTTCGGACCGCGGACGACCGGCAGCATCGGCACGGCCGCACGCTCGTAGTCCTGCCCGGTCCCGATCGCCAGCGCCCAGAAGTGGGTGGGCGTCCACAGCACGACCACGGTGAACAGCACCAGGGCCGGCAGCTCGACCCGCCCGGTCACCGCCGCCCAGCCGATCATCGGTGGTGCGGCGCCCGCGACCCCACCGATCACGATGTTCTGCACGCTCCGGCGCTTGAGCCACAGGGTGTAGATCCCCACGTACCAGGCCCACGCTCCCACGGTGAGCGCCGCCGGCAGCCACCCCGCGACGCTCCACAGCAGCAGGCTCCCGGCCACCAGCAGCACGGCGGCGAAGCGCAGCGCCGCCACCGGCGTGACCCGCCCGGAGGGCAGCGGCCGGTGGGCGGTCCGGCGCATCGCCCCGTCGATGTCGCGGTCGATCACCATGTTGGTGGCGTGGGCGGAGCCGGAGACCAGCGCACCGCCGACCACCGTCGCGGCCAACAGCGGCGTCCCCGGCCAGCCGCCCGCCGCCATCACCATCGCGGGCACGGTGGTGATCAGCAGCAGCTCGATGATGCGGGGCTTGGTGAGGCTGACGAGGTCGGCGAGCGTTGCCGACCACGCCCGGGCGGGCGCGGCCGACAACGTCGAGGAGGTCGCCACCCTCAGCCCACCGGCCAGGACTGGGACAGGTTCAGGTGGGCGACGAGGTACATCACCACGAACCAGGCCAGGAACACCAGCACCAGCACGTAGGTGCCGGGGGCCTCGAACCGGCGCCAGCGCTCCCGGAGCCCGGTGACGTGTCCGTGCTCGGTCTCGACGTCCACCCCGGTCCCGGCGTCGGGTGCCGCCTCGGACGCGGTGGGCTCACCGACGGGCGCACGCAGCCGGGCACGGGGCCCGAAGGCGATGCGCAGGCCCTCGTCGGGGGTCTCGCTGCGCTCGCCCTTGAGGAGCGTCATGCCGATCACGTAGAGGAACATGATCCCACCGGTCACGGCGATCACCGCGCCGATCGAGACCGCGAGCATCACCAGCGGGGCGGGCCCGGCCGCCCAGAGGTCCACGCCGATCGGGGCGGCGGCGTACTCGAGGTCGGCGACGCGACGCGGCACCCCGAGCTGCCCGGCCAGCAGCATGCCGAGCGTGAGCACCGCGACCCCGCCTCCGAACACGTAGGGCTGCCAGCGCGCGACCCGCGGCGCGACCAGCCGACGCTCGGTGAGCAACGGGATGAGGTAGTAGGAGATGCCCATGAACGCCAGGGTGGTCCCCGACACCACGGTCGCGTGGAAGTGGCCGACCACGAACAGGGTGTTGTGGATCACCATGTTCAGTTGCATCGTGCCCATCAGCACGCCGGTGACCCCGGCGATGAACCCGAAGTACACGATCGACAGCACCAGCGCGGAGAACCCGGGCTCGCGCCAGGGTCCCTTGCGCAGCCACTGGAACAGCCCGTGGGTGAACCCCCGTTCGCGCTGCGCCACCTCGATCGAGGCGGGCAACGAGAAGGCGTGGATCAGGCTCGCGAGGACCGCGAGGTAGAGCATGTAGCTGGTGTTCATGATCCGGTGGCTGGTGCCGAGCCCGGGGTCCACCAGCAGGTGGTGCACCGCACCGAGGTGGATGAACGCGATGTAGAGCAGGAACGCGATCCTCGACAGCCCCTCGTTGACCGGACGCCCGCCGACCGTGAAGGCGATCAGCGCGTACCACACCGCCACCATGGCCGCGAGGTTGACCTGCTGGGCGCCGTGCCCGATCCCCCAGAAGAACAGCCGGTACTGGGCGGGATCGACGCTCTCCATCAGCCCGATCGAGTGCAGGAACAGCATCCCGTACGCGACCGCGCCGGTGCCGAGCGCGTAGAGCGCGATGATCGCCGCGGCGGCGAGCCCGTAGACCACCAGCGGCAGCGAGCCCTCGTAGGTCCGCTCCCGCTTGGCGACGACCACGTTCGCGAAGAAGTGGATGCAGGCGACGAGGACCCCGACGGCGAACAGCAGCACGCCGACGTAGTACAGCGGGTGGGCGGTCAGCGGCGGGTAGGCGGTGAACATCACGGTCGCCCGGCCGGTGAACATCGCCCACTGCGCGAGGAGCATCCCGACGGACATCATCACGAGGTTCGCCCAGGCCACCCGCGGCGCGACCATGCGCGCGTTGAGCAGCATCGTCGAGCCCCAGTACAGGGCGGCGACCTCGAAGTACAGCAGCCAGAACAGCAGCATGGTGGCGCCATGGCTGGCGAGCAGCCGGTACCACCAGTCGTCGCT
This sequence comes from Nitriliruptoraceae bacterium, assembly GCA_007120465.1. Classification (GTDB taxonomy): domain Bacteria; phylum Actinomycetota; class Nitriliruptoria; order Nitriliruptorales; family Nitriliruptoraceae; genus CSSed11-175R1. Next base: position 8,873 of record SKNO01000290.1, read on the forward strand.
CATCGGCAGACCCTGGCGCTGCAGCGCGATCAGGATCGCGAGGGTGCCGCCGAGGGCGAGCATCAGGAACGCGGCGTAGATGTTGCCCAGCGCGAGGCGCTGCCCGTTGCGGTCGACGACGAACCCGGTGACGTTGCAGGTGCGGGTGGGTGCGGGCGTGGTGGCGGTAGCCATGGCGTGTGCCTCCGGGCGGTCAGTCGACGACGATCAGGCCGGTCATCACGTGGTGCCCGAGCCCGCAGTACTCGTTGCACACGATCGGGAACTCGCCCACCTCGTCGGGCGTGATCCGGATCACGTACAGGTAGCCGGGCAGCACCTGGAAGTTGAGGTTCGTCGGTTGCAGGGACAGGCCGTGCTGGACGTCGGTCGACGACACCAGCAGCCGGTAGGTCTCACCCCGCTGGAGCTTGAGCACCGGCCGGAACGCGAACTGGTTGGCCTGGAGGTAGACGTCGCTGCCCGGCGGCGGCTCCACGATCGCGGCACCCGCCACCTCGTCGACCTGGTGCTCCTCGATGAAGGCGTCAACCTCCTGCTGGAACACGAAGGGGTCGATCCGGTAGGACTCGATCGGGGTCTGCTGCTGGCCGATCGCCAGCCAGACGTACATCCCGGTGAACAGCACGAGGCACCACACGAACGCGATCGTCAGCCAGCGCCGCTCGTCGGGGCCGAGCCGCTTCCACCATCGCTCCTCCGGCGGCAGCAGCGTGGACAGCTCACGACGCGCGTCGTCGGGGGCGTCGTCCCCGTCGGGCGCGGCCCCGGTCCGGTCCTGGTCCTCAGCCATGGCGTCCTCCCTCGCCGTTCGTGCGGCTCACCGCCCACCCCAGGTCGGCAGTTCAGCCAGCTCCCACAGTCCCCAGCCCAGGTACAGGATCCCCGGCACCACCACGCTGATCGCGATCAGCAGCCACAGGTTGTCCAGCGCCCGCTGCTGCCAGGGCGTGTCATCACGGTCCTCGCTCACCGCGCTCCCTCCTCGATCTCGATCCGTTCTGGTCGTGAGACGGCATCATCCGTCGCCCGGGGGCTGTCGGCCAAGGGACGTGTCAGCCCCAGTGCGGCGGCGACCACGACGGCCGTCCACAGCCAGCTGGCGACCGTCAGGTGGCCGATCGCGCTCCACACCGCGGCGCGAGTGAGGACGTTGGAGATCCCGAGCCCCACCTGGACGACCACGAGCACCAGCGCGAGCGACGGCACGACCACCACCCACCTCGGGGACCCGGTGCGCCACCGTCGTCGGGCCGCGAGGGCGAGCCACGCCACCAGCCCCGCGACGAGGTACCCCGCGAACCGGTGCGTGACGTGCAGCACCTCGCGGACGTGCCCGGTCCACGGCTGCTCGGCCAGCCAGATCGGCAGGGCGTTGAACACGTAGGCCGCGCCACGACCGGTGGCCTGGCTACCCAGCCCACCCTGCACGAGCACCGCGACGGCGACGACGGCGGACCACCGGCCGACGTGCCGTTCCACCTCGACGTCCCCGGAGCGCACCCGCGGTCGGCGCGACAGCGCGGCGATCCCGACGAGACAGGCCACGATCACCCAGGACATCACCAGGTGCGAGGTGACGAGGCCGGCCCGCAGGTGCAGGAGCACGACGGCCGCACCGAGTCCGGCCTGGATCAGCACCAGCCCGAGGGCCACCGCGCTGAGCCGCCACAGCGTCGGCTGTGCCCGGTGCCGCACCAAGGTGAGGGCCGTCAGCCACAGGATCAGCAAGCCCACCACGCCGGCCCACAGCCGGTGGCTGTGCTCGAGCCACATGTTGAGGTCCGCCGGTGGGATCCACTGTCCGTAGCAGGCCGGCCAGTCCGGGCACGCGAGCCCCGAGTCGGTGGCGCGGACCGCCCCACCCATGGCGATCAGCACCAGGGTGGCGACGACGGTGGCGGTCGCCAGGCGACGGACCCCACGGAAGGGGTCCGGGCCCGACCGCTCCGCTGGGTCGAGCATCTCCCTCACTCTCCGCTCGGCATCCTTCTAGCATCACCGCGACACCGTGGCGAGCGGCGTCTCGACATAGGATTACCAGTACGCTAAACGTTATGCAACAAGCTTCAGGTATATCCGCGAGGTCAGGGAGAGCAGCGGGACCATGCGACGACAGCGGGACGTGATCGCGGCAGCCACCCTGCTGGCGCTGACCGCGGGCTGCGTGGCGGAGCCGCTCGACGCGGCGCTGCCCGACGACGCCGACGTCCTCGTGGTCGCGGAGGACATCTTCTTCGCGCCCGACCGGATCGAGGTCCCCGCCGGCGAGGTCGTCCGCCTCCACCTGCGCAACGACGGTGGCATCGTGCACGACCTCGTGCTCGACGACGGATGGGAGAGCGGCGACGTCCTGCCGGGACAGGGCGCGACCTTCGAGCTCGGCCCCCGGACCACCTCGACGGTGGCGTGGTGCTCGATCCCGGGCCACCGTGATGCGGGGATGGAACTGGAGATCGTCGTCACCGACGGCTAGGTGCAGCAGTCAGGAGTGGTGGGGTGTGGATCGCCCCTGACCGTGGCACCATGCGTCGGGCCGGGTCCTGGCGCGGCCACTCAGTCGGCTCGGCGACGAAGGCTTGCCTCGAGCTCACGACCATCCAACCGGAAGGCGATGCAGGCCAGCTGTCGGTCGCCCGCGTCCCACGTCCCCGCATCGAGCGGGAACCAGCCGGTGACGTCGAACTCGGAGGGGAACAGCGGCCCGCCGGTGTAGGCCAGGAACTCCTGCTCGCAGCGCGCGAGCCACTGGTCGATGATGGCGTCATCGCCCGGGTACGGGGCGTCATCCCGCCACCCGTCCCCCACGTAGTACGCCTCAGCCGCGTGCAGGTGCTCGCAGCCGATGACCTCGAGCCTGGCGGGCCACGGGAAGTCGCGCCAGAAGGCGACCGGGTTGGCCCGGTGCGCCTCCGGCGTCACCAGGCAGTCCCCGGTGGTGACGGCGGACAACGCGACCGAGGCGACCTCGGGCGACTCGGAGCGACCGAACAGGGTGGTGCCCACGACGGCAGCGGCGACCAGCACCGCGCCCGCCACCCCGGCGACCCACCGGATGCGTCGCGCGCGTGACGTCACAGCGGGGACCCCGGAGGGCTCCGGCTCCGGGCCCAGCGGTGGCGCCGGGGGTGGCGCCGACGAGGCCGTGCCCCGTGGGGCCCCCAGCAGCATCCCGGCGACCTCGACGAGCCGGGTGATGTGCGCATCGAGGGGGGCGGTCATCGCGTCGAGCCAGTGCTCGGACGACAGGTAGTACGACATCGCACCGGTCGGCTCGAACGGTTCGATGCGGAAGGGGATCACCACCACGTCGTGCGCGATGGCGCGCTCGACCTCACGGACCACCTGACGGGACTCATTGGCCTTGCTCGAGAGCACGACCACCATCAGCCGGGTGGTCTCGATGGCGTCCACGATCGCCTCGCCCCAGACCCGTCCCGGCAGGACGTCGCGGGGCGCGATCCAGCAACGGATATCCGCTTGCTCCAGCCGGGACACCACCGCGTCGGCGACCGGCTTGTCGCGGTGGCTGTAGCTGACGAAGACCTCGTGGGCGGGCGTACCGCGACCTGACATCCCCTCCTCACCAGGCGCCCGCGCATCCTGGGCGTGCGGACCCTGGACGATCCCTGCCATCGCACCCACCCCTCTCTTCTCAGCCTCTCGGTTCCAGCGTGCGCTCACGTCCGCACTTCCTGGCGGGAACGTTGGCGCCCCGATCGTGGGGCGGCGGACGGTGGTGCGCCTGGAGCCCGACCGAGGCCAGCAGCCGCGGCAGCTGCCGGACGAACAGGCGGTCGTGGTCCCGGATCTCCTCGGAGAGCTCCTCCCAGGGGACCAGGTACGGCGTCGTGCGACGGTCGGGGTCCCGCGGTCCTGGTCGCCACCCGCCCCGCTGGCGCTCGGTCATCCACCGGTCGTGCTCCGACCGTGCCATCACCTCGACCTCGTCGTCGGAGAATGGCCGGTGTGCCGCGTCCCAGTCGGTGAGCGGACCGATCGTCCGCCCGATGGCGGCGAGCTTGACCCCGACATGTGCGGCCTGATCGCGGTTCGACTCCCGGAGCGCTTCGTCGAGCTCGGCCCAGGGGCGAAGCGCCGGATCCTCGTCGGCGCCGCTATCGGGGTGCGCGTCGAGGTAGGTCCGGTGGAGGGCCCGCGCCAGCAGCTCCGTCGTACCGGCGAGCAGCACGTCGGGTCCGCACACCTCGTCGAGCAGCCCGAAGGTCGCGATCGACGGCGCTCCATCGAGCTGAGATGCCCGTTCCAGCACACGATCGAGGCCGGACCGCTGCTCGAGGACCACCACGATCCGGCACGGATGGTCGCAGGCGAGTCGACGGAACGCGAGCGCGGTCGAGACCGCCGCCGCAGCCCCGTCCGGGCACACGTACACGACGTCAGGCCGCGACACCGCCACAGCGACGAGCTCGTCCGCGACCTCGAGGTCAGCGAAACGGGCGAGCTCCGCATGCTGGTCCCAGAGCGCGAACAGCGACCGCGTCGACCGTCCGGCGATCGTGAGACGCAGGCGCTCCTGCGCGGTCGTCCCCCGCGTCCCCCAGCTCCGCGCCAGCGCCAGCGCGAGCTCGCGCGCCGTCGCTCCGGTCCCCACGATCGCGACGTGGGCGGGGCCCTCGGACGGGAACGGCGGATGGATCTGCAGCAACACCCGGACGCCGGCCGCGTAGACGTTGACGACGTCGAGGCGAGCGGCTCCTGGGCCGTAGCGGTCCAACTCCTGCCCGCACACCAGCAGCGACAGCTCCGGGTCCTCGAGGTGCATGACACCGCGCAGGGTGCCGGTCCGCGTCGCACGCCCGAGTCCCCGTCCGGCCTCTGCCACCTCGACGTTCGTCGCGTCGGCGCCCGTCAAGGTGACCAGCTGACGAGCGCGTGCGACACCGGCTCGACGTTGGGTCTGCGGTGACCGGGCATCGCCGATGACCACGAGCGCGCCGCTCCGTCGTACCGCATCGAGCTCCGACGTGGAACCGTCGGCCTCGATCACCACCACCTGCTCGCCGCGGCGCAGCAGCCCCTGCACGAGCAACCAGCCCTTCCGCCCCAGTCCCGCAACGACGAGGTGATCCCGCACCGCACGCAGGCGCAACGCCGCCACCTGCTCCTGGAACACCACCGCCAGCGTCTGCAGGATCGTGTAGCCCGCCACCACCGGGGCGGCGAACCGGGCCACGTCGAGCTGCCAGGGCACCGGCCCGGTCACCGCACCGCTCTGGAGGACGAAGAGCTGGAGCGAGAGGTACAGCCGGGTCGTGAGCGGCTCAAGCACGCCGTGGTGCTGCTGAGAACCCGTGAAGCCGATCACCCCGAGCACGCTGACCACGACGAAGGCGACACCGATCACGCTCCAGAGCGCGCCGCTGGTCGCCAGCGGTCGGCCGGAGCGCCAGCGGCGCCGCGCCAGCAGCCGCCGCACTGGCCGCAGCGGGGCACGCCACGCCGGAGGCTGCATCCGCGACCTCCACATGCGAGCAGAGGCTCCGGGCGGATGCTCGGCACCCGCCGTACGAACTCACTCCAGGGTCGGGCGAGCCGGGTCATGGCGCCAGAGGACAACGGCCCGGCACCTGGATGCGCGGGACCCTACGGGACGGGCATCGGCCGACAACCGGACCGTCAGGACCAGGCGACGATCAGCGACCGACGCCCGGCCCGGTCTCCGGTCGCACGACGTCGTCGGGGATCTCGTAGGTGCCGGCCTCGAGGGCGGCGTCGATCTCGACGAGGTCGCCGAGGGTGGTCTTCGCCAGGGAGTCGAGCATGGCGTTCTGCGCCCGGGACCAGGGGACGTGCACGGCGCAGATGTCGTCCCATCGGCACGGACCGCCCCGGAGCACACACGTGGTGGAGACCACCTCGCCGTCGACCGCGTGGACGACGTCGAGCAGGCTGATCTCGTGCGGCTCGCGGGCGAGGCAGTAGCCGCCGTCGCGCCCCGCCACCGACCGGACCAGCTCCGCGCGCACCAGTTCGGCGAGGATCTGGGGCACGTAGCTGGCGGGGATCCCCATCTCCTCGGCGATCGCCCGGGCCTTGCGCCGCTGCCCACCCTCGGCGTGGCGCGCGATGTCCACCGCGGCGCGGATCGCGTAATCGGCCCGCCGGCCCAGTTCGAGTCGCATAACCTTCAGCGTAGCAGTAAACGTTCGGCGGTGTGTGGAACCCGTCCGACCCCGGACCGACTCCAGGCCCGCTGCGGGCCGCGGCACCGTACCGTGAGCGGCCGCCGCGGCCGAGGACGTCCACCGCTGCGGTCGGCGCCGAACCTCGATGTCGATCCGATACCGGGAGGCTTGCTCGTGGAGGTGATCTCGGGGCCCTGGAGCCAGCGTCAGGTGCGGCACTGGCTGACGGGCGCGCGCATCCCGGTCCGGCTGGCGGTGCTCGCACCCCGCGGACCGCTGGTCGTCTCGCTCTGGTACCGGTTCGATGACGCGGCGCTGTGGTGCGCGACCAGCGCGGACGCGGACGTCGTGCAGCACCTCCGGTCAGACCCGCGGGTCGGCATCGAGGTCGCTCCCGACCTCCCGCCGTACCGCGGCGTCCGCGGCACCGGCCGCGCGACCCTCGTACCCGAGGACGGGGCGCGCACCCTGTCGGACCTGCTCGCCCGCTACCTCGACCCCATCAACGACCCGCTCGCCGAGTGGCTGCAGGGCCGCGCCGACGACGAGGTCGCGATCCGCATCGATCGCCTCACGCTGACCAGCTGGGACTTCTCGCGGCGGATGCGACCGCAGGAGCCGAGCCCGATCCTCCCGCAGCTCGCACGCGGCTGACCCGGACGCACGACGCCGCTTCCCTCGGGGCGCTCTGCCCGCCGCGGTGACGGCCGACCGACGACACCACGGTCGACCTGCGCATCGGGCGGGGACCTCGGTCCCTGGCCCTCGCCCGACCGACCTGCGACGCTGGCATCGAGGATGCGGTCAGGCACCGCCCTGACCGCCGTGTCCGAACGCGGAAGGGTGACCCATGCAGAGCGTGCTGGTCGGCGTCGACGGTTCGCAGGAGTCCCGTTCCGCGCTCGCGTGGGGCGCGGCGCTCGCCGCCCGCCTCGGGGTGCGTCTCCGGGTCGTCCGGGCGTGGCAGTACCCGCCCGACACGATCCTGACGGTCGGTCGGATCGAGCTCCCCGGCGCGGACGTGCTGGAGAAGGAGGTCACCGCCGAACTGACGGCACTGATCCGCGAGGTGCTCGGTGACGCCCACGGCGCCTCGGTCGAGGTGCGCAGAGGACCCGCCACCAAGGTGCTGCTCCACGAGGCCGACCACGGTGCGCCGCTGGTGGTCGTCGGCTCCCGCGGGCTCGGCGGGTTCCGCGGGCTGCTGATCGGGTCGGTGAGCCGCCAGCTGTGCGAGCACGCGCCGGTCCCGGTCACCGTGCTCCGCGGCGCCGTGAGCGTCACGCCCTTCGAGTTCCAGACCGTCGTCGCCGCCACCGACGGCTCCGCGCCGGCGACGCGGGCCCTGCTGTTCGCCGCCGACCTCGCCGCCGCCGTCGGTGCCGAGCTCGTGGTGGCGCACGCGGTCCCGCCGAAGGCCGCGATGAACCCCCAGGACATCGAGGAGTACGAGGGGCTCGGGTCGTACCGGCGAGCCGTCGAGGAGTGGTGCGAGCCGCTCCGTGAGCGCGGCCAGGACCACCGCATCGCCGTGATCGAGGGGGACGCCCGGACGGCGCTGCTCGAACTGGCGCACAACGAGAACGCGGACCTGCTGGTGGTCGGTTCGCGCGGGCGGGGGCCGGTCACCAAGCTGCTGCTCGGCAGCGTCGCGACGTC
>SKNO01000252.1 GCA_007120465.1 Nitriliruptoraceae bacterium
AGGCCGCGACGGACGCGGCCGCGACCGAGTCGGCCGCCGAGGAGCCCGCAGAGGCGGAGCCCGCCGCCGAGGCCGCCGACGAGCCCGCAGACGTGGAGCCGGCCGAGGAGGCCACGGCCGAGGCCACCGCGGACACCGACGGCGAGAGCGCCGCCGACGACGACTGACGACCCCACCCGACCTGCGGGGTCGTCGACGATCCCGCCCCGACCGACCGGCGCGACCGCGCCACCAGGAGGAACCCCGATGGCGAAGCTCACCACCGACGAACTGATCGACGCCTTCAAGGAACTGACGCTGATCGAGCTCTCCGAGCTCGTGAAGAAGTTCGAGGAGACCTTCGAGGTCTCCGCGGCGGCCCCCGTCGCCGTCGCCGCAGCCGCCCCCGGCGCCGAGGCGGGCGCTGAGGCCGAGGAGCAGACCAGCTTCGACGTGGTCATCACCTCCGCCGGTGAGAAGAAGATCCAGGTCATCAAGGAGGTGCGCGGCATCACCAGCCTGGGCCTCAAGGAGGCCAAGGAGCTGGTGGAGGGCGCGCCGGCCAACGTCCTCGAGGGCGTCGACAAGGACGCCGCCGAGGAGGCGAAGGAGAAGCTCGAGGGCGCCGGCGCCACCGTCGAGCTCAAGTGATCCGGTCGGGTCGGGGCGGCCCAGGCCGCCCCGACCCGTCACCGCCGGATCCGCCTGCGCGGTGGTGCCCGTGCGTCGACCGCCCGGGCCGTGCCGAGGGCGGTTGACGCACGCGGCGCCATCGCCCTACAATGCGACGCCGCCGTGTGTCCTGTCGTCTCGTCGCTCCCGTGCTCGTGGCGTCCCGCTCGTTGATCGAGGTCCCACCATCCCGTCGTGCCTGCGCCCGCTCCCAAGCGGGCTCGTCGTGCGTGTGGACGGGGTCCCTCCCTCGGCGCTCCGGGGTCGCCTCCGCCGCTGACGCAGCGACCTGACCGGCATCGACGGGGAGGGGTGGCGTCCCGCCCCGTCGCGCACCGCACCCGCCGCGCATCACCGCCCACCGGACGTCGCCCGCCCGCCGCGTCCCGTGCCCCGACCACCACGTCCCAGGGAGGTCCCTGTTGGCTGGCATCGCCGTCGACGAGCGTCTCAGCTTCGCGAAGATCCGCGAGGCACTGCCCATCGAGGAGCTGGATCTCGTCGCGATCCAGCGCGACTCGTTCGCGTGGCTCATCGATGAGGGTCTGGGGGAGATCTTCGACGAGATCTCCCCGATCGAGGACTCCCAGGGCAAGATGGCCCTGAGCTTCCTGAACCACCGGTTCGAGGACCCCAAGTACTCCGTCGAGGAGTGCAAGGAGAAGGACTACACCTACGCCGCCCCGCTGTTCGTGACGGCCGAGTTCCTCAACAAGGAGGACGGGACGATCAAGTCCCAGACCGTGTTCATGGGGGACTTCCCCGTGATGTCGGACCGCGGCACCTTCGTGATCAACGGCACCGAGCGGGTCGTGGTCTCCCAGCTCGTCCGCTCGCCGGGCGTGTACTTCGACCGCTCCCTCGACAAGACCACCGGCCGCGACGTCTTCGGCTGCAAGGTCATCCCGGCCCGCGGTGCGTGGCTCGAGTTCGAGGTGGACAAGCGCGACCTCGTCGCCGTCCGCGTTGACCGCAAGCGCAAGCAGCCGATCAGCGTGTTCTACCGGGCGCTGAAGGCCTTCCAGTGGAACGACGAGGCCGGCGCCTACGAGCTCGCGCCTCCCGAGATCCTGACCACCCCCATCGATGACGACGAGATCCTCGACTTCTTCGGCGGCGCCGAATCGATCGCGCTGACCCTCGAGAAGGACAACACGGGCCGGACCCCCGCCGAGGCCCTCGAGGAGATCTACCGCAAGCTGCGTCCGGGTGAGCCACCGAACGCGGAGCAGGCCGGGCAGCTGCTGCTGGGCATGTTCTTCACGAGCAAGAAGTACGACCTCGCCCGCGTCGGCCGGTACAAGATCTCCGGCCTGGAGGACGACGGCCAGGGCCAGGTCAAGCACGGCAAGCTCACCGACGAGTTCGAGGCCCTCGGCTTCGACCGGCAGGAGGAGCACGTCCTCACCAAGGAGGACTGCCTCGCCACGATGAGCTACCTCGTGAAGCTGCACGCGGGTGAGCCCGACTACGACGTCGACGACATCGACCACTTCGGCAACCGCCGCCTGCGCAGCGTCGGCGAGCTGATCCAGAACCAGGTGCGCATCGGGCTGTCGCGGATGGAGCGGGTCGTGCGCGAGCGCATGACCACCCAGGACCTCGAGGCGATCACGCCCCAGACGCTGATCAACATCCGGCCCGTGGTCTCTGCGATCCGCGAGTTCTTCGGGACCTCGCAGCTGTCGCAGTTCATGGACCAGACCAACCCGCTGGCCGGGCTGACCCACAAGCGGCGGCTGTCGGCGCTCGGGCCGGGCGGGCTCTCCCGGGAGCGTGCCGGGTTCGAGGTGCGTGACGTCCACCCGTCCCACTACGGCCGGATGTGCCCGATCGAGACGCCCGAGGGCCCGAACATCGGGCTGATCGGCTCGCTGGCGACCTACGCGCGGATCAACCAGTACGGGTTCGTCGAGACCCCGTACCGCAGGGTCAAGAACGGCAAGGTCACCGACGAGACCGAGCACCTCACCGCCGACGAGGAGGACCGCTACGTCGTCGCGCAGGCCAACGCGCCCGTCGACGCGAAGACCGGCAGGTTCGTCAACGAGCTGGTGCTGGTCCGGGCCAAGGGGGGCGAGGTCCGCGAGGTCCCGCCGGACCAGGTCGACTACATGGACGTCTCCCCGCGACAGATCGTGTCGATCTCCGCGGCGCTGATCCCGTTCCTCGAGCACGACGACGCCAACCGGGCCCTGATGGGCGCCAACATGCAGCGCCAGGCGGTCCCGCTCCTGCGGGCCGAGGCGCCGCTGGTCGGGACCGGCATCGAGGCCAAGGCGGCCCGCGACGCGGGTGACGTCGTCATCACGCGCAACGCCGGGGTCGTCGTCGAGGTGGCGGCCGACCACGTCGTGGTGCGCACCGACGACGACCAGATCGACCGTTACTACCTCACCAAGTTCCAGCGCTCCAACCAGGGCAGCTGCTCGAACCAGCGGCCGCTGGTCACCGAGGGCGACCGGGTCGAGGTGGGTGACGCCCTCGCCGACGGGCCGTCCACCGACAAGGGTGAGCTCGCGCTCGGCCGCAACCTGCTCGTCGCCTTCATGTCCTGGGAGGGCTACAACTTCGAGGACGCGATCATCATCTCCGAGCGGCTCGTGCGCGAGGACGTCCTCACCTCGATCCACATCGAGCAACTGGAGGTCGACGCGCGCGAGACCAAGCTCGGTCCCGAGGAGATCACCCGCGACATCCCCAACGTCTCCGAGGAGGTGCTCGCCAACCTCGACGAGGAGGGCATCATCCGCATCGGGGCCGAGGTGCAGCCCGGTGACGTCCTGGTCGGCAAGGTCACCCCGAAGGGTGAGACCGAGCTGACCCCCGAGGAGCGGCTGCTCCGGGCGATCTTCGGCGAGAAGGCCCGCGAGGTCCGCGACACCTCCCTGAAGGTGCCCCACGGTGATCGCGGCATCGTGATCGGCGTGCAGCGTTTCTCGCGCGCCGACGGCGACGAGCTCGCGCCCGGCGTCAACGACATGGTCCGGATCTTCATCGCGAAGAAGTCCAAGATCTCCGAGGGTGACAAGCTCGCCGGGCGCCACGGCAACAAGGGCGTCATCTCGAAGATCCTTCCCGTCGAGGACATGCCGTTCCTCGAGGACGGCACGCCGGTCGACATCGTGCTCAACCCCCTCGGCGTCCCGTCGCGGATGAACGTCGGGCAGGTCCTCGAGTCGCACCTCGGCTGGGCTGCGGCCAACGGCTGGCACTTCGAGACCACCCCGGACTGGTTCAAGCGCATCGGCTGGACCGCGGACAAGAAGGACGTCCTCGGGCCGGTCCGGCTGGCGACGCCGGTCTTCGACGGCTGCACCGAGGAGGAGCTCACCGAGCTGCTCACCCACACCCGCCCCACCGAGGACGGCGTGCGGCTGGTCGACCAGAACGGCAAGTCGACGGTGATCGACGGCCGCACCGGTCGGCCGATCGAGGCGCCGGTGACCGTGGGGTACATGTACACCCTGAAGCTCCACCACCTCGTGGACGACAAGATCCACGCCCGCTCGACGGGGCCGTACTCGATGATCACCCAGCAGCCGCTGGGGGGGAAGGCGCAGTTCGGCGGGCAGCGCTTCGGCGAGATGGAGGTCTGGGCCCTCGAGGCGTACGGCGCCGCCTACGCCCTCCAGGAGGTGCTCACGATCAAGTCCGACGACACCCTCGGCCGGGTCAAGGTGTACGAGGCGATCGTCAAGGGCGACAACATCCCCGAGCCGGGGATCCCCGAGTCCTTCAAGGTGCTGGTGAAGGAGATGCAGGCCCTCGCGCTGAACGTCGAGGTGCTGAGCGCCGCTGGCGAGCACATCGAGCTGCGCGAGTCCGAGGATGACGCGTTCCGGGCCGCCGAGGCGCTCGGCATCGACCTGTCACGGCCGGAACGACCGACCGCCGACGCGTGACGCGCGCTTGCCGGGCGACCGCTCCGATCGATGGTCTTCGTCGGAAGCCTCCGAGGAGATAGTCGGCTCCGACCGAAGACCATCGATCTCCGCTCCCCCGCGTCGCTGCAGACGCAGAACGACAACGACACCCCGCGGTTCAACCGCACCTCCCTGGCCCGACACGCTGAGGCTGGGGAGGAGAGGAAGTAGGGAGGACGTCCCCACATGCTGGACGTGAACCACTTCGATCAGCTCCGGATCTCGCTCGCTGAGGCGCCGCAGATCCGCATGTGGTCCAACGGCGAGGTCAAGAAGCCGGAGACCATCAACTACCGCACCTTGAAGCCCGAGAAGGATGGGCTGTTCTGCGAGAAGATCTTCGGTCCCACCCGGGACTGGGAGTGCTACTGCGGCAAGTACAAGCGCGTGCGCTTCAAGGGGATCATCTGCGAGCGCTGTG
>SKNO01000281.1 GCA_007120465.1 Nitriliruptoraceae bacterium
ACCGGCTCGTCGGCGGACAGGGTCAGGCGGTCGCCGTCGAGGTCGGCGTGGCGGCGCTGGCGGGTGCCGACGAACCCGGGGTCGAGGGCGAGGGTGACGTCGTGGACCACCACCGCGCCGTCGAGGTGCCACGTGCCCGCGTACGAGAAGTAGGCGCGGGCGGCCGCGGCCACCTCGCCGTCGGGGCTGCGGCGGGCGGTGGGAGCCGAGTAGGGCTGCCGGCCCGCCGCCGCGACCGTGGCCTGCATCGTCCCGTCGGCGGTGTAGGTGAGCACCCCGTCGGCGTCGTCACCGAAGGGGTGCACCGCGCGTCCGTCGGTCACCACCTCCCACGACACGAGGTGCCACGCCCCCACCAGTTCGTCGGCGGCCACCACCGGGTCACGCTCCGGCGGCGGCGAGCTGGTCGGCACGGATCCAGCAGGCGTGGAACCCGAGGGGCACCCGCTGCGGGAGCAGCACCCGACCGACCGGACCCGCGGCGACGTCGGCGGCGTCGAGGATCACCAGCTCGGAGCGCTGCTCGCGCTCGTCCTGCACGAAGGTGACGAGGTAGCCGTCGTCCTCGCCGGTGGAGCCGTCGCGGGGGGCGAAGGGTGACTCGCTGCCCCACCGGCCGGGCCCGAACCGGTACTCGTCCTTGGCGCCGGTGACGGTGTCGTAGCGCACGACCCCGTCGAACATCAGGGTCTCCTCCGGGGAGATGTGCACGTTGTAGGCGTACCGGTTCTGCTGCCCGGTCAGGCGCGCGTCGATGCTGGGGAACTCGGTGTTGTCGTCGTCGCTCGGCCCCTCGGTGGTCTGCCCGGTCGTGAGGTCGAAGCGGTAGCGCCACAGCTGGGCGTCCAGCCGCAGGTACGCGAGCATCTGCGCGAGCTTGGAGCGGCGGTCGCTGATCGGCTGCGGCCGCTTGACGCGGCACACGTCGAGGACGACCTCGTCGCCCTCCTCCCAGGCGTTGACGACGTGGTAGATGTAGCAGGGCGACGCCTCGAACCAGCGGATCTGGCTGCCGTCGCCGCGGCGCGGGATCACCCCGAAGCGGGACGGCAGCTCGCGGTTGAACACGATCTTGTGGCGTCCCTGCTTGGCCGCCTCCGGGTCCTGGTACAGCGGCAGGTCCATCAGCACGGCGTGGTTGTCGGTGATCGCCATGTCGTGGGGCAGGCGCGGGCCCGGCAGGTCGATCGCGGTCTCGTGCTCGATCGTGCCCCCAGGGCCGACGATGCCGTAGCGCAGGTAGGGCGGGCGCGGCCCGTAGTCGAACCAGAACAGCTCACCGGTGCGCTCGTCCACCTTGGGGTGCGCCATCACGTCGCCGGTCAGGGTGCCGAGGAAGTCCTCGCTCCCGATCGTCTCGAGGCTCAGCGGGTCGAGCGCGTAGGGCTGTCCGCACAGGTACCAGGTGGCCAGGACCTTCCCGCGGTGGAAGATCACGTCGGTGTTGGCCGAGTCCTTGAGGCCCAGTCCGTGGCTGTTGCCGAAGGGGTTGTCCCTCGGGTCCTCCATCACGCCGGTCCACAGCGCCCGGCCGGCCTCGGACTCGGCCTCGAACGCGGCGGTGCGCACCCACCGGTTGCGATAGCGGGCGGTGCCGTTCTCGAGGTGGACGCCGTGGACCATCCCGTCGCCGTCGAACCAGTGGTAGCGGCCCTCGGCCTCGTACCGCGGGTTCGGGCCGTTGCGCAGGAACACCCCGTTGAGGTCCTTCGGGATCTCCCCGATCACCTCGAGGTCACCCTGGTCGAGCTCCTGGTGGACCGGCGCGTACACCCCGTAGAGGTAGGGGTTGCGCTCGTCGGCGTCGTCGAGCGAACGGCCGACCGCGACCAGGCCGTCGGTCGTCGGTGCGGTGGACATGGCGGACTCCTCGGTCATCGAACTGGTCACCGATCTCACGCGGACGGCGGGCCCCGTCCACGACCTGCTCCCGGAGGTGGATCTCGATCTCCGTCGCGGTGCTTAGACTACGTTACACGAAGTTAGTAGCTGGCGGCGGTCGGACGGCGTCGGCGACGGCTGCGGCGACGGCGACGGCTGCGGCGATGGACGGGGTGACGCCGTCGGGGTGGGCGACACGACGGGGGGACGCGTCGACCCACCCCGACGACGGGTCGGGGGTCTACAGGATCGGTTCGGTGAACAGCTGGCTGGCCTCCGACTCGAAGTAGTCGGTCAGGGGCACCATCCCCTGCGCCGGCCCCTCCTGCGGCTGCCAGATGCGGCTGGCGTGGCTGGGCACGCGGGGCGCGTCGGGGTACTGCCCGTAGGTCAGCTCCGGCAGGAGCCCGTTCGCGTCGAAGCCGGACACCTGCTGCGACGCCTCGAGGATCCCGTGGAGCGACAGGTCACCGTTGGCGCTCGCGATCCGCAGCACCTCGGCGACCACGAGCGCCGTCGAGTACCCGATCACCGGGCCCTGGCCGGGCGCGACGTCGGGGGCGTGGGTCTCGATCTCCTCGCGCATCTGCACGCGACCGGTCTGGTCACCCTCCCACTCGCTGTAGGGGCCGGAGAGGAACACGTTGGCCTGGACCGCGGGGGCCGCGGGCGTGGCCAGCACCGCCGGCACGAACCCCGGCGTCGCGCTGATGAACCGGACCTCGCTCCCCGCCGCCAGCGCGCCGGCCGACAGGAACGCGAGCTGGCTCGGCAGCCCGCCGTACACCACGTAGTCCGGGTCCTCGGCCAAGAGCGTCTGCAGCTGGGCGGTCAGGTCGGAGTCCTGGGGGCCGTGGGTCGCCTCGGCGACGTACTCGAAGCCGTAGTGCTCGGCGCCGAACTCGGCCGCCCGCCGGATCGCCTCACCGAGCGCGTCCGACTGGTAGGCCAGCGCGAAGGTGGCGTCGGTCTCACCCTGCTCCTCGATCACCCAGCCGAGGATGTTGAGGATCTCGTGACCGTAGGTGGTGGTCGGCGCGAAGATCGTCTCGTAGGCCTGCGCGAGCTGCCCGCTTGAGCCGCTCTGGAAGGACACGAGGCAGTCGTCCACCAGGTCCTGCGCGATCGCCTCCAGCGGCGGGCTGCCGAACACGCTCGCGACCATCGCGGTGTCGGTGCGCACCTCCTCGTAACGCTGCGCGGCGTCCACCGGGCTGTAGGCGTGGTCGAGGATCTGCACCTCGACGTCGCGCCCGTCGATCCCGCCGTCGGCGTTGATGGCGTCGAAGTGCGCCTTGAAGGCGGCGCTGATGTCGGGGGCACCCAGCGCCGCGGTCGGGCCGCTGAGGTCGTTGAGCATCGTGATGTGGATCGTGTCGTCGGTCACGCCCTGGGTGACGTCGCACGCGGGACGCACCTCAGCGGCCGGCTCCTCCTCGGGCGCCTCGTCGTCCTCCGTGGGGGCGTCCGCCTCCTCGGTCGGCGCGGCGGTGTCCTCCGGGTCGTCGGCCTCGTCGGTCCCGCACGCTGCGAGCACGAGCGCGGCCACCGCGAGCAGCGCGGTGTACGCCACCCAGGCTCGCCGTCCCGTCCACCGTGTCATGTGCCTCTCCCTCTGCATCGATGTGCTCTCCCTCTCGCCGGTCGGGCGTCGGTCGGGACCCTGGTGCCGGCGGCACCGCTGGGGTCCGGGTCTCAAGCCGCTCATCGGGTGAACGGCCAGGTCGTCAGGTACCTGCGGACGCGGAGCCACAGGCCGTACAGGCCGAGCGGCTCCGCGACGATCACGACGGCCAGCAGCAGCCCGAAGAGGATCGCGCTGGCCCGCGGTGGGGTCAGCCCGGCGCCGGCCTCGGTGAGCCACGGGATCCGGGGGGCGAGGTGGTCGAGCACCTCGGGGACCGCCGTGACGAACAGCGCGCCGAACAGGGCGGCACCGAGGATCCCGGTGCCGCCGAGGGCGACCATCACCAGGAACTCCACCGACAGCAGCAGGTTCCACTGGTCGTAGTTGATGAACCGCAGGAAGCCGCCGAGCAGCGCGCCGGACAGCCCGGCGAAGGCCGAACTGAGCACGAACGCGCGCACCTTGGCACCGAACACGTTGACGCCGACGACGCCCGCGGCCAGGTCGTTGTCGCGGACGGCGGCGAAGTCCCGGCCGGTGCGGCCCCGCACGACGTTGCGCAGCAGCACGTAGGACACGCCGGTCACCACCAGCACGACGAGGTAGTAGCCCTGGTTCTGCGTGAGGGTGATCGGCCCCACCTCGCCGCCGCGGATCAGGTCGATGCCGAACAACGTCGGGGTGGCGATCCGAGCGCCACCGACGCCGCCGGTCACCGTCTCCCAATTGCGGAACAGGTGCTGGGCCAGGAACACCAGCCCGAGGGTGACCACGGCCAGGTACAGGCCCCGCACCCGCAGGGCGACCGGGGACAGGGCCAGGCCGGCGGCCCCCGCGACCAGCATCGCCGCGGGCAGCGACCACCAGAAGGACACCTCGAGGTTGCCGGTCACGAACGCCGCGGTGTACGCGCCCATCCCCACGAAGGCGGCGTGGCCGAGGGACAGCTGTCCGGCCACCCCGGTGAGCAGGTTCAGGCTCATCGCGGCGATGCCGGCGATCAGGGACAGGACCAGCACGCGCAGCCACACCCGGTCGAGCACCACCGGGGCGGCGAGCAGCACCAGCGTCGCCACCAGCATCGCGTAGCGCTTGACGCTGGAGTTCCACAGCCGCAGCTCCGACCGCCACGAGGTGTGGAAGTCCGCGTGAGCCAGGCGCGGTCGCCACCAGCCCTGCCGGGGCGGGAAGGGGAACCCGGTCGGCGCCGGCCGTGGCGTGACGGTGGGACGCGTGGAGGTGGTACTCACAGCCGCCGCACCTCCGGGGTGCCGAACAGGCCCTCGGCCCGCCACAGCAGCACGCCCAGCATCAGCAGGTAGGGGGCGACGAGGTGGGCGTTGACCCCCAGCGCCGCCGGCGCCAGCGCCGCGGTGTACATCTCGACGAGGCCGACGACGAGCCCGCCGACGATCGCCCCCTTGATCGAGTTCAGCCCGCCGATCACCACGGCCGGGATCGCCCGGAAGGCGAACTCGGCGCTGGCGGGCTCCAGCAACCGGGGGAAGGTGCCCACCAGCGCCCCGGCCAGCGCGGCCAGCAGACCGGCGAGCATCCACGCGCTGAGCAGGACCCGCCGGACGGGTACGCCGGTCGCCGCGGCCGCCTCCTCGTCCTCGGCGACCGCGCGGAACCACAGCCCCCAGCGGGAACGTTCGACGGCGAGCACGAGCACGACCACCACCACGGCGCTGATCGCGATCACGAACAGGTGGGAGGTGAACACCGGCACACCGAGCACGGGGGTGGTCTCCGCGCCCCACGGCGATCCCACCTCGACCCGCTCCGTCGCCCAGGGCCGGTACGCCCCGATCGCGCTGCGCAGGGCGATGTCGACCCCGATCGTGGCGATCGCCACCGCCATCACCGGCCGTCCGGCCAGCGGCTTGGCGACGGCGAGGTAGATCACCAGCGCGACCGCGGCGGCCACGACCGCCGCGACGAGGATGCCGGCGGCGTACCCGAGGTCCCACAGCCGGGAGGCCTGGAAGGTGACGTAGCCGCCGAGCAGCATCACCCCGACGTGGGCGAAGTTCAGGGCCCCCGATGCGCGGACGACCACGACGAACCCCAGGGCGATCAGCGCGTAGATCGAGCCCACCGCTAGGGAGCTCACGACCAGGGACACGTGGGCGCTCACCGGCGCCCCTCCGCGTCGGTCCCCGCTCCCCCGTCGCTGGGCTCCCCGGCACGGGCGTCCCCCGCGCCGGCACCGGCCACCTCGTCACCGGGGTACATCGACGCGATCAGCTCGGCGTAGCGCTCGGCGATCACGCTGCGGCGCACCTTCTGGGTGGCGGTCAGCTCCTCGTCGTCCTGGTCGAGCTCGCGGGGCAGCAGGCGGAAGGCCTTGACCTGCTCGACCCGCGCGAGGTCCTGGTTGGCCTCGTCGATCGCGCGCCCGACGAGGGCGACCACCTCGTCGCGCTCGGTCAGGTCACGGAAGGTCGTGAACGCGATGCGCTCGCGCTGCGCCCAGTTGGCGACGGTGTCGTGCTCGATCTGGATCAGGGCGGTGATGTAGCGCCGCCCGTCGCCGATGACGATCGTCTCCTTGATGTAGGGTGAGACCTTGACGCGGTTCTCGATCTCCGACGGCGAGAGGTTCTTGCCGCCGGCGGTGATGATGATGTCCTTCTTGCGGTCGGTGAGGCGCAGGTGCCCGTCGTCGGTGAACTCGCCGATGTCGCCGGTGTGCAGCCAGCCGTCTGCGTCGATCGTCTGCGCGGTGGCGTCGGGTGCGCCCCAGTAGCCGGCGAACACGGTGTCGGCCCGGACGAGGATCTCGCCGTCGTCGGCGATCGCCACCTCGACGCCCGCGACGGGACGGCCGACGGAGCCGAGCAGCAGGTCGTCGGGGTCGTCGAGGGTGATGGTCCCGGTGGCCTCGGTCATCCCGAACGCCTCGATCACCGGCACGCCGAGGGTGTGCAGGAAGCGCAGTACCTCGGGGGCGACGGGGGCACCGCCGGAGATCGCGACCCGCACCCGCGACATCCCGGTGTGCTTGCGCAGCGACCGGGTGACCAGGACCCACAGCAGCGCCCGCACCAGCCGCTCGTGCCACCGGTAGCGGGTCGGCCGGCGCGCGAGGCGCCGGTCGATCAGCCGGTCGCCGAGCTGCCGGGCGACGCGGTAGGCGACCCGCTTGACCGCGGTGGCCTCCGCCACCCGGTCCTCGATGCTCGACAGCAGCTTCTCGTTGATGCGCGGGACGGCGAACAGCAGGGTGGGCCGGACCGCCCGCAGGTCCGCCTGGACCGTGTCGATCGACTCCGCGAAGTTGACCCGGGCCCCGCAGCCGAGGGGCGTGTACAGGCTCATCACCTGCTCGGCCACGTGGCACAGCGGCAGGTAGGACAGCACCTCGTCGGCGCGGGTGACCCGCAACTCGGCGGCCTGGATCCGGATCGCGCCGACGATGTTGCGCCAGGTCAGCATCGCCCCCTTGGGCTTGCCGGTGGTACCGGAGGTGTAGATCAAGACGGCGAGGTCGTCGGGGTCCGCGGCGGTCCCGGCGTCCCACAGCTCGGGGTCCTGCGCCAGCGCGGCGTCACCGAGCGCCAGCACGTCGTCGAGGTGGAGGACCTGCTCGTGCGCGTGCGTGGCGGCCAGTGTCCCGCGCCGCTCGAGCACGACGACGGCGCGCAGGTGCTCGCGCTCGTCGAGCACCGCGAGGGCCTTGTCGAGCTGCTCCTGGTCCTCGGCCACCAGCACCGTCGCGGCGGCGTCGTCGAGTTGGTAGGCGAGCTCGGCGGCCGGGTTGGTCGGGTACACGCCGAAGGGCACGGCCCCGAGCCCCTGGGCGGCCAGACAGGCGTACAGCCACTCGGGACGGTTCTCTGACTGGATCGCGATGCGGTCGCCGCGGCGCACGCCGAGGGCGGCGAGCCCGGCGCCGAGACGCCGGGTGGTCGTCGCCCACTCGCGGTAGGTGATCTCCTGCCAGTGGCCGCGCCGCTTGACGCGCAGGGCGACCTCGTCGGGGGCGACCTCCTCCCAACGCCGGAGGAGCTGGGGCAACGTCGGCGTGCCGGACTCGACACCCGTGTGGCGCCAGCCCTCGCCATCGCGGGGTCCATCGTCGGCCCCGGACGGGCCTCCCGCCGCTGGCGGCAACGCGGTCGAGGCCCCTACCTCGAGATCTCCCAAACCGTCTACTCCTAGGGGTGCCGGAACCGTGTCGCTCCCGCAACCTCGTGTGTCGGTACCTGTCGGCGGGAGCCGGGCGACCCGAGCGCGCCCTGCCGACACTTCTCCAGGGCCGAAGGTCCCTACCTCAGGGTCACGATGGTCACTCTCCGATAACGATACTACAGACGAAGTCAGGTATCGTCCAACCTATCCAGACCGGGCGTCCGGTCCTCACGAGTGGGAGTCGAGAGTTTGTCGGTAGAGGTGCACGGCTCCCGGCAGCCGAGCAGCAGCGGGTGTTCGGGCTGGCGCGCTCGCGTCTCCCTCGTGACCGCAGCAAGGGGGACGTCTACCTTCGCGCCGAGCACGACACGCAACCCCTGCTGCGTCGGTTCATGGAGCTCGCGATGCTGGCCAACCAGGTCCGCGACCTCGCTGCGATGACCGCCGTCCTGCTGGTGACCCTGAAGGGTCTGAACAACCCGATGCGACGCCGGCCCGAGTGCGAGCAGTTGCTCGACGAGCTGACGAGAGAGGTGACCGGATGGCTGACACCGCGGAACCCGTGACCGGCCCCGATGCCGCACCGAGCGCGACCTCTTCCCAGCCGCTGCTCGAGGTGACCGGCGTCGAGGTGACCTACCAGGAGGTGATCAACGCGCTCCGAGGCATCACGATCCGGGTGCACTCCGGGGCGATCGTCGCCGTCCTCGGGCCCAACGGTGCCGGCAAGACGACCACCTTGCGTGCGATCACCGGGCTGCTCGACTTCCACCGCGGCGAGGTCGTGAAGGGCACGATCCGCTTCGACGGTGAGGAACTGACCAAGCTGTCGCCCGCCGGCATCGTCGACCTCGGGATCGGCCAGGTCATGGAGGGCCGACGCATCTTCGCGACGATGACCGTCGAGGAGAACCTGCGAACCGCGGGCTTCGGCGACGACGATGCCCTCGCCGAGGTGATGACACGCTTCCCCAGGCTCGGAGAGCGCCGCCGGCAGCTGGCCGGCTACCTCTCTGGGGGCGAACAGCAGATGCTCGCGATCGGGCGGGCGCTGATGACCCGTCCGCGGCTACTGGTCCTCGACGAGCCGTCCCTCGGTCTCGCACCGATGCTGGTGGAAGCCATCGCCGGGGCCATCGGGGAGATCCGTGACGCCGGCACCACCGTGCTGCTGGTCGAACAGAACGCCGCCGTTGCGCTCGACCTCGCTGACCGCGGGTACGTGATCGAGAACGGACGCGTCGTGATGGACGCAGACAGCCGCACGCTACGAGAGGATCCCGACATCATGGAGTTCTACCTCGGACGCCAGAAGGGGGGTGAGCGCCGTCACTACGCCGACGTCAAGCACTACCGACGCCGCAAGCGCTGGCTCTCCTGACGAGCCGCTGCTCGAGGTCGAGCACCTCACCCTCAGTTTCAAGGGCCTGCGGGCCCTCCACGACGTGTCGATCGCCGTGCGTCCGGGGGAGTTGCTGGCGGTGATCGGCCCGAACGGCGCCGGCAAGTCGTCGCTGTTCAACTGCATCAGCGGGGTCTACCACCCGGAGGCGGGCACGGTTCGGCTGGCGGGTCGGACGATCGACGGGCTACGTCCGCATGAGCGGACCGCCCTGGGGATCGCGCGGACCTTCCAGGAGCTGGCGCTGTTCGAGCACCAGACCGTCCTCGACAACCTGATGACCGGCAGCAACGTGAGCATGCGCCACCACTCCCTGGTCGACATGCTCCGACTGGGCCCCAGCCTGCGACAGGAGCTCTCCGGACGCGAGACCGTCGAGGAGGTGATCGCCTTCCTCGACCTCGCTCACGTCCGCCACCATCCGGTCGGCGCGCTCCCCTACGGGTGGCGCAAACGGGTGGTGCTCGGACGGGCGCTGTGTTCGGACCCACGGGTGCTCCTGCTCGACGAGCCCGTCGCCGGGATGAACCAGGAGGAGACGGAGGATCTGGCCCGCTACATGCTCGACCTGAAGGAGCAGCGCGGGTTGACACAGGTACTCGTCGAGCACAACCTCAGCGTGGTCCTCGACATCGCCGACCGGATCGTCGTGCTCAACTTCGGCGAGGTCATCGCCGATGGGACCCCCGACGAGGTCGCTGCGGATCCGCAGGTACAGGCCGCCTATCTCGGCGACCAGCATGTGCCGTCGCAGGGCCCCACGACGTGACGGGCTCGCCCACCGACACCCCAGCCCGACCGGAACCGACAAGGGCGTCGGTAGACCCACTAGGCTCCTGCCGAGATGCTGACCACGACGATCCGCGACGGGCCCCTCACGCCTCCGACGGGGCGCAAGGCCCGTCAGACCTACCAGAGGCTGATCGACGCCGTGGTGGCGTGCATCGCCGCGAACGGGTCGTTCAGCGGCGAGGAGGTCGCCGAGCGCGCCAAGGTGGCGACCGCGACCTTCTACGCGTACTTCTCGTCACGCGATGAGGCGCTCGCGGCGGCCTTCGATCAGGTGCTCCGTGACCTCAACGACCGATCCCGGCCGTTCCTGAAGGTAGAGCGGCTCCTCGAGGACGGGCTGGTCAGCACGATCCACGGACTGGCTCGCTCGGTCATCGACCAGTTCAGGAACCAACACCTGATCTACCGGCTCGCGATCAGCCGCATGTCCGCAGAACCGCAGATCCGCGAGGTGTACCGCCACCGCGAGCAGGAGGCCTACGGGGACATGCAGCAGTTCGTCCGCCTCGGCATGCTCGCGGGACAGATCCGCGAGGGCGACGTCGACACCCTCGCCACCACGGTGTTGATCACCCTCCAGGGCTACAACAACCCGATCCTCGTGCGCGACGGGCTGCCGGAGGCGGTGCTCGACGAGCTCGCGGGCATGCTCGTCCGTCTCCTCCAGCCGGCCTCCGGCCCGGACTGATCCGCCACGTCGCGCATCCCGGCCGGCTGCGTTCCGGCGGTAGACACCTGACCGATCGGCCGCGGTGGTGCACCGCGACCGGTCGGTCCGGGCGGGGCGTCGAGCGGGAGCCGGACGCGCCGGCTCAGGCGTCCTCGAGTTGGGGGATGCCCTTGTGGTACCAGGGGAACACCTCGTCCTCGAGGTTGGTGCCGGTCATCGCGTCGACGCACAGCACCGCCGAGAGCGCCGCACCGTCGACACCGCCACCCCAGAGTCGCTTGCCGTACTGGTCGCCGGCGAAGTACAGCCCTTCGACGTACTCCGACACGACGTCGGGACGCTCCTCACCGACCGGCCGCCAGGTGCCGTAGGCCTCGGGTGACGGGGTCCAGATGCAGAACTCCATGTCCTCTTCCCACGTCGGGAAGGTGTTGCGGAACCACTCGTCGCACCAGTCGGTGACCTTCCTGACCTTGGCGGGGTCGCGCATCTCCTTGTCGGTCAGCGCGGTCGAGAAGCAGAAGTCGCGGCGACCTTCGGGAGCCCGCTTGCCGCCCCACGGGGTCATGACCGCCATCACCATGTCAACCGCACCGATGTAGCCCTCCTCGATGATGCGCGGCATGTAGATGAACGAGCTCTCCGCGATCCCGTAGTCGGCCCACACGTCGCGCTTCAGCCCGATGTAGGCCGACAGCAGCCCGGCACCCCAGAACTCGGTGCGAACGGTCTCGACGTGGTCCGCGGGGTAGGCCTCCTTGGGGATGACCTGGAACATGTACTTGGGCGGGATCGTGCAGATGACACTGTCGGCCGTGAGCGTCTCGGGGCCGTCCGCGGTTCGGATCGTCACCCCCTGGGCACGTCCGTCCGCGACGACGACCTCGGCGACGGAGGTGTTGCGCCAGACCTCACCGCCGTGCTCGAGCAGCACCTTCTCCATCTCCTGCGGGATGGCGATCGTGCCCGGCTCGCCGACGGTCGCGACCGAGCCGGTCATCAGGTTCATGCCGATCGGCGCCGCGGCCATCATGTAGCCGAGGAAGTCGCCGGTCGGCGTCATCTCTGGTTCCGCCATCGCGGTCTGTGACGCGGCCAGCACCTTGATGAAGTCGTAGGCCTCGGGGTTGAGGTTGCGTTCGTCCAGCCACTGGGCGAGCGGCTTGTCCATCAGCCGGGCCAGATCCTCCGGCGTGGCGGTCGCCATGTCCCGCAACGCGGCGAGCGTGGCATCGGCGCCCTCGTCGGACATCCACGCGTACCGCTTCTCCGGGGTGACCTGGTACATCTTGTTGTCGTCGTGCCAGTCGATGAAGGCCAGGCCCTCGTTGACCGGCATGTCGACCGGTGCGCCGAGGTGGTCGAGGAGCAGGCGCATCCGGGACCTGTTGCCCCAGAACAGCCCGTGTCCACCGGCCTCGAGGGTGTAGCCGTCGAGCAACTCCTGCTCGAAGATCGTCTCCAGGTCGGGAGAGGTCTCCGAGACGAAGGTGCGGGCATGGTGCAGGGCCTTCTTGAACTCCTTCGGCCCCATCTCCACACCATCGGCGACGACCTTGTTGCCCTTGCCGACGAACGAGACCGCACGGCCACCGATGAAGGGCGCTTGCTCGCAGACCAACACCTTCTTGCCGTGATCCTTGGCCAGGAGCGTGGCGGCGGCGATGCCCCCGATCCCGGCACCGATGACGATGACGTCGTAGTCCTTCACTTCAAGCGCCTCCTTGGCGGTCCGGGACCGCAGGTCGCTGCGGCCACCTCCCAGCACCGAGCTATCTGGAATCAACTCCCGACTTTGCTTATCTAATCCAGATTTGTATTCTGACTTTTCCAATACTACTCGACTAAAGGTTCTCGTTCAAGTGGAGCGCGACGCGTCACCGCCCCCGTGCGCGACGACCTTCGGCCCAGGTCTGTCCGAGACCGGGGTCGGGTTCGCTCGGCAGCCCGAGGACCCGTTCGGCGATGATGTTGCGCTGGATCTCCCCGGTCCCGCCCCCGATGGTCAGCGAGCGCGAGAACAGGTAGCCCCAGTGCCACTCCCCCACGTCGGCGCCCAACGGACCCCGGTCGTCGAGCAGGCCGGCGTACCCGGTGAGATCCTTGGCGAGTCGCATCACGGTCTGGCCGTGCTCGTCGGCCAGGAGCTTCTTGATGGAGGCCTCGCTCCCGGGCGTGTCGCCACGCGCCAACGCGGCGAGCATCCGCTCCCCGAGCAGCCGGATCACCTCCGCGCCCAGGGCGACGTCGGCGACACGTTGACGCAGCAGCGGGTCGTCGACGCCGCCTCGCTCACGCACGAGTTCGAGGAAGTCGGCGGTGGTCGGGCCCATGCCCCACAGCACCCCGCCAGTGGACAGCGACAGCCGTTCGTTCATCAGCGTGATCTTGGCGAGCGTCCAACCCTGGTTCTCCTCACCGATGAGGTTCTCGGCGGGGAGTACGACGTCGGTCAGGAACACCTCGTTGAAGTGGCTGCCCCCGGTCATGTCGGTGATCGGCCGGATGTCGATCCCCGGTGAGTCCATCGGACAGATGAAGTACGAGATGCCGCGATGCTTGGGCGCATCGGGATCCGTGCGTGCGAGCAGCAGCCCGAACTCAGAACGCTCCGCCCAGGAGGACCAGATCTTCTGGCCGTTGATGACGTAGCGGTCACCGTCACGAACCGCTCGCGTCGAGAGGTCTGCGAGGTCCGAGCCGGCTTCGGGCTCGCTGAACAGCTGACACCAGGCCTCTTCACCGGCCAGGATCCGCGGTAGGTGGGCGCGCTGCTGCGCATCCGTTCCCCCGTGCACGATCGTCGGTCCGGCCCAACCGATCGCGATGGGGTTGTCGGGCAGCTCGACACCGGCCCGCTCCAACTCCTCCGCGATCACCGCCTGCTCGAGCGCGGTGGCGTTCAACCCCCATGGCCTCGGCCAGTGCGGGGCGACGTACCCGGCCTCGGCCAGGTCGCGTGGTGAGGGATCGGGGTGCTCGCTCAGCCACGCCCGGATCGCCGCACGACGCGGATCGTCCTCGCCGGGCAGGACGGTGCTCGCCCGGCGGCGGGGATCGATCGTCATCCTCGGAGACTCCTCAGTGCAGGCCGGCGTCGGCCGGGTCTCACGTCAACGACAGCCCGCCATCGATGACCAACGTCCGGCCGGTGATCCATGACGAGGCATCGGACGCGAAGAACAGCGCGGCCGCCGCGACGTCGTCGGGCTCGGCGAGCCGGGCCATCGGGTGTCGGGCCGCGACCGCGTCCTCACCCGTGACCCAGAGCGCTTCGGACAGCTTGGTCTTGACGACCCCCGGGGCCAGGGCATTGACCCGGACGGTGGGGGCCATCTCGATCGCCAACTGGCGGGTGAGGTGGCTGAGCGCCGCCTTGGAGACGTTGTAGGCACCCAGCTTGGGCTCGACACGGACCCCGCCCAGGGAGGCCATGTTGAGCACGACCCCACCGTGGTCGCGCATCCAGGCGTCCCACGCCGCCTGCACGAACCGAAGTGGCGCCTCCTGGTTCACCGCCCAGACCTTGCGGACGGCCTTCATGTCGGCTTCGGCCAGGGGGCCGTACTGCGGGTTGGTCCCGGCGTTGTTGACGAGGATGTCGAGGGAGCCGTGCTCGTCGACGCAGTGCGCGGCGGCCCGTTCGGGTGCGCCGTCCTCGTCGACCGAGGAGGCCACCGCGCTGGCACGCCCACCGTGAGACCGCAGCTTCGCGACCGCCTCGTCGAGCTCTTCCTGCCTGCGGGCGTTGAGGACGACGGCAGCGCCGGCGGCGACGAAGGCCTCGCCGATGGCCAACCCGATGCCGCGGCTCCCGCCGGTGATGAGTGCGACCTTGCCGTCGAGACGGAACGCGGTTGCGGGATCGATCATGGTTGCTCCTTCGCTGTCGAGACGCCGAGCAGCGCCGTGACGCGCTCACGATGTTGCTCGGGCGTGCCGAGCAGGATCCGTCCGCTGCTGGCGCGCCGGAGATGCAGATGGGCGTCGTGCTCCCAGGTGAAGCCGATGCCGCCGTGGATCTGGATGTTGTCCTGCGCGCACAGCTCGTACGCCTGACAGGCAGCGACCTTGGCGAGGCTGGCGAGGTAGGCCGCTTCCTCGGGGTCGTCGCCGACCCCGGGGGTCGCGGCATGCTCGATCACCGAGCGGGCGGATTCCACGGCGATGAGCATGTCCGCGAGCTTGTGTTTGATGGCCTGGAAGCTGCCGATGGTGCGCCCGAACTGGCGGCGCACCTTGGCGTAGTCGACCGCCATCTCGAGGCATCGGCTCGCGCCGCCGAGCATCTCCGCGGCCAGGATCAGGGTGGCACGGTCGAGGACCGCGGCCAGGGGGCTGCGGGTGTCGTGACCGTCACCGAGTGGGCTGGCAGGGGTCGCGGCGAAGTGGATCTCGGCGAGCTTGCGTGTCGGGTCCATCGTGGGCAGCAACCGACGTTCGAGGTGCGTGGCGTCCACCACGAACAAGCGGGGGGTCTCCGCGGAGCCGGCCGGTGCGGCGGCGACCACGAGCTGCTCGGCGGTGTGCCCGTCGATCACGTAGCTGGCGACACCGTCGAGCCGTACCCCGCCGTCCTGGCCGCGCCAGCGGACCGAGCCGTCCTCGGTGGCATCACCCTCGGGGGAGGTCATCGCGAGCGCGGCGGTGCGCTCCCCACCGGCGAGGTCGGGCAGGAGTGTGGCGTGTTGCTCGTCGGTGCCAGCTTCGAGGATGGTCTCGATCGCGAGGGTGTGGGACAGGAACGGGCCCCCGTAAAGCGTGCGGCCGAGCTCCTCGGCGACCATGGCGGTCTCGGCCATCGTGAACCCGGCCCCACCATGACGCTCGGGGGCGCGCAGCCCGGCCAGCCCGAAGGTGCGTGCCAGCTCGGTCCACAGCCCGCGGTCGTACCCGACGTCGCTCTCGAGCTGTCGTCGCACCTCGTCGCTGTCGCAACGCTGTTCGAGGACGCGCCGCAAGGTGGCGCGCATCTCCGCGCGTTCCTCCGCCGAGACCGCGACCTCGGCGGCACTCATGCCGAGCCCTCACGCTTGACGAGGAAGAGCATGTCGTAGGTCATGACCAGCTCGTCACGTTGGTTGTGGAGCCGGTAGTGCATCCGCATGAAACCCCGGGCGGGATCGTTGGTCTCACGCAGTTCGGTGATCTCGGCGGTCAGGGTGATGGTGTCGCCGATGAACACCGGTGCGCGGGCCTTGAGTTCCTCGGCGCCGAGCCAAGCGCTGACCGCGTCCTCGGCGTAGCCGGTCTGCGCCATGAGCCCAACGCCGAGCGCGAAGGTGAACGGGCCGTGCACGAGCCGCTGGCCGAACTCGGTCGCGGCGGCGTACTCCGCATCGATGTGCAGCGGATAGGTGTCCAGGGTCAGCCCGGCCCACTGCACCACGTGGGTCTCGGTCACGGTCACGCCCATGCTGGTGACCGTGGTGCCGAGGGTGAAGTCCTCGAAGGTCTTGCCCACCTCAAGCCTCCCCGTGACCGGCCGGGGCGACCTCGCGGAGCCGGAACACCGGCAGGCTGACCCCGTCGCGATCCATGAAGGCGACCTCGACCGGCAGGTCGCAGGCGACCTGCTCCGGGTCACCGTCGACGATGTTGGTCATCATGCGGGGCCCCTCCTCGAGTTCGACGATCGCGATCACGAACGGGACCGCATCGGCGAACGCCGAGGGCGGGTAGTTGCGGACCACCGAGTAGGAGTAGATGTGGCCGCGCCCTGACGCCTCGATCCAGTCGAGGTCCTCGGCGCCGCAGTGGGGGCACCACTGGCGCGGGTAGAACACGGCCCGCTCGCAGGCTCGGCAGCGCTGGATCACGAACCGGCCCTCGGCCGCGGCGTCCCAGTAGGGCTGCGTCCAGGGATCGATCGGCGGGACGGGTTTGGTCGGCGTGTCAGTCACGGCAGCTCATTCCCCAGGAT
>SKNO01000266.1 GCA_007120465.1 Nitriliruptoraceae bacterium
GAGGCTGCGGGGCAGGTACTGGCGCAGCAGCCCGTTGGTGTTCTCGTTGGTGCCGCGCTGCCAGGGTGAGTGCGGGTCGCAGAAGTAGACCGCCACGTTGGTGGCCACCGAGAAGCTCACGTGGGCGGCCATCTCCTTGCCCTGATCCCAGGTCAGCGAGCGGCGCAGCTGGACGGGCAGCTCGACGATCTTTGCCGCGATCGCGTCGCGCACGGTGACAGCCTTGCGGTCGTCGGGCAGACGTACGAGCAGCGTGAACCGGGTCGTACGCTCCACAGACGCGCACGATCTGGGACTTGCCGCCGCGGCCCAAGATGAGGTCGCCCTCCCAGTGGCCGGGCACCGCCCGGTCCTCAGCCTCGGCCGGCAGCTCGGAGATCGACACGACGTCGGTGAGCTTGCCTCTGGCGCCTCTGCCGGGGTTGGGTCCCTTGCGGCGACGGCGGGCATGGCCGGTGCGCAGCGCGTTGGTGAGCTCGGCTTTGAGACCTCCACGACCCTGGAGGTACAGCGCCTGTGAGACTCGTCTCGTGGGACACCCACCAGTGTGGCTCATCGGGATGCTCCAGGCGCAGCCGGTTCGCGTGTCACGCTCCGGCGAGTGGCGCTTGGTCAACCGCTTGGCGACCTCGCGAGCGAGCCGCCGGTCCGCCACCAGCCGGCGCGTCTTGGGGCGACGGGCCTTGTCGTCGGCCTGCCGCTGCGCCTTGCTCGCTCGGTAGCGGCTCCGGCCACCGTTGCGGTCGACCTCCCTCGAGACGGTCGAGGTCGGCCGGCCCAGCTGGGCGGCGATGTCCGCAGAACTGCGTCCTGTGGCTACACAGAGCGCGATCTCCTCACGCTCGTCGATCGTCAACCGTGCTCCTGGCACCTGCCCCACCTCCGACTCGGGAACGACACTCTGGTCGTTCAGCGAGCCGTGGCGCTGCAACCACTACCTGAGCGCGGGGCCTGAATCGCCGGTTCCTGTGAAGGTCAGACGTGACGCCAGTGCCCGGATCCGAGCGAGGGGCCGCCCTGGATCGGTGAGCCATCGTCCACCTGCCGGTAACCCCACCCTCAAGAGCGCCCTTGGTGCAGGATGCCCTCGATCTGATCGGGTGACTCCAGCACCTGCAGCGTGCCGTCCTCGAGGTGGAGGCTGAGCTTGCCGCCGGCCAGCGGCATACCTTCCACGGTCAACCGAGCGAAGGGCGCCGGATCCATCGGCCGCAGGTGGAGCACGCCGGCGGGCACGTCCGGCTCGATGCCGAGAACGGCACGCAGTGCCAGCAGCGCGGCACCCGCCGCCCAGGCTTGTGGGCTGCAGGCGCTCGGGTAGGGCAGTGGCCGGGTGCCGTCGGTGCGCTGTTCGCCGCCGAACAGTTCCGGAAGGCGAAACCCGAGGTGGTCACCTGCAGCGATCAACCCGTGGAGGAGGTGGCTGGCCGTGCTGCCAGCACCGACCCGAGCGAGTCCGTCGATCGCGATGGCGGTGTCGTGGGGCCACACCGACCCGCCGTGGTAGGACAGCGGGTTGAACCGTGGTGAGCTGCTGCTGAGCGTGCGCAAGCCCCAGCCGGAGTCCATGTCGGACAACGCGAGCCGTGCGGCGACCGCCTCCTCCTGCCAAGGCTCGAGGATGCCGGTTCCGAGCAGATGGGCCGCGTTCGAGGTGATTGCGTCCACCTGTCGCCCCGAACCGTCGAGCGCGAGTGCGGGGAAGCCGCCCTTGTCGTCATCGACCCAGAAATCGGCCTGGAAGCGCGCCCGCAAACGGTCGGCCCAGCCACGCCACTCAGCAGCTCCCGGACGGCCGTGGGCGTCGAGCATCGCCGCGCCACCGATCGCGGCCCGGTAGGCGTAGCCCTGCACCTCGCACAGCGCGATCGGCGCATCGGCCAGGGTTCCGTCAGCGAAGCAGATCCCGTCCTCGGAGTCCTTCCACCCCTGGTTCGACAGCCGGCCCTCACCGACCGCGGCGTACCGCAGGAACCCGGTGCCGTCGCGATCACCGTCGTCGCGCATCCACGCCAGCGCGCGTTCGGCATGGGGCAGGAGCGCCTCGACCGACCGCTCGTCGAGCCCCCACCGCCACGCCCGTTCCAACGCGGTCACGAACAGCGGGGTCGCGTCGATCGTGCCGAAGTACCGCGGCGGGAGCTCACCACGATCGACCTGTGGCCCGTGACGGACCTCGTGGAGGATCTTGCCGGGCGCTTCCTCGGTGACCGGATCGTGACGTACCCCTTGGTTGCGAGCCAGCAGTTGCAGCGTCTCACCCGCGACCTCGACCCCGAGCGGCAGTGCCATCATCGCGCTCCACAGCGAGTCCCGCCCGAACAACGTCAGGAACCACGGGGTGCCCGCCGCGAAGTACCGCGCGTCGCCCTCGCGCACCAGCAGCGAATCGAGATCCCCGATGGACCGCTCGATCAGCTGCTCGAAGCGCACATCGCTACACGAGATACGGGGGCGCGCCAACGACCCCACACCAGAAGCCGTCGCGCGGGAGTTGCCCGCGGCCGCCACGAGCACCTCGTCGGAAGACGGGCGTCCGGTCCGAAGCGTCAACTCGACCTCCCAGGACCCCTGCGCCGGAAGGAGCAGCTCCCAACGCAAGCTGCCATCGACGTGATCGTCGGGCATCGGGACGATCCCGAGGAGCGCGGACTCCGCGGTGTCGTCGCTGTCGAAGCGCACGCCACCGTCGACCAGCCGGCCGGTCGACGCTGACGGGTGTCGACCGTGCTTGACGTCGAAGATGTAGGCGAAGTCGGCAGCAGCATGCAGTCCAACGTGGACCTCGACCGGGACCACGCTGTGGTTGGTGATCCGGATCTGCTCCTGCCAGATCTCGGTGACCGAGCGCCGGCGTTCGATCAGCAGCGTCGGGTCGGGTGCTCCGCCCACGTGAGCGCAGGCACTGAAGCGGGCAGCTCCCAGACCCAGCGGGTAGCCGCCGAGCGCATGGGGCTCCTCGCCGTTCAGCGTCAGCACCAGTGCACTCAGGATCCTGGTGTCCTCCACGAACACACCGTCGCCGTATGGGCCGGGTCGGATCTGTCCGCTGGCCGTCGACAGGCAGAAGGTCCGACCGCTGACGCAGGTGACCTCGCCATGCGGTCCGACGGACTGCGCCACCGCGACCATCAGGCCTGACCCACATCGAGCAGGTCACCAGGCCGATGCGGTGCGCCGACGGTTGCGGGTCGACGGCCAGCGTGTCTGCCCCCCCACTCGATCGACCTCGGGTGCAGCGGCGCCGGGGTGCGATCGCTGGTCCGAGGCCGCAGGTGCTGCTCGGTGATGGTGGCGAACACCGCTTCGTAGCCGGCGACCATCGCCGCGCTCGAGAAGTGCTCGACGACGTGTGCCCGGCAGACGGCCCGATCGAAGCTGCCCGCGCTCCGGACGGCGGCTACGTAGGCACCGAGGTCCTCGGGCGGTACGAGCACCCCGGTTCGACCCGAGTCGATGACCTCCAAGCTCGCGCCCGCGGCGTACGCGATGACCGGGGTGCCCACCGCCATGGACTCCACCATCACCAGGCCGAAGGGCTCCGGCCACGCGATCGGGAACAGGGTCGCCTCCGCGCCGGACATGATGTCGATCGCGTCCTGCTTGGTGCCGTTGCGCACCACCTCGACGTCCGCGCCGTCGAGCAGCGGTGCGACATGCTCATCCCAGTAGATCCGCTCCGCCGGCTCGTTGATCTTCACGGCCATCTTCAGGTGCCGGCCCAGCAGCCTTGCGACGCGCACCGCGACCTCTGGGCCCTTCTCCACGTTGGCCCGACCGACGAAGGCGAGGTGGCGGTCGGCATCGGGCTCGGCGCGGAATGGATGCTCGGTGAGGCTGATGCCGTTGTGCACCAGGTGCTCGACCGTCACGCCCTGAGGAGCACGGGAGCGCTGGTCCTCGCTGATCGCAACCCGGTGAAGAGCGTCCCCTATCGAGCGGTGGAACACCTCGACCTCCGGCACCCACGGGCCGTGCAGGGTGTGCACGACCGGAGGGCCGTCCAGCAGTGCCCCGAAGGCGGCACCGGTGAAGCCCGAGTGATCGTGGATCACATCGAACGCGCCGCGGCGGCGGTAGCCGGCGACGACGTGGATCAACTCATGGCAGGTCGACCCCAGCTCGGCGCTGGGGGGAACCTCGAAGACGCTCTGGACCGTAGCCTTCGAGGTGGAGCCGCCGCTGGCGAGCAACGTGACCTCGTGGCCGGCGTCGACCAAGCCATCGGCGAGCTGGGCGACCACCTGCTCGATGCCGCCGTAGCCGGTCGGTGGGACGGTGAACCAGGGGGGAGCGATCTCCAGGATGCGCAAGAGCAGGCCTCACGGGTCATGACCGGAGGCTCGGCAGCGTCCAGATCGGCGATCCCACGCGTGCTGCTGGCGGTGCCGGAATTACGCACAGGTGGGCGGTGCGACGGCTGGGGCAGGAAGCCCAGAGTGGCCATCGTTCGACCAACGTACCCCTCGGGCGGCTGCAAGTCCGGCCGCTCGGACACCCGAGGGCGCGTACTCGTCGCCTGCCCCCGGACGGACAACCGGTCAGGCCGGGTACGAGAGACCGCGTGAGCGCGCGAGGAAACTATCGAGAGGGCGATCACCCGGTGAGCCCGCAGCTGTTACCGCACGGTTGCGGCACCGACTTCGCCCCAACGAAACCACACGGGGACGCGTCGCAGTCAACGACACCCGTCGAACACGCGACAACGCCGATGCGAGACACCCTTGCTGTGACCCCGACCCTCGTCCCGGCTGCGGTGCCAGTACCTGGCAAGGCCAAGCCAGGCGCGCGCTACCTCGCCGGCGGGCTGTGCTCCGCCAACCGGCGCAAGTGCTCATCGAGCACGGCGACCTCGATCCGCCACAGCGTTCCGAGCCGTACGTGCGGGATCGCGTGGTCAACGATGGCCTGTCACAGCGTCGGCCAGGACACACCGACATACTCCGCAGCTTCCTGACCAGACAACCGC
>SKNO01000265.1 GCA_007120465.1 Nitriliruptoraceae bacterium
CCGGGTGGGTGACGACGCGCGGATCGGCCCCAACGCGATCATCAGGACCGACGTCCCCGCGGGCGCAACCGCGGTGGCGCGGCCGAGCAAGGTCGTGCGTGCGCAGGCGCCGCCCGGCATCGCACCGGCGGGGGCCGGGCCCGCTGGTGGCTGACGGGCGAACGGCGTCGGCCGAGGTGTGGGTCGTGGGCCGCGACCGCGCCACCGCTCACATCCCCGCCACTCATCCCCGTGACCCCCTCGGCCAGCGACGTCGGGCCTACGTGGCGGATCGCGATCGAGCTCACCGGCTCTGCGCACTCGCGGCGGGCCGGTTCCTGGGGGTCCCACCCGACGAGGTGCGGGTGACCCGCGAACGCAGCGGCCGCCCGTTCCTGTCCGACCACCCCGAGGTCGACGTGAACCTCACCCACGCCGGGGGCGCGGCGGCGGTCGGGATTGCGACGCGACGACGCATCGGGGTGGACCTCGAACCGGTCCGACCGCTGCCCCGGGCAGACGAGCGGATGCGCCGCGCCTTCAGCCCCGCGGAGTGGGAGATGATCCGGTCAGGCGAGCGTCCCGACGAGGAGCTGCTGGCCCTGTGGACGTGCAAGGAAGCGCTGTTGAAGGCGATCGGCGTGGGGCTGCGCGTCTCCCTCCGTGACGTGCTCGCGGACGCAGATCGCTGCGACGGTCGGCTCGACCTGCGGGCAGACCCGCAACTCGATCCGACGTGCCGTCGCTGGTCGGTCTGGCCCGTCCTCGCCCTGTCGGGGTTCGTCGGCGCGTGCGCGATCAGTTCGGACGGCGACACCGCCCCACCCGCGGTGCGTGTCCACGATGGACCCCTGCCGATGCACCGTGCCTTCGAGGCAACCGCGGCATCCCGACGGTGAGCGGTCCCGCCGCCTCGCGTGCGGTGCGGAACCCCGGTGTCCATCGTGTCGGGCCGGGATGCGGCTCACGCGTCGCGACCGGGTTCCCCGCGATCGTCCCCCTCGACCGGTCCGAGTTGCAGCCGGGGAGCCCGGCGGTACCTGCGCCTGCGGGTCGTTTCGACGAGCTGTACCTCGACGTCCCGGTAGAGCGCCAGCATCCCGTCCAGGCAGCGACGCAGCTCGTAGGTCCGCTCGAAGGCGTCGCGCGCCGCGCGGGACCGGCGCTCCACCTCCGCGCCCCCGTCGAGCGCGTCCCCGAGCGCAGCTGCGAGGGCCTCCGTGTCCCCGGTGGGAACGAGCCAGCCACCGCTATCACCGATCAGCTCACGCAGCGCCGGGATGTCGCTCGCGACGATCGGGAGTCCGAGCCCGAGGGCCTCGACGGCCGCGCCTCCGAGCCCCTCGAACAGGGATGGGAAGGCGAACACGTCGGCGGCGCTCAGCAGGTCAGCAACATCGGTTCGGACACCGAGCCGCTGGACCGACCCTCCGATGCCGAGGTCGCGAATGTCCGCATCCAGGTGAGCGCTGCTGCGCCCCGCCCGACCCGCGATGACGAGCAGCGTGTCGGGCCGCCGCTCGAGCACCGACGGAAGTGCCGAGATCAGGAAGCGTTGTCCCTTCTGCGGCTCCTCACGGGCCACGTTGAGGATGATGGGGCGGGTGCCCCAGCCCTGTCTCTGACGGACCGACATCCGTCGTTGCGGCGTCCGCTCACCCAGCGCCTCCCGGCTACGCCCGCGCGGCACGACCCTCACCGCGTGGCGCGGGATCCTGAGGTGCTCGACGGCGTGATCTGCCGCGGCCTGGCTGACCGCCTGGAAACCGTCCGTGAGGTGGCGGGCGAGGAAGCCATCGATCAGACGGATCGCCCGCAGCTTGCTTCCGGTCGCCGGGTCGGACGCGGCGACCTCCGGAACGTACGGCGTGTTGACGAAGCTCGCCATGACGGGTACCCGCTCGAGCGCTGCCGCGATGCGACCCGCGAGGTCCGCATCGAACAGGCTCGTGTGGACGAGGTCCGGACCGAAGTCCCGGATCGCCGACCAGACGTGTCGGATGCTGGCGAGCCGACCCTCTCCGGAAGCCGTGGGCACGTAGCAGGGCACCCCGATCTTCTCGAAGGGGACGAGGTCGTTCGGCTCGGGCCTGAGCACCACGATCGCGTGGTCGAGTTCGCCCGCGCTGTGGAGCACGATCTCACGCAGGGACACCTCGGCTCCAGCACGGCCGGACACCTGGTTGATCGCGTGCAGGACCCTCACGGTCGTCCCACGGAGCGCTCCTACGGCACTAGCCTGCTACCGGCGAGACCGTATCCGGAAACCTTCGGCCGAGGGTGACGGTCCGCGCCTCGAGCCTGGAGGAACGATGGGGGCCAAGGCACGAGCGATCGATCTCCTCGGCCACCGGGCGATCGCCTGGGCCACCGCCTCCACCCTGGGAGGGCGGCTGCGCATCGTCGCCTACCACGACGTGCCAGACCCCGCGGCGCTCCGGTTGCACCTCCAACACATCGCTGAGCACTTCCAGATCGTGTCGGGTTCGCAGGTCCAGCACGCGTCGACGACCGGTGCCCGACTGCCCCGACGGTCGATCTGGGTCACCTTCGACGATGGCTACCCCGCCGTGTTCGAGCACGCGCAACCGCTCCTGGAGGAGCATGGTCTCACCGCCACCGTCTACGTGTGCCCGGGGCTGGTCGACACGACCCAACCCTTCTGGTGGGACGTTGCCCGTGAAGCCGCGCGACACGGTCTCGCCGCCGAGATCGACGGTGCGCACGTGCCGCCGGGCCAGATCGAAGGCGCCTTGAAACGATGTGCCGACACGAGCCGACGCTCCACCATCGCCGCACTCGAGGAGCGCCTCGAGGCCGAGACCGGCCCGCGCCCGTCGCGACGGCAGGCCTCGACCGCACATCTGCAGGGGTGGCTCGCGGCCGGCCACGAGGTGGGCAACCACACCTGGGATCATCCCTGTCTGGACCGTTGCAGCGACGAGGAGCAGCGACGCCAGATCGGGTCGGCGCACCGGTGGCTCGACGAAGCGCTGGGCACCTCGGTCACGACCTTCGCCTACCCGAACGGCAACTGGGCACCGCGCGCCGAGACCGAGCTCCAGGAGCTCGGATACCGCACGGCGGTTGGCTTCGATCACCGGCTCGCATCACGGCACAACCATCCGCTGCGGCTCTCACGGCTCCGCCTCGACACGGACGCACCACCTGCCCGCGCTCGCGCGGTGATCGCCGGAACCCACCCCACGCTGATGGCCGGCCGCGACCGCATCCTCAGCGGCCACCGACCTGACCCAAGGCTCCTGCCGCGATGAGCAGTTTCGACATCGAACCGCTGCACGACGACCACGTTGATGAGGTCATCGCGGTGATCAACGCGGCGTTCGGGTTCGACCGTTCGGACGACTGGTACCGGTGGAAGCATCGTGAGGGACCCTGGGGACCCTCACGTGGCGTGATCGCCCGCGACCGCCGGGGGATCGTCGGGGCCCGGCTGCTCCTTCCCTGGCGGTTCACCGGACCTGCCGGCGCGCTGGAGGCGCACCGGGCCGTCGAAGCGGCCACGGCTCCTCGTGCCCAAGGGCAGGGGATCTTCAGCCTCGTGAACCGTCACCTCATGGAGGCGACGTCGAGCCGGGGCACCGGCCTGATCTTCTCGACCCCGAACGAACGCTCGCGCGGTGGGTACCTGAAGCTGGGATGGTCGTGGTTGACACCGGTGCCGCACGTGTGGCGACCGGTGCTCCCTCGCCGACAACGGGGCGACCGGCCGCTCGAGGGGATCGACGCCACAGCCTGGTACCGACCGGCTCCGCCGCCCGACCGCGTCGCGACCGCGTGGTCACCAGCTTCCATCGCCTGGCGCCTGGATCCCCGGTCGGGTCATCGCTACCGCGTGCTGGCGAGTTCCGATGGGGCAGCGGGCTTGGCCTATCGGCGGCTCGACAGGCGGCGCTTCGAGGCACTGCTGCCGATCGTCGCGTGGGGCGATCGGCGGCGACGTGGCGGTCTCCTGCACGAGGCAGCGCGCCGCGAGCGGGCAGGCCTGGTGCTCGACACCGACGAACCGGGGGGCGCGAGGATCTCGCGAACCGCGGGCAAGCGCCACGGTGAGTCACTCCTTGCGGTGTGGCCCACCCCATCGCTCTCCCCCGACGACTGGCCCGTCACCGACGTGCGGAACTGGCACGTCAGCTTCGCGGACCTCGAGAACGTCCTCTAACACACGGCATCCGCCTGCGACGACGGACGCGAGCCCACGTCGTTGCCAACCCACATCACGGCGGACGCCGGTACGCTGCGGCCCGAGCAGCACACCGTGACGCCGACGAGATGGCGCCCTTCGGGACGCGCCTCGTCCCGGCCTCGAACGAGGTACGTGGGGTGCGGGGGATGGTCGTTGGATGGAGAAGGATCGAGGTTCGTCGCATCAGCGACCCGCGACCCGGGCCGGGCGCTCCTCTCAGGGAGGTTGGGCCGCAGGCGTGACTGACGAACCGGTGCGCATCGACCCGCGCTTCGCTCCCGAACACGCGGCGTACTACCTCGGTGGCCTCATGGAGCGCACCGGCGTGCGTCAACTGCCGTGGTCACGTGAGGGGTTCCCCGAGCGGTACTCCGACAACAAGCCCCTTGCCATGACGCTCCGTCGCGGCGGTTCGGAACGCAACATCTACATCGCGGCAGACGATATGCCGGACCTCGACGAGGCAGCGCTCGACTGGGCCGACGTCTACGGCAAGGTCAACCTCGTCCGGGATCTCGTTCCGTCCAGGCACGCACACAAGGTGGTGGCGATCGGACCGAGCCACGCCGTGAGGATCTGGGGCGTCCCTGCGGCCTTCCGCGTCGCACGGCAGACGTCCAGGGCCGGTGGGCGGCTCGTCACCCCACGTGAGCACTTCCGACGCTTCTGGCTGCAAGCCACCCGGCGCGTCGATGCGTCGTACTACGAGCCGGCTCCCGCGGAGGACGACTACGTCTTCTACAACTCGTGGCTCTGGGCGAAGCACGAC
>SKNO01000234.1 GCA_007120465.1 Nitriliruptoraceae bacterium
CCGACCGGCCCGATCCGCCGGCGCGGGGTGCCGGCTCAGGTGCCGACGTCGCGTTCCCGGGCCGCGCGGGGTTCGGGCGCGGGCTCGGCGTCGCGGTCGGTGTCGGCCGGGTGGAGCAGCCCGATCAGCTGCTCGCGTGCCCGGGCGACCCGCGACCGGATCGTCCCGATCGGCACCCCGATCACCTCGGCGGCCTCCGCGTAGGGCAGCCCCAGCAGCTGGGTGAGCACGAAGGCGGTGCGCCGGTCGGCGTCGAGCTCCTCGAGCAGCCCGTGTAGTTCCACCCCGCCGGCGTGGTCCGGAACCTCCTCGGTCACCGGGTCGGGCAGGCGGCGGCGCCGCTGCCGGCGGCGGATCTCGTCGGCCGCCACGTTGCGCGCCACCGCGAGCAACCAGGTCCGCGCGCTCGCGTCCCCGCGGAAGCGCGGGATCGTGCGCAGCGCCCGCAGGTACACCTCCTGGGTGAGGTCGTCGGCGGCGCCCGGATCGACGAGGTGGGCGCAGAACCGCCACACGTCCGCCTGGGTGCGGTGCACGAAGGTGGACAGCGCGTTGCGGTCACCGTCGGCGGCGGCGAGCAGCAGGCGCGTGGTCTCGTCCATCGTGGAGCCAGGGTAGCCGGGGGCCCCCGAGAACCCGCAGTTCGGACCGTTCCGGGCGCGTCCGCGGGAACCGTGCACGCGCGCCGTGCGACCATCTGGTACGAACAGCGACCCGGCCTCCCGTGGGTCCACCTGCGGGCGATGCCGGGCACCACCGGGGAGGACGACCGTGACGAGCCTCG
The DNA here is from genome assembly GCA_007120465.1 of Nitriliruptoraceae bacterium. Lineage (GTDB taxonomy): Bacteria > Actinomycetota > Nitriliruptoria > Nitriliruptorales > Nitriliruptoraceae > CSSed11-175R1. The sequence goes on from SKNO01000234.1 coordinate 785, forward strand.
ACTGCGCCGACGTCCGTGAGGCGATCTCGGCCCGGGCCGACGGCGAGGACCTCGGCGCCGACGCCACCGCCGTGGCCGACCACCTCGATGTGTGTGCCGCGTGTGCGCGGTTCGCCGCGCACCTGCCGGCGGTGACGCGGCGGACCCGGCTGAGTGCCGCACAGGAGGTCCCGGACCTCACCGACGCGATCGTGACCGCGGTCGCGGCGTCCCCACCGCCCGAGCCGCGCCGCACCCGGGACCTGCGGATCCTGGTCGGGCTCGCCGGCGGCGCCCAGCTGCTGCTGGCGCTACCGATGCTGCTGGGGCTGGTCAGCCCCGACCTGCACGTCGGGCGGGACCTCGGGACCCTGCAGGTGGCGCTCGGCGTCGGGCTCGTCCTCGCGGCCCTGCAGCCGCGCCGGGCCGCCGGGCTGTTCCCGGTCGTCGCCGTGGTCGGGGCCATCACGATCGTCGCCGCGACGATCGACGTGGTCACCGGCGCCGCGACCCTGACCGCCGAGCTGACCCACCTGGCAGAACTGGTCGGTGTCGCCGCACTGTGGGGGTTGACGCGCCAGCGGCCCCGCCCCAGCTGGCGGTCGGTCCGGGACGGGCTGCGGATGGAGCCCGTGTGAGACGGGCGCTCGCCCTGCTCGTCCTCGGTCTCGCCGCCGTCGCGTTGACGGCCACGCCGGCGTGGGCCCACGCGGTCCTCGAGGAGGCCACGCCCGCCGACCGGAGCGTCCTGGACGAGGCGCCCGCGACGGTGACCCTCCGGTTCAACGAGCCGGTGACGCTGCCCTCCGGGGGGCTGCGGGTGTTCGACGCCGACGCCGAACGCATCGACGAGGGTCCCACCGCGGCCGGTGGGGCTGAGACCGTCGCGGTCCGCCTGCCCGACGACCTCCCCGACGGCGGGTACGTCGTCACCTGGCGGGTGCTCTCCGCCGACAGCCACCCGGTCGCCGGGGTGCTCACCTTCACCGTCGGGGACGCTGCCGAGGTGGACGCCGCCGTGGTCGCCGAACTGTTCGCCGGCGGCGACGGCTGGGTCGGCGTCGTCGGGCCGGCGCTGCGTGCGCTCGGCTACCTCGCGGTGCTGCTGGCCGCAGGCGCGGTGTACGCCATGGTGATCCTCGTGCGCCGCCGTCCGGACCTGCGCCGGGCCCGGCGGCTCGCGTTCCTCGCTGCCCTCGCAGGTGTGGTGGTGACCCTGGCCGCCGTCCCCGTCCAGGCCGCCGCCGTGAGCGGTGAGGGCCCGCTGGCCGCCCTGGCCGGCCCGGGCCTGCTCGAGGTGTTGGGGTCCAGCTTCGGGCAGGGCACGGTCGTCCGGGTCGTGTGTCTCGCGGCGCTGTTGCTGTTCCTCGCCTTCCGCGTCCCGCCGGTCGCCCGGGTCGTCGCCGCCACCGCGGCGCTGTGGTCCTTCCTCCTCGACGGGCACCAGCGGTCCCAGGATCCGACCGGGCTGCTGCTGGGGGCCGACGCGGTGCACCTCGCCGCGGGCGCCTTCTGGTTCGGGGGGTTGGTGCTGCTGGCGTGGCTCGTCCGGGTCCGGTCGATCGACGACGATCCGGTGGACGCCGCCCGGCTGGTGGCGCGCTTCAGCAGCGGGGCGCTGGTGTCCTTCGTGGCCGTCGCGCTGGCCGGTGGGGCGATGTCGTGGGCCCTGGTCCGGGCGCCGCGAGCGCTCACGACGACCACCTACGGCTGGGTGCTGCTGGCGAAGGTGGCACTGGTCGTGCTGGTCGTCGCCGTCGCCGCCTACAACCGTGGGCGACTGGTCCCGGCGGTCGCCGCGCGGGCGGCCCCTGCCGGCGGCAGCGAGACCACCACCTCGCCACCCGGCGCGGAGGCCTCCACGGAGACGGCGGACGTGCCGGCGACGGTCCGCCGCTCCCGCGCAGCGTGGCGGCAGCTGCGCACCACCCTCACGATCGAGGTGGGGCTGCTGGTCGCGGTGCTGGCCGTGACCGGGGCGCTCGTCACGATCCAGCCGGCGGCGCAGGCGGCCGGGGTCACCGGTGCCGCCCAGGTCGTCGTCCCGTTGTCGGAGGGACTGGACGTCGAGGTGATCGTCGACCCCAACGAGGTCGGACGCAACGCGCTGCACATCTACGTCCTGGACGCGACCGGACGGCCCGCCGGCGACGTCGACGACCTCGCCCTCGAGTTGACCTACGTCCCCGAGGACATCGGCCCCTTCCGGGTCGAGCCCTTCTTCGTCGGCCCCGGCCACTGGACCGCCAACGTCGGCACGCTGCGCTTCCCCGGCGAGTGGCGCATCGACGTGATCGCCGGGGTCGACCGGTTCACCGAGGCGCGCGCCAGCGTGACCGTCGTCGTCAACCCCTGACGCTGTCCCCAACCTCCCGCCCCGACCCCGACCGATGCGGAGCCGAACGATGCGTCCACCCTCCTCACCCCTCGGCCGAGCCGTACCCCTCGCCCTCGCCCTCGTGCTGTTCACGAGCGCTGCGGCGCTCGCCCACCCGTACGTCCACGGTGGGGAGGCACCGGTCGACAGCCTGGCCAGCCTCACCCTCGACCTGGCCCACGGGTGCACGACCGACGACGGGCACGACCACGGTGAGGGCGGCGAGCCCACGACCGACGTGTCCCTGGAGGTCCCGCCGGAGATGCGGATCGTCGAGGTCCCCGAGGTGGACGGCTGGGAGGTCGCGCTCGAACGTGCCGCCGACGGCCGCGTCGAGGTGGTCACCTGGACCGCGACCACGGCGCAGGAGCCCGCCCCGGCGTTCCCGCTCGACGTCGTGCTGGACGGCGAGCCCGGCACCGAGCTGTACCTGCGGGTGTTCCAGGCCTGCGACGACCTCTCTTACCGCTGGGTGGGGACCCCCGACGCCCCCGCCGAGGACCCGGCCGTCCGGCTGACCGTGACCGCGGCCGACCCCGACCGCCCGGCCCCTCCGCCGGCGGAGGCACCGGCCGAAGACGGCCCGGACGACGCTGCACCGGAGAACGACCAGCCGAGGACCGACGAGGACGCGGTCGACACGGACGACCCCGCGGAGCAGCCGCCCGCCGAGGACGCCACCGACGAGTCCGAGGAGGTCGAGGAGCCCGACGCCGTCGAGGGTGCCCCGATCGTGACGACGGAGCCGGAGACCTCCCCGGTGCTGTGGTTGTTCGTCGGCCTGGTGGTCGCAGCCCTCGTGATCGCGTTGATCCTGGCACTGCGCCGGCGCCCGCCCGCGGCGGCGGCCCCGGAGGGTGAGCTCGACGACGGGGATCGGCCGTGACCGCCCGCGCCCTGGCGTGGCGCGTCCCCGTCGCGCTGACGCTCGCGCTGGGTGCGCTCTCCCTCGACGCTGGCCCTGCTGCGGCCGATCCTGCGGTGCCCACCCACTACCGCGCCACCGTGACCGCCGTGGCGCAGGCCGACGGCGCACCGATCGACCTCGACGTCGAGGTGCTGGGCGGCGACGCGTTCCTGGTGGTGTCGGTGCCGTCGGGCACGACCCTGGCGGTCCCCGGGTACGAGGGCGAGCCCTACATCCGCATCCACGACGACGGCACCGTCGAGGTCAACCAGCGGTCGCCGGCCCGCTGGCTCAACGACGAGCGGTACGGCCTGCCCCAGGGGGAGGTGCCCGCCAGCGCCGACGCCGACGCTCCGCCGGACTGGGAGGTCGTCGCCCGCCGCGGCACCTACGCCTGGCACGACCACCGCATCCACTACATGTCCCCGCAGCTGCCCCCGCAGGTCGACCCGTCCCGCGACGAGGTCCAGCGGGTGTGGGAGTGGGAGGTGCCGGTCACGATCGACGGTGCCGACGCCGTGATCGCCGGCGAGCTGGACTGGGTGCCCGGCCCCTCCCCCGTGGTGCCGGTCATCACGCTGCTGGGCGCACTGGCGCTGGCGCTGCTGGCGGTCCGCCTGGTGGGTAGCGACCCGCTGATCGTGCTGGCGGCGCTGCTCACGGCGGTGCTGGCCGCCGCGCAGAACCTCGACCTGCCCGCCGGGGCCGACGGGCTGCCGGCCCTGTGGGCGCTGCCCGGACTGGCGATGGTCGTGTGGCTGCTCGGCCGTCTCCACCCGACGATGTCCGAGGGTCGGCGGGCGCTGCTGCGCGGCCTGGCCGTCGTCCCGCCGCTGGTCGGGGCGGCGCTGCTCGGCGGTGCGCTGGTCCGGCCGATCG
>SKNO01000040.1 GCA_007120465.1 Nitriliruptoraceae bacterium
CAGGGACGGTTCCGCGCGCCACCGAGCCCGAGGGTCGCGGCCCGACCGACCGGCCCTGGGGAGCTCGGGATCGTCGCCGCCAGCTGGCGCGGCGACGAGGACGCCACCGGATGGCCGCAGCTCGACCTGCGGCTGGTCGTCGAGGTCGGCGCGGACGGGACGCGCCTCGCCGTCCTCGCCTCGCGCCCACCCGGGTACGACGTCGGCGGCAACCGCGTCGACCGGTTCGTCCGCGACCGGATCCTGCGGGGACTGGGCGCGGACCTGGCCGAACTGGTCGCCGACGAGCTCCGTCGGTCCCCGGCCGGTGCGGAGGTCACGTCGACGCTCGGCCTCACCGACCCCGTACCCGACCCGCGACGGGAGGTAGCGTGACCGCATGACGGTGACCGATCCGCAGGGCAGCGACGAGGTGCGCCGGTACCGCGCCCTGGCCAGCCCCATCCGCGCCAGGCTGCTCGAGGCCCTCCGCGCCGACCCCGACCTCGACACGGCCACCCTGGCCGAACGGGTCGGACTGCACGTCAACACCGCCCGCAGCCACCTCAACCTGCTCGAGGAGGCGGGACTGGTCCGTGCGGTCGACGAACAGCGCGATCGTCCCGGCCGCCCCCGGCGGCTGTACCGGGCCGCCGACCCGGCACCCGACGCCGGCCACGACGCCGCCAACTACCGCTTCCTCGCGGCGGTGCTGGCCAGCTACCTCGGCGCGACCGCCGACGACCCGCGGGCCGCGGCGGAGCAGGCCGGTGGCGCCTGGGGCAGCTTCGTGGTGGACACGCCGCCGCCCTTTCGGACGCTCGCACCCGAGGACGCGATCGACCGTCTGGTGCAGATGCTGGAGGGGTTCGGGTTCGCCCCGGACCTCGACACCACGGATCCGGACGCACCGGTCCTCCGGCTGCGGCGCTGCCCGTTCCTCGCGGTGGCACGGGACCACCCGGACGTGGTGTGCTCGGTCCACCTCGGGTTGATGCGGGGCGCGCTGAGCGAGCTCGGCGTGGACGTCGAGGTGGAGGATCTGGTGCCGTGGGCGGAACCCGACACCTGCGTGTCGCGCCTGCGGGTCCCGACGGGCTGACCTTGCCTCCCCGATCCAGCGCTTCGGGGGAGCTGCGGCGGACCGCACCCCTGGTCGAGGTGCCGCTAGGTCACGCGCGGCGCCTCGACGGGCAGGCCGGCCAGCCGCCACTCGGGGTAGCCGACCTCCAGCCGACGGACCCGACGGCCGGCCGCACGCAGCTGCTCGACCGCCTCGGGCGCGAGCACGCAGTAGGGACCCCGGCAGTAGGCGACCACCTCGACGTCCTCGGGTAGCTCGGCGAGCCGGCCGGACAGCTCCTCGAGCGGGATCGACACCGCCCCGGCGATGTGGCCCGCCTCGAACTCCGTGCGGGGTCGCACGTCGACCACCACCACGTCGTCGCCGGCTCGGATGCGCCGCTGCAGCTCGGTCACGTCGATGGGCTCGACGGGGTCGCGTGCCTCGAAGTGGGTGCGCACGGTCTCCGCGACCTCGCTCAGCTGGGTGCGCGCCACCTCCTGCACCGCCTGCAGCAGCCGGCACACCGAGTCGTCGGCGATGCCGTAGTAGACGTGCTTGCCCGCACGGCGCACGCTCACCAGCCGCGCCTCGCGCAGCACCTTCAGCTGCGCCGACGCAGTGGTCAGCTTCAGTTCGACCGCGTGCGCGAGCTCCTCCACGGTGCGCTCCCCCTGGCACAGCAGGTCCAGCAGCTCGAGCCGCTTGGGGTGGCCGGTGACCTTGCCCACCCGCGCGAACTGCTCGTACAGGCGGTCCCTGACCTCGCGCGACGACATGTGGCGTACCCTACGTCGTTCCACGGGAAGATGTGATGACCCTGCCGCGCCGTCGGGCCAGTCCGGGGAACGCCCGGGCGCGTAGAGCGCCGCGGCGAACCGGCCGGTCCCGCACCCGTCACGGCAGGCGCACCCGGCGAGTGCGGGACGTCCGGTCCGCCGGCAGGTGGGTCTCGCGCATGCGCAGGGCCACGTCGAGTCCGGAGGCGGCAGTGATGGCGGCGACCACGAGTATCGCGGTGGTGAGCGTGTACAGGTCGGCGAGTGCGCCGGCAAGGACGGCTCCGACGGCGAAGCCGAGGTCACGCCACAGGCGGTAGACCCCGACCGCGGCACCGCGCCAGGTCGGGTGGGCCACGTCCCCGATCGCGGCGATCAGCGTCGGGTACGCCATGGCGGTGCCGGCACCGAACAGCGCGGAGCCGACCGCCCAGGCGGCGACCGAGTCGCCGAGGGCGATGACGACCAGGCCGGCGGCCTCGGTGAACTGCCCACCCGCGATCAACCCCTTGCGCCCGATGCGGTCGGACAGGGCGCCGGTGAACAGTTGCCCGGTGCCCCACACGGCCGGGGCGATCGCGACCAGCAGACCGACCGCGCCGACGTCCAGTCCGGCCAGGGCGAAGAACACGGGGAACAGCCCCCAGGCCATGCCCTCGTTGAGGTTGTTGACCAGCCCGGCCTGCGAGGCCGACGACAAGGAGCGGTCGCGCCAGGTCGCCAGGGCGAACACCTCGCGGTGCGTCAGGCGGCCGTCGTGGCCGCCCGCGTTGGTGTGGTTGGTGGCCTCGTGGGCGACGTGGCTGGCGGTCTCACGGACGAACAGCGCCGACAGCCCGAGGCCGAGCCCGGCGAGAGCCAGGCCGAGGAAGAAGGGTGCGGGCCGGAGCCCGGCGGTCTCGGCGATGATGCCGGTCGCCCAGGCTGCCACGGCGACCGCGCCGTACCCGGCGGCCTCGTTGAAGCCCATCGCGGTGCCGCGCCTGTGAGGGCCGACCAGGTCGATCTTCATGATCACGGTGACCGACCACGCGAGCCCCTGGTTGACGCCGAGCAGCACGTTGGCGAAGACCACCCAGCCCCAGGTCGGCGCGAGGATGAGCAGCAGCGGGACGGGGAGGCCGAACAGCCACCCCACCAGCAGGACCGGCTTGCGGCCGAAGCGGTCGGCCAGCGTCCCGGCGAAGTAGTTGACGACCGCCTTGGTGATACCGAAGGCGACGATGAAGGTCAGCATCGCCGTGTAGCCGGGGAGGGCGAACTCCTGCTCGGCGAGCAGCGGGAGCACGGTGCGCTCCTGCCCGACGAGGCCACCGACCAGGGCGTTCACCCCCACCAGCAGCGCGAACTGCGGCAGGTTCGCCTTCAGCCCCAGGCGCACCGGGGCAGCGGCGCGGGTCATGCCTCCACCTCCGGGCGAGCTCCGACCGCGGTCGACCACCACGCGGTGTTCAAACGAACCTTTGACCATTGCAGCAGACGGCCACCTTGTGGTCAAATCGACGCTTGAACAACGGTCGTGGCGACCGCGCTCATGCGCCGTCCCCGGAGGGCTGCGGGAGGGTCTCGGTCGTCAGTTCGCGCAGCCGCACCTGGATCCGTCCGAGCAGTCGCTGCCCCGCGTCGGTGGCCTCGTAGTAGCGGCGACGACGGCCACCTCCGAGCTGCTCGCGGCTGACGAGGTAGCCGTCGTCCTCCAGCTGGTGGAGGATCGGGTAGAGGGTGCCGACGGAGATGTCGTAGCCGTGCTCGGCGAGCTCGTCACGCATCCACAGCCCGTAGATGGGATGCTCGGCGGCGTGGTGCAGGATGTGGATGCGCACGAACGCGAGCTCGATGTCGCGGAGCAGCGGCGGTCGGTCGCTCATCGCCGTCCTCTCCTTGCCTCATCCGACGAAGGTCACCCACAGGTAGCCGACGACCCCCGCGGCGGGGATCAGGGCGATCGCGCTGACGCGGGTCCAGATGAGCGCGGCGAGGGCCCCCACCGCGAGCCCGGCGGTGGGAAGGTCCACGACGACGCGCAGTCCGATCTCGATCGCGACGGCGAGCATCACGCCGAGCACCGCCGCGGTCAGCCCCTTGAGGACGTTGCCGGCGACCCGTGAGCGTTTGACCGCCGGCATGATGCGGCCGAGCAGCATCGCCAGCAGGAACGACGGCGCGAAGATCGCGACCGTCGCGACCACCGCACCGGGGAAGCCTCCCACGATGTAGCCGACGGCGGTGGACACGGTGAACAGTGGACCGGGCGTCATCTCCCCGATCACGATCGCTTCCAGCAGCTGCGGGGTCGTCAGCAGCCCGGTGCGGTCCACCAGGTCGGTCTGCAGGTAGGCCACCAGCAGGTAGCCCGATCCGAACAGCGTGACCCCGAACTTCAGGAACAGCCACGCCAGCTGCCCGACCGTGTCCGGATCGGGCGACGGCGCAGGTGCCGCCCCCAGCAGCCACGGCGAGGTGGTCAGCAGTATCCCGCGGGCGCCACCCCGCGGCCACTGGTGGTACAGCGCGACCCCTGCCACCGCGCCGATGGCCAGCACGAGCAGCTCGTTGATCCCGAACAGCCCCAGGCCGAGCGCGCCGACGAACACCAACCGCGTGCGCAGGTCACTGGCCGCCCTGGGGGCGAGCTTGACCATCGCCACCGCGATGATCGCCAGTACGACCGGCTGGATGCCGTAGAACACCGCATCCATCACCGGCAGCTCACGCAACGCCACGTACGCCCACGTCAGCGCCAGCGTGATCGTCGCGGCCGGGAGGATGAACGCCGACCCGGCCGCCCAGACGCCGAGGTTGCCGCGCTGGACGTAGCCGACGTGCATCGTCATCTGCGTGGAGTTCGGCCCGGGCAGCAGGTTGGTGGCGGCCATGAGGTCGAGGAAGTGCCGGCGGTGGACCCAGCGACGACGCTCCACGACCTCGGTGTCCATCATCGCGATGTGGGCGACCGGCCCGCCGAAGGCGACCACACCCAGCTTGAGGAACACCCCGATCAGGGCCCGCCACGAGGCGGCTTGCTGGGCGTACTCCGGCTGGAACGGTCGGGCCGCGGTGCCCGACGGGACCGGGTCCTCGGGCGGCGGGTCGTCCGGCGTCGCGTTCACCGTGGACGCTCCGGCTGCGGGTGCGGCGGGCGGAGCTCGGTGCGAGAGCCGCGCGGCACGGTCGCTCCTTCCGAGAACCGACATCGGACTCCGATACTACGGCCGCTCCGCCGCCCGGCACCGACGTTGTGCTCCGGTCCAAGCCGGGCCTGCGATCGCCGGGGACCTCAGCACTCGGGCACGTTGACGGCCAGCCCGGCGCGCGAGGTCTCCTTGTAGGAGTCGGCCATGTCCGCCCCCGTGGAGCGCATCGTCGCGATCGCCTGGTCCAGGCTGACCCGGTGGCGCCCATCGCCGGCCAGCGCGATCCTGGCCGCGGTGATCGCCTTGACCGCCCCGACCCCGTTGCGCTCGATGCAGGGGATCTGCACGAGCCCCGCGATCGGATCACAGGTCAGCCCGAGGTTGTGCTCCAGACCGATCTCCGCGGCGTTCTCGACCTGCCGCGGCGTCCCACCGAGCACCTCTGCCAGCCCGGCCGCCGCCATCGCACACGCCGAACCGACCTCGCCCTGACACCCCACCTCGGCACCGGAGATCGACGCGTTGCGCTTGCACAGCCCGCCGACCGCGGCGGCCGCCGCGAGGAACCGGATCACGTCCTCGTCCCCCGCGTCCGGCGCCGTGCGCAGGTGGTGGTCGAGCACCGCGGGCACGATGCCGGCGGCACCGTTCGTCGGGGCGGTGACGACCCGGCCACCAGCGGCGTTCTCCTCGTTCACCGCCATCGCGACGATCGTGACCCGGTCGAGGGCCGCCAGCGGGTCCCCGACCCCCCGCCGCTCCAGTGTGCGCCACAGCCCGGGTGCCCGCCGCACCACCTCGAGGACCCCCGGCAGCACCCCCTCGGTCGTGAGGCCCGCCGCGATGCAGGCACGCATCGCCTCCCACCGCGCCAGCAGCCCGGCCCGCACCTCCTCGACGGGCCGCAGCGCCGCCTCGTTGCGCAGCACCACCTCGGCGACCCCGACCCCGAGCTCGTCGCACCGCTCGAGCAGCTCATCGGCGGTGGCGAAGGGGTGAGGCACCGGCGGGTCGGCGACCGGTCCCGTGCGTTCGTCCTCGTACACCACGGCACCGCCGCCGACCGAGTACGAGGTGGCCGAGCGCACCACCTCGCGGTCGCCGTCCCGGGCGGTGAGGACCATCGCGTTGGGGTGGAAGGGCAGCGCAGCGACGTCGAGGTGGAGGTCACGGTCGAGGTCGATCGCGACGACGTGTCCCGTCGCGAGGGTGTGTGCGCCGCCGCGACGGACCTCGTCGGGCAGCCGGCGCACGTCGTCGGGGTCGACCGTGGCGGGATCGGCGCCCGCCAGCCCGGCCAGCACCGCCCCCACGGTGCCGTGCCCGGGGCCGGTCGCGGCGAGCGAGCCGTGCAGGGTGATCGCGATGCGCGCCACGTCCCCGGCCACGCCCGCGGCGTCGAGGTCGTCCACGAAGGCCGCCGCCGCACGCATCGGGCCGACCGTGTGGGAACTGGACGGGCCGATGCCGATCGTGAACAGTTCGAAGGCGCTGATCATCGGTCCGTCCGCGGAGAGGTGGCGTGCCGGGTCGGCGTCATCGCTGAGGCTCCTCCGTGGACCGCACGATGCGGTCCGGGGGCCTGAGAGGTTCCAGGGAGGTGGTTGCTCCTTCGGCGGCCGACCGGTGGTCGACGCTCTCCCGCCCGGGCTCGAACGGCCGGTATGCGGTTCTCGCCGGCGACGCTACGGGCTGTCCTCGACGGGTGTCAACGTCCGGGTACCCGAGCCCCGTCGGCACGACCCACCGGCCTCGCGCGGCCGGTACGCACGACCGCGTCCCGCGCAGGTCCCGACCGCGCCGCGATCAGCGACCGGGTGGGCCCGGGGGGCCACCGAGCAGCCCGTCGTCCAGGGCACGCAACACCGCGCGGGTGCGATCCCGGACCCCGAGCTTCAGCAGGACCATCGACACGTGGTTCTTGACGGTGCCCGGCGCGAGGTGCAGCGCCTCGGCGATCTCCCGGTTCGCGAAGCCGCTCGCCAGCAACCGGAGCACCTCGAGCTCCCGTTCCGTCAGCGGTTCGGGCGCGGGCAGCCCGTCGAGGACCGCGGGACGGGGCCGCTCCGCGACGGCGCGCAGCAGACGGTCGGTCACTGCTGGCTGCACGAGCGTGCGCCCGTCAGCCAGGGTCCGGATCGCCTCGACGAGCTGTTCCAGGCTGACGTCCTTCAGCAGGTACCCGTGCGCGCCGCCACGGAGCGCCTGCAGGACCAGCTCGTCGTCGTCGAAGGTGGTGAGGACGAGGACCGGCAGGTGATGCCCCCGCTCGCGCAGCGCCTGCAGCGTCGCGATGCCGTCACGGCGCGGCATCCGCAGATCGAGCAGAAGCACGTCCGGTGCCGACCGTTCCACGACCGCCAGCGCCTCGTCCCCGTCGCTGGCCTCGGCGACGACGCAGATGTCGTCGGTGAGGGCGAGCAAGCTGCGCAGGCCCTGGCGCACCAGGGTCTGGTCGTCGACCAAACAGACCTCGATCATCGCCCGGGGATCTCCGCGACGACCCGCATCCCCCGCCCGTCCTGCGTGTCGAACCGCACGGTTCCGCCCAGTCCCTCGATGCGTTCGCTGATCGACGCCAGTCCGTTGCCGGGCCGCAGCACGGCGGCCCCCCGCCCGTCGTCCTGGGCGGCGAGCCGCACCCCGCCGTCGGCGAGCCGTGCCACCTCGACGTCCAGGCGCTCCGCGTCGGCGTGTCGGACCGTGTTGGTGACGACCTCCTGGACGCAGCGCACGAGTGCGAGCACGGTCTCGTCATCGACCCGCACGTCGTCAGCGACCTCGAGGTGGATCTGCGGACCGGGAAGCCCGTCGAGCACGGCGTTCAGGGCTTCACGCAGCTCCCGCTTGGGCGCACGCAGCTCCCCGACGGCCTCCCGGACGTCAGCGAGGAGCTCCTTCGCGATCGTCCGCGCGCGGCCCACGTGCGCGTCGCCGGGCCCCGCCCCGGTCCGCGACGCCACCTCGAGCTCGAGCGCCAGGGCGGTGAGCTGGTGTCCGACGAGGTCGTGCAGGTCCCGGGCGATCCGCAGCCGCTCGGCGCTCCGGCTCGACGCCTCGAGCATCGCCGTGGTCGCACGGAGCTGCGCGTGCGCCTCGGCGAGGCGTTCCCGCGCGGCTGCCTCGCGCTGCTGCGCCCAGATCGCGAACACCGCGAACACCTGGAAGCTGGTGTAGATCACCACGGCGAGCACCGCCTCCAGCGGGGGGAGCTGGGCCTGAGCCGTGACGACCGCGGCCAGGACCATCTGCGCGGCCACGACCCCGGCGGTCGCCCGACGCGGCAGGTCGTAGGCGACCGAGGCTGCGGTGACGACCAGCAGCACCGCCATCCAGCCGTACCGCGGCGTGAGCGCGAAGGCGAGCGCCCCCGCGACGCCCTGCACCGGGAGCAGGACCCGGTCACGCAACCAGCGTGGTCGGGCGACCTCGGGCACCTGGCTGTACAGCGCGAAGACGACGAGGTAGCCGAGGTAGCTCACCCACCACAGCGCCACCAGCCCGACGATCAGCTCGCCCCCGGTCCGGGCGGTGTCGAGCAGCATGGGGACGCCGACGGCCACGCTCGCGAGCAGCCCAGCGAGCGACCCCAGCCGTTCCGGTTCACGCACCTCCACGCCGACACCGTACGCGGGCGCGCGGCCGCGAGGGACGGGAACCCGGTCCGGCGGCACCACGCCCTCACCCACGCCGGGTCACCCCTTCGCGACGGGCCGCCAGCACCGCGATCGCCCCGAACACCAGCGTCGCACCGACCACCCAGGCGAGGTGGGTCCCGGCACTCGCCGGCGTGATGCCGGCCCACGCCTCGACGCCCTCCGCTGGTGCGACCTGCCGCCAGGCGAGCTGCCCGAAGTGGTGGGTCGGCATCCACACGGCGATGTCCCGCAGCGCCGCCGGGAGCTCGGAGAGCGGCACGAAGAACCCGGACAGGAACGCCAGCGGGAGGAACAGCAGGTTCGCGATCGCCGTGGCGGCGCGCGGCCGCGTCGCGTACGCGATCGCGAACCCCAACGTGCTGAACGCGAGCACGCCGACGAGCAGGGTCCCGCCCAGCCGGAGCCACTCCCCCGGGTCGAGCCGCACGTTCCCCGCCACGACGGCGAGGCCAGCCGTCGAGGTCACGATCAGCACCGCACCGACGAGCCCGAGGACCACCTTGGCCGCGAGGTAGCTCCACATCGGCAGCGGCGTGGCGCGCATCGTGCGGGCCCACCCACGGCCCCGGTCACGGGCGATGTCCTCACCGAAGGTGAAGATCGCCAGGGAGACCACGCCGTAGGAGCAGAGCGACACCATCATCATCGTGCCGACGTGGCTGCCGTCCGGGAGGACGTTGGACGGTGAGGCCGTCGGCAGACCGAACATGGCGTACAGGAGCATCGGCAGCGCGATCGCGCCGATCACGAAGTCGAGCGACCGGGCGTGGCTGCGCAGCTCGACGAGGATCTGTGCCCCGAGCAGCCCGACGGGGTCGCGGCGCACCACCTCGTCTCGCGTCGATCGCTGACGTCGCCTGCCGGTCCGAGGAGCGGTGGCGGTGCCGGACATCACGTTCCCTCCAGGGTCGGATGTGTCGCCCCAGCGGTGGCGGACCGCGTGAGCTGGACGAACGCCGTCTCGAGGTCGGCCTCCGCGACACCGAGCCCGGACAGGTCGTGGCCGGAACGCACCAGCGGGACCACCACGCTCTCCGCATCGGTCGCGGACACGGCCAGTCGCGCATGGGCCGGCGGGGACGATCCACCGTCAGGGGCGGGGTCGACGCGCTCGACGCCGGGCCAGCGCGCGATCACCTCCGGTGGGGCGTCGGTCACCAGCGTGACCACGCACCCCGGCACGAGCCGCTTCAACGCGGTCGGTGTGGCGTCGGCGAGCACCTGCCCGTGGTGCAGCAGCACCACCCGGTCTGCCACCGCGTCCGCCTCCGCGAGGTCGTGGGTGGCGAACACCAGCGTGGTCCCGTCGTCCACGCTCGCGAGGGTGTGTTCCCAGAAGCGGCGACGTGCCTCGAGGTCCATCGCGGCGGTCGGCTCGTCCAGCAGGAGCAGCTGCGGATCGCCGACGATCGCGAGCGCCAGCAGCAGTCGCTGCCGCTCCCCGCCCGACAGCGTGCTGACGGTGTGGCGATGCCGATGGGCGAGCCCGACCCGCTCCAGGACCGCGTCGAGACCGAGGGTGGCCGGGTAGCTGCGTCCCACGAGACGGACGAGCTCGGCGACGGTGACCTGGTCGGGCAACCCGGCGTGCTGCAACATCGCACCGACCTGCGCCCGGGCCTCGCCACCGGGCGAAACCCCCAGCACACGGGCCCGGCCGGCGGTGGGGCGGACCAGTCCGAGCAGGAGCTCGAACAGGGTGCTCTTCCCCGCACCGTTCGGTCCCAGCAGGGCGACGACCTCGCCGCGGTCGACGGACAGTCCGACACCGTCCACGGCGACGACGTCGCCGTACACCTTCGCGACCTGCTCCAGTTCGACGACCGACATCATGGCCCCCGGTCAGGTGGGCGCTCAGGTGAGCGTGCCCGCGGCGTCCTGCCATCACGTCACGGACGGTACGGACCTCGCCGCGCCCGGTCGCGTGCCGGAGGTCACGACCTCGACCGGTGACCTCCGGCAGGGGGTGGCGGCGCGTGGACGCGCCAGCGGTCAGCGGCCGTTGGTCGACCAGTGCCAGGCCTCGGTGGGCAGGTTGCGCAGCCCGTAGCTCCCGGCGTGCCGCTGGAGCCAGTCGAAGGCGGCGTTGCCGGAGCAGTGGCTCGCCGGCCGCGGGAAGCAGATCGTCTGCCCGCGGTAGGTGAAGTCGATCGCCAGCCCCTTCTCGTGCATCGAGGAACCGGGCCGCGCGGTCGGCACCCGGCAGGCGGACGCGGGCGACTCGTACACGTCGGGACACCCGTTGGCGCGCCGCAGTCGGGCGGTCACCTCGGGCGAGCGGTAGCCGTGCCCACCGAGCACGATGCCATCCGCGCGGGCGTGGTTGAGCAGCGCCTCGAGCTGGGGTGCCAGCGAGGCAGCCACGGTGATCCCCCCGACCGTGCGCAGCTCCGGGGTCGGCCCTGCGCTGACCGCCACGGTGCCGGACGAGCGAGCCGCTCGCTCCCGGGCCTCACGCTCCCGGCGCTCCCGTTCCTCCCGCTCCCGACGTTCCCGCTCGCGGCGCTCGCGCTCCTCGCGCTCCCGGCGCTCGCGCTCGACCTGCTCCTCGAGCTCACCGATCCGGGCCTCGGTCCGCTCGCGCTCGGTCTCGATCTCCGCGACCAGCCGCACCGCCCGGTCAACCTGCGCGCTCTGCTGGCTGACGAGCTCCATGACCTCGGCGTGGAGGGTGGCGGCCTCGTTGCGCCGGGACTCGGCCTCCTGCTCGTGCCGGCGCAGCTCGGCCTCCTCCGCGAGCGCCCGCTCGGTCAGCACCTCGACCTGGATGCGCAGGGCCCCGGCGCGCTCGATCGCGTTGGAGCGGGCCCCGAGGCTGCGGGTGAGGTAGTGCAACCGATCCGCGAGCTCGCCGCTGTCCTCCCCGAGCAGCTCGACCGCCGCCATCGTCGCCGACGCCGACGGCGCCCCGTACATGTGGGCGTCACGGGCGAGGCTGGCGAGGACCCGCTCGTTGGACCGCAGCTCGGTGGTGGCGGCGGCCAACTCGTCCTCCGCGGCCCGCGCACGCACGCTCGCCGCGACCGCGGCCGCCTCGGCCTCGCGGTGGCGCGCGACCGCCTCCGCCAGGCGTTCCTCCATCAGCGCGAGCCGTCCCTCCAGCACCTCGAGCTCGGCCTCGACCGCGCGCAGCTCCGCTTCGGCGTCGCCCGCCCGCTCCTCGAGCACCTGGGCGCGCTCCCGCGCCTCATCGAGCTTGCCCTGGGACGGCAGGGCGACCGACCCGGTCCCGATCCCGACGACCATCGTCGCCACCAGGGCGAGTGCCACGAGCACACGCAGGGGTCGGGGATGTGCCATTGGTGCTCCTCGAGCCTCAGCGACCTGTCGGCGCGGCGAACGACGTGGCCCGCCAACCGGCAGCCCTTCTAGTCGTCGCCGCCCGGCGAGGCACACCTGCGCTGATGGTCGTGCGATGGACGACCCTCCGCGTCCGGTCGGGTGCACACCGCGTCCAGCAGGACGTCCCGGCACTCACCCGGGTGGATCGAAGCGGCGCACCCGCGCCACGAAGCGGTCGGGGTCGACCAGGTGGGGGTAGTGGCCGTGCTCGTCCCACACCTCCAGCTGCGCCGTGGGGACGCGGGTCCGCAGCCACGCCTCGTACCCCGACCGTGGTGCGTTCCCGTGGAGCGAGAACAGCGGGACCTGGACACCGGCGAGGAACCGCCCCACCCACGCATCGAGCTCCGTGGGCTCGAGGTCGAACAGCGGCGCCCACACGCCGAGCGCGACGGAACGTCGAGGGCGACGGATCGCCGACACACGTTCGACCTCGGTGGCTGGCAGCGGGCCCCGCATCGCCTCGAACAGCCCCGTGATCAGCTCCTCGAACCCCTCACCGCGCACCTGGGGCTCGAGCTCCCGCAGGCGCGGTTGCGACGCGGCCAGGTCCAGTGGCTGGTCGACGACGACGACCGCGCGGGCCGGGTGGGCGGCGGCGTACGCGGCGGCGACCAGCCCACCCATCGAGTGACCGACCACCAGCGGTGCATCGTCGTCCCGCCCGAGCCGTCGCAGCAACGCCCGCACGTCGGCTGCCATCGAGTCCGGGTCGTACGCGCGGGCCTGCGGTGACCGGCCGTGTCCGCGCAGGTCGACCGCGATGACCGTCGCATCTTCCGCCAACGGCTCGCGCAACGGCTCCCAGGTGCGGGCATCCTCGGCGATGCCGTGCAGCAGCACCGTCACCGGGCCGGAGCCGGTCACGTCCGCGACCAGCTCGACGACCTCCCGCTCCCCGGACATGGCTGCGCCCCTCTCCTGGGACCGTCCGTCCCGGAGCCTACTCACCGCCGCCGTGCCGCCCGGGCGGGCGCACCCGCGGGCCGGGGCGCACCGTCGAGTACCGTGCCACGGACGGTCGGCCGCCCAACGAACTCCAGGAGGTGCGCCCGTGTGCGACACCGTGGTGCGGGTCGAGCCGGGTCGCGTGCTGTTCGCCAAGAACTCGGACCGCGACGCCAACGAGGCACAGCTGCTCGAGTGGCACCCGGCGCAGGACCACCCGCCGGGTGCGACCGTGCGGTGCACCGAACTCGAGATCCCCCAGGTCGCCCACACCCACGCCACGCTGCTCTCGCGGCCCTTCTGGATGTGGGGCGCGGAGATGGGCACCAACGAGCACGGGCTGACGATCGGTAACGAGGCGGTGTTCACCCGCCAGCCCGACGCCGACACCGGCCTGACCGGGATGGACCTGCTGCGGCTGACCCTGGAACGTGCCGCCGACGTGGACGAGGCCGTGACGGTGCTCACCGACCTGCTCGCCACCTACGGGCAGGGCGGTGGGTGCGGCCACGAGGACCGCAGCTTCACCTACCACAACAGCTTCCTGCTGGCCGATCCCCGCGGGGCGGTCGTGCTGGAGACGGCCGGTCCGCACTGGGTCACGGAGGAGGTCGCCAGCGGGGCCCGGAGCATCTCCAACGGCCTCACGATCGAGCCCTTCGCCGGCGAGCACAGCGACCGGCTGCGCACCCGCGTGTCGGCCTGCCGGGTCCGCCGCGCCCACACCGAGGAGCGGGCGGCCACGATCGACGGTCCCGCGGAGCTGGCCGCCACCCTCCGCAGCCACGGCGACACCGACCATCCCGCGTACTCGCCGGTGAACGGCGCGATGGCCGCCCCCTGCATGCACGCTGGCGGGCTCATCGCCGCATCGCAGACCACCGCGTCGTGGGTCTCGGAGCTGACCCCCACCGGGCAGCGCCACTGGGCGACCGCCACCGCCGCGCCGTGCACCGCGCTGTTCAAGCCGGTCCGTGTGGACCAGCCGCTCGACCTCGGTCCACCCCCGACCGACCGGGCCGACACGGACACGCTGTGGTGGCGTCACGAGCGGCTGCACCGGACGGCCGTCCGCGACCCGGCGACGCTGTTCCCGCGCTTCACCTCCGAGCGTGACGCGCTGGAACGCGACTGGTTCGCCGCCCCGCCCGCACCCGCCGACGCCTTCGCGCAGGCTGACGAGCTCACCGCGCGCTGGCACGCCGAGGTGGCCGGTCACGACCGCGACGTGCGTCCCTCCTACGTGCGCCGCTTCTGGCGGGTCCGGGGCCGACGCGCGGGCCTCACCCCGGCCGACGACCACGCGACCACCGAACAGCCCACCGACCAGAAACCCGCCCCGACCATCCGCCGGTCAGCCGATCCGACCACCGATCCCGGAGGGCGACGTGGCCCAGCTGGGTAGCGCCGTCCTGTGGCACGAGACCCTCGCACCCCAGCCGCCCGCCGCGCCGGCCGACGGTGAGCTCACCGCCGACGTGGTGATCGTCGGCGCCGGGTTCACCGGCCTGTGGGCCGCGTACCACCTCACCCAGAGCGACCCGACGCTCGACGTCGTGGTCCTGGACGCGCACGACCTGGCGGTCGGCGCCAGCGGCCGCAACGGCGGCTTCGCGATGACGCTGCTGGACTTCAACCTGCACCGCTTCGCCCGGACCTGGGGGGACGACGCGGCCGCCCACGCACACCGGGCGGTCGCCCGGTCGGTGCACCAGATCGACCGCACGGTCCGGGAGGAGGGGATCGACGCGGAGCTGGAGGCGACCGGGTTGCTCCGCGTCGCCACCAACGACGCCCAGCTCGCCCGGCTCGACCGCGACCACGAGACGGCACAGCGCCTCGGCCTCGACGGCTTCCGGCGGCTCGACGCCCACCGCACCCGCGAGCTGCTCGACTCCCCCAGCTACCGCGGTGGGCTGCTGGAGGACGCCTGCGCGATCGTGAACCCGGCCAAGCTGGTGGTCGGCCTCGCGGCGGTGCTGCGGACCCGCGGGGTGCGGATCCACGGGGGATCGCCGGTGCTGGACCTGTCCGAGGCCGACGGTCGGGTGACCGCGACCACACCCCGCGCGCGTGTCCACGCGGACACCGCGATCCTCGCCACCAACGCGTGGACCCACCGGTTCCCCGCCGCACGGGGGTGGAGCGTGCCGCTGTACACCTACGTCGTGGCCACCGAACCGCTGTCCCCCGACCAGTGGGAGGCGATCGGGTGGCAGGGGCGCCAGGGCGTCGAGGACGCCCGCAACCTCGTGCACTACTTCCGCCCCACCGCCGACGGCCGGGTGCTGTGGGGCGGCACCGACGCGGTGTACCGCTACGGCGGGCCGATCTCGCCACGCAGGGACCGCCACGAGGCGATCCGTCGGCGGCTCGAGCGGGAGTTCGTCACGACCTTCCCGCAGCTCGGCCGCGTGCGCTTCACCCACCACTGGGGCGGACCGATCTCGATCACCAGCCGGTTCGTGCCCCGCATCGGCCGGTTCGGTGGTGGAAGGGTCCACTACGCGTTCGGGTACTCGGGCCACGGTGTCGCGCCGGCCCACACGGCCGGGCGGATCCTGCGCGATCTCGTCCTCGGACGCGACACCGACGACACCGCCGTGTGCTTCGTCGACCGCGACCAGCCAGCGTTCCCACCCGAGCCGCTCACCTGGATCGGGGCGGAACTGACCCTGCAGCTGCTCCGGCGAGACGACCGCCGCATGGAGGCTGGCGGCCACGTGGGCGACCCCGACCCCCTGCTCCTGCGCCTGGTCGACCGGCTGGATCGCGGGTGAGCGCACCGCCTCCCGACGACACGCCCGCTCCCCCGAGCGGGACGGACCCGGCACCGATCCTGACGGTGCCGGACGAACTCGACGAGGTCGCCCCGGTGGTCCCCACCGGCAGCGCGTGGGTGACCCTGCCCGACCTCGACGCCGCCACCGGCGCGATCGGCAGCCTGACGGTGCTGCACGATCGCGCCGGCGGGCTCGTGGAGCTGCGGGGGGCGCCGCTGCTCACCACGCGCGTCACGGTCGACGGCACCGCCGTGCCCGCCGACGCGTGGCACCTCGAGCTCGACGCGGGCCTGCTGCCGCGCTGGCACGCGCAGGTGGAGGAGGTGACGATCACGCTGACGGTGGCGTGCCCGCCGGAGCATCGCGGGGTCGTGGTCGAGGTCGCGGTGGACAACGGTCGGGACGCGCCCGTCGAGGTGGCCGCCGAGGCCTCGGGCGGGCTGACCGAGGCGGCGCTGCACGTGTTCTCGGCGCGCCCGCTCGCCGGTCCCCACCGGTGGCGCTTCGACCCGTGGAGCCGAGCGCTGGTGTGGGAGCTCAGCGCCGGCCTGCCCGTCGCCGCCCTGGCG
>SKNO01000068.1 GCA_007120465.1 Nitriliruptoraceae bacterium
CGGTCACCACCACCGCGCCGGCCATCAGGCGCGCCTCGACCCGGCGCGGGGTCGCGAGTGCCGCGGGGCGGGAGGGCGCTGTGGCGGCGGCTGCGCCGTCTGCCTGCCGCTGCCCGGTGGCGGTCACGGTGTGCCGTCGGAGGCGCCGTCGTCGGCGTCGTCACCACCTGGTGCCACCTCGTCCTCCTCGGCGGTCTCACGCAACGGGATGCCCCGCACCTGACGGCGGGCGTCGTTGATGTCCGCGGCGTTGAGCCCCTCCTCCAGGGTGAGGTGGTAGTAGGAGGGGATGTCGTCGAGGGTGAGCTCGGAGCGCTCCACGATCCACGACAGGCTGACCGGGCCGATCTCGGTGTCGATCCCCTGGTAGATCACGACCTGCTGGTCGTCGAGGCCGACGTAGTAGTTCTGGGACAGCAGGAACCGCCCACCTCCGTACAGCACACCGAGCAGCACGGCGATGCCGACGAGGATCGCGACGGAGCGCAGCACCAGCCCGCTGAACCGGCTGGGGTCGTCGCCCTCGCTGGCGTCGAACTGCGGGCGGGCGCTACCGAAGGCGCCGTAGGAGCCGAGTCGCCCCGCCCAGTCCTGGTCCGACCCGTTCTCGATGGTGCGGATCGCGACGGTGCGCGAGCCATCGACCACCTCGGCGTCCGGGTCCTCGAAGCGCAGCAGCACGGCGGTGATGTTGTCCGGGCCACCGGCCTCGTTGGCCATCGCCACCAGCCGGTCGAGGGCGCGGTTGATGTCCTCGGTGTCGTCGAGCGCCCCGGCGATGTCCTCATCGGAGACGACCCCGGTTAGCCCGTCGGAGCACAGCAGGATCTGGTCCTCGGGGAGCAGCTCGAGGGTCATCGCGTCGACGTCGATCTCGGGCGACACGCCGATCGCGCGGGTGACCACCGACCGCTGCGGGTGGTTGGCCGCCTCCTCGTGGGTGAGCTGTCCCTCGTCGATCAGGTGCTGGACCAGGGTGTGGTCGTCGGTGAGCTGGCTCAACTGGCCGCCGCGCAACAGGTAGGCGCGGGAGTCGCCGACGTGGGCGACGTGCAGGCGCCGACCCTCGACCAGCGCAGCCGTCAGGGTGGTGCCCATCCCGCGGTAGGACGGCTCGTCCTGGGCCATGCGCGTCACCGCGTCGTTGGCGGCGACGACGGCATCGCGCAGGGCGGTGAGCGCCTCGGTGGCGTCGGGGAACACCCGGCCGTCGAGGGCCTGGAGGGGCTCGAGGGCGGCGGCGGACGCGACCTCGCCGGCGACGTGCCCGCCCATGCCGTCGGCGACGGCCACCACGCTGTCCGCGACGAGGTAGGCGTCCTCGTTGCCGTCACGGACCCGACCGACGTCGGAGGTGCCGGCGGCGATGAACCGTCTCATCGGCGCACCTCGATCCGGGTCTTGCCGAGGCGGAGCTGGTCGCCGGCGGCGAGGGGGGTCGGCCGGGCCACCTTGGCGCCGTTGAGGTAGGTGCCGTTGGTGGAGCCGAGGTCGCGGACCACCCACCCGTCGCCGTCGAGCCGGATCTGCGCGTGCTCGTCGGACACGTACACGTCGTCGAGGGGGAGGTCGACGTGCTCGGAGCGGCCGAGGATCAGGCTGTCGCCGCGTAGAGCGATGACCTGGGGGCGGCCGGTGGCGGGGTGCAGGACGAGCTCCTTGGGGGCGCGGCGAGGTCGGCGCTGGTCGGCTCCGGCGGCGGGGGCGACGGCGGGTCGGGTCGGGCGGCTGGTGCGCTTGCGGCGCGGGCCGTAGAGGTCGACGATGACCGCACGGACGGTGCTGGCCAGGAACAGGTAGAGCAGCAGCAGCAGCCCGAACTTGAACAGGGTCAGCAGCTCGAGGGGCATCTCAGGCCTCCACGAGCTCCACGACCGCATCACCGAACTCGATCCGGTCGCCGACGTCGACGGGTTGCTCGGCCGCCTGCACCCCGTTGACGCGGGTGCCGTTGGTCGAGCCGAGGTCCACGACCCACCAGGTGTCGCCGCGACGGACCAGGGCGGCGTGCTCGCGGGACACCGTGGAGTCGGGGAGCGTGAGGGTGGAGGTGGACAGCCGCCCGACCGACACGCGGTCACCCGCGAGGGGCACGGTGCTGCCGGCCTGCTCGCCGGAGCGCACCTGCAGCTGGAGGGTGGCCGGGGGCGGGCCGGAGACGACCTGGGTGCGGTCGAGCTCGGAGCGTTCGTCGACCGGTAGAGGGGCGGCGGCCGGCGGGGCCGCGGGTGGGACGGCGGTGGGTGGGGTGGGTTCCGGCGACGGCGACGGCGGGCGACGGGCGGCGTGGCTGCCGCCGGTGAGCCGGCTGTGCTTGGCCTCCGCGTCGGGCTCGACCACCTCGATGCGCCCGGCGAGCTGGAAACGGCCGACGCGCACGACGTCGTTGCTCTCGACCCGGACCTTGACGGGGCCGCGCAGCTTCCAGCCGCGCTCGGTGGCGGTCTGGGCGACGACCTGGCCGAGCTCACGCGGCAGGGACTCGCCGAAGGTCTCGAGCCGTTCGTGGTCGCGGGGGCTGAGCGAGATCCGGTAGACGTTGGGGATCACCACGCCGTCGGCGGTGACGTGCTGGTTGTCGGCGGCGTAGCGCTGCACGCCGCGGGCCAGTTCGACGGGCTGCAGACCGGAACGGAAGACGCGAGAGAAGAACCCCTCGACGGCACCCTCGAGGCGGTCCTCGAACCCCTGCAGCACACCCATGCACGTCCACCGGTCGATCGGAGCCTAGGCTGGCGGCTCCGGCCGTTGGCGGAGCCGCGAAGCACCTGGTCGCCTGAGCGAGCGTAGCTCAGGCCGTCACGCGAGCGACCCGTCCGAACGTGCGAAAGGGCGGGTCCGCGCGGTGGCGTACCCTCGCGTCAAGTGGCTGTCGCGTGAGGGCGTTGCTACCCTCCGCGCCTCACCCGGGCGGGTGGCGGAATTGGCAGACGCGCACGGTTCAGGTCCGTGTGTCCGAAAGGACATGGGGGTTCAAGTCCCCCCTCGCCCACAAGCTCGTACAGGGGTCTAACACCCCAGATTCGCAGCAAACGCTGAAACGCCCTCGCCTCCCGCGAGGGCGTTTCTCGGGCTCGTGAGACCGAACGGCAACCAAAGCCTGAGATGCCCGTTGCCACCGCCCCGAGCCGGCGCTCGGTCAGATGAAGTCTCTCCGGGGGGCCGGACCGTTGCTGCTCGCGCCGCCGCCGCCCAGTGGTTCGTTCGCTCGGTGATCGGTCGTGGACGGGTGAGCGGTTCGCGTCACGGGCGGCGGCCCCAGGTCAGAGCGTGGACCGGGGTGAGCTCCGCGGAGCCGAGCTCGGTGAACCCGTGGCGGGTGAGCAGGTCGTCGTACGCCGACCGCGGGAGGAGCTGATCGTCGATCTGCGCCTCGAAGAACTGGATCCCCGTCATGATCCTGCCAGGGACGCTCGCCAGTCCCTCGTCGGTATCCGGGTACGGGAAGTCCGAGACGACGAACCAGCCTCCCGGTTCCAGGGCATCGTGGATCTGCCGCGTCGCGCGGTCGATGTCGCGGCACTCGTGCATCGAGATGTTGTTCACGATCACGGTCGCGGGATCGTCGAGGTCGAGGTCCTCCAACGGACGCACGTGGAGTTCGACGCGATCGGCGATGCCGGCCTCCGAGAGGCGCTTCTCCGCCAGCTGGATCGAGTAGGCGTCCCCGTCGACCCCGACGAGCTCGCACTCCGGGTAGTGCTCGGCGAGCCGGAGCAACCCGTGACCGGCCCCGCAGGCCGTGTCGACGATCCGGCCACCGTCGGCCAGCTGCTCGTCCAGCCCAGGCACCTGGGACAGCCCTCCCGGGATCAGCCGCGTGTAGAACGGCCGCCCCGTCCCGGAGACACCAGCGATCCACTCCGGGCTGGTCTCGTCCCACCACAGTCGCTCACCGGAGCCGAAGACCTGCTCGAACCTGTCGAACATCTCACGCTGCTCGTAGACGAGGAAGACCCCGCCCACGTACGCCGGTGACGACGGGTCGAGCAGGAGCGTGTCCATGTGCGGTGCGAGCACGTACCGGTCGCCCTCGCGATGACACAGCTCGGCGCCCAGCGCCGACCGGCACCAGACGTCGACGTAGTACGGGTCGAGGTCGAGCTGCTCCGCGAGCTCGTCCGAGCTCGCGCCCTCTTCCGCACCAGCTAGCGCCTCGATGAGGCCGGCCCTGAGCCCCATGGCGATGGTCCGGTGGCTGGCGTACCCCGCGATGTGGGCCAGGAGCCGAGGTGCCTGGTCCTGGATGGTCGTTGCCTCGCCGCTTCCCATGTCGTCTCCGATCGTTGGTCGGTTCACGGACCCGGAGGCCCGCGCTCCTCAGGGAGCGGCGTCACCATGGGTGGTCCGCGTCGGGCCCGACCAGTTCACGATGTGAAGTGCGCCTCGGGATCGCTGGCAGCCGTGGTCATCGCCCCCTACCGTCGGGGCACGGCCGCGACCGTCCACGGGCGAGCACCACCATGAGCACCTACGGGCAGTTCTGTCCCGTCGCCAGGGCGATGGAACTCCTGGACCAGAGGTGGACGCTGCTGGTGATCCGTGAGCTGATCGCAGGGAGCCGCCACTTCAACGACCTGCACCGCGGTGTCCCTCGCATGTCCACCGCGCTGCTCACCAAGCGGCTGCGCACCCTGGTGCGTGCCGGTCTCGTCGAGCGCCGTGAGGACCGCAACCGGGTGATCTACGAGCTGACGGGGGCTGGCCAGGAGTTGGCTCCGGTCGTCGAGGCGTTGGGGACCTGGGGGACCCGCTGGATGCCAGAGCTCGGGGAGGAGCACCTCGACCCGCACCTGCTGCTGTGGGACCTGCACCGCAACCTCGAACTCGAGGCGATGCCCGAGGGTCGGACGGTGCTGGCGTTCCACCTCCACGACGC
>SKNO01000145.1 GCA_007120465.1 Nitriliruptoraceae bacterium
CGGCGTCGGCGCGATCCGGTGGGAAGGTCGCGAGCAGGCACCCCGACGCGAGGGTCGCCCAGGGGTCGGCGCCGAGCTCGCGGCACACGGCCAGGCCGGGCTCGAACCAGTCGATCGCGGCGCCGACGATCCGGAGGGCGACCCCCGAGGCGTCGGCCAGCTCGTGCAACCCCGTCGCCAGCCCGCCCTCCGTGGGGTCGTGCATCGCGGTCGCGCCCTGCGCCGCGGCCTGCAAGGCGGCCGGTACCACCGAGATCCCCGGTCGATCCGCGGCCCGTGCCGCCGCGTCGAGCAGGTCGCGCGGCACGGCCAACAGGCGCTCGTCGGCACCGGCGGCGAGCACGGCCGCACCCTCCACCGGGACCGGCCCGACCTGCACCAGCACGTCACCCGGTGCGGCACCCCCGGTCGTGACCAGGCGCCCGTCGGCGACGGTGCCGAGCATCTGGCCCACGAGGACGGGCTGGTGCACGGCCGGGGTGACCTCGGTGTGTCCGCCGACGAGGGTGGCGTCGAAGGCCTCCAGGGCCGTGACGAGCTCGGCGAACAGGGCGCGGACGTGGGCGAGACCGGTCCCGGGCGGGAGCAGGATCGTGACCAGGAACCAGCGCGGGGTCGCCCCGGTCACCGCGACGTCGTTGGCGTTGACGATCACCGCGAACCGACCCGCGTCCCTGCTGGTCAGCGTGATCGGGTCGGTCGCCACGACGAGGGTGCCCGCGGGCACGTCGATCGCGGCGGCGTCCTCCCCGACGGCCGGGCCGAGCCGCACAGCGGGGTCCTCGGCCGGGACCGTCCGGAGCAGGTCGGCGAGCGACGCGGCCGGCAGCTTGCCGACCGGCAGGGGAGGGGTGGACATCGGGCTCCCTCGTCGTGGTGGATCGCGGCGAGACGCGGGTCGGTGTCGTGACGGTCGACGGGCATGCCCGGGAGCGTAGAGGTCGCTGCCTCGCGGGACCGTGCTGCTCGGCCGCTCGGCGGTCGCGGACCGCTGCCGCCTCGCTGGTAGCCGCCTGCGTTGCCGTGGCCTGACGACCCGCCGACGGTTCCTCAGCGCGGACGGACCTCGACGGCGTCCAGGTCGGGGATCGGGACGGCCGTGAAGGCCCGGTCGAAGCGGTCGAGTTCGGCGGCCATCGCCAGGTCCGCCGGCGGCGCCCAGTCCGGTCCCTCGGGTGCGAACAGCCGACCCGCGTCGGAGCGGGCGATGCGTTCGAGGTAGGGCGTCGGCTCGGGATCGTCGCCGGCGGCACGGGCCGCGATCAGCTCGGCGGCGGCCAGGTCCTCGTCGCCGTCGCGTCCGAGGGACGCGCCGGTGATCACGAACGTGGCCTCCTCGACCTCGGCGTCACGCAGCGCCCGGGCCGTCGCGCCCGCCGTGACGAACGAGGCGGCGAGCACCACCGGGCTCCCGACCGTCCGGGCCAGCCCCTGGGTCCCGGCGGAGGTGCGGTGCACCACCGTGCGTCCCGTCAGGTCGCGGTCGGCCACCTCCGACGGTGAGTTGCCGAGGTCGAACCCTGGGATCGGGCGGCCATCCTCCTCGCCGGCGAGCACGGCGTCCGGCAACGTGGCGTCGCGCAGGTGGAAGGCGTGGTCCCGCGCAGCGACGGTGAGGACGCGTGCCGCCCCCACGTCGTAGAGCCACGGCACCACCGTGAAGGCCCGCAGGACGTCGATGACGACGACGGCGGGGGCGGGAGCGGCGTCGGCCAGCGCGACGAAGCGGGCCCTCACCCGTCGGCCAGGAAACCGGCGAGGCGGTCCGCGGCGTCGACGAGCGCGTCGACGGGCACGTACTCGCCGCGCTGGTGGGCCTGGGCGGTCAGCCCCGGGCCGAAGTTCAGCGCGGGGACGCCCACGTCGGCGAAGCGGGCGACGTCGGTCCACGCCTGTTTGCCCGCCACCTCGGCGTCGACCGCCGCCGTGAAGGCGGCCACCAGCGGGGCGTGCCGGTGGGGCGGCGCCGGCGGCGCACGGTCGACGATCGTGACCTCGGCGCGGTCGCCGACCCGGGCGCGCAGCTCCTGCTCCGCCTGCTCGAGGGACCGGGACGGGGCGAACCTGAAGTTGAGGTTGAGGGTGAACCGGCCGGGGATCACGTTGCGCACCGGCACGCTCGTGCGCGGCTCGCCGGGACCGAACCCCGGCGTCCAGGCCTGGGTCGCCGACCACACGTCGTGGTAGACGATCCCGTCCACCACCACCTCGCGGACGTGGTCGCCGTGGAGCTCG
Source organism: Nitriliruptoraceae bacterium (assembly GCA_007120465.1). Classification (GTDB taxonomy): domain Bacteria; phylum Actinomycetota; class Nitriliruptoria; order Nitriliruptorales; family Nitriliruptoraceae; genus CSSed11-175R1. The sequence continues at coordinate 2,236 of SKNO01000145.1, forward strand.
GCGAGGAAGGCCCCGGCCATCGTCAGCGCGTTGCGGCCGTGCCAGGGGCGCGCGGAGTGGGCCTGCATCCCGTGGAACACCACCTCGGCGTGCAGCCCGCCGAGGCAGCCGAGCTGCACCTCGCCGTCGGTGGGCTCGAGCACGACCGCGAGGTCCGCGGAGCGCAGCCACGTCACCTCACGGAGCACCTCCCCGAGCTCGTTGCCGGCCGCCGGTCCCTCTTCACCGGCGTACAGCACCAGCGCGAGGTCGTAGGGGCTCGCCGCGGTCCGGGCGTCGTCCTCGAAGGCGCGCATCGCCACGATGTTGCCGGCCTTCATGTCGGAAGCACCGCGGGCGACCACCACCTCGTCGCCGTCGCGGGTCTCGACGCGGGGCTCGAGGTCGTCCGCCGTCGGTGGGACGACGTCGAGGTGGCCGACGAGCAGGACGAGCGGTCGCTCGCCGCGGGGACGGCCGACCACCACGCTGTTGCCCACCCGGGTGACCTCGTGGCCGAGATCGGTGTAGCGGGCGGCCAGCGCGTCGGCGATCGGCCCCTCCTCGCCGGTGGTGCAGACGTCGCGGCAGTGGTCGAGCAGGCGGGCGACGAGGTCGTCGCGGACGGCGGTGTCGGTGGCGGTCACGGTGCCCCGCTTCAGTCGTTGGCGTGCAGCTGGACGTTGAGGCCGCCCCAGTCCCCGCGGTCCCCCTCGCGCGGGAGCACCACGACCGCCCCGGACTGCGAGTCCCGGCGGAACAGCAGTCCGTCACGGCCGGACAGCTCCCGCGCCTTGACGACGGTGCCGTCGGGTAGGGCGACCTTGGTGCCGGCGGTGACGTACAGACCCGCTTCGACGATGCAGCCGTCACCGAGGGAGATCCCCACGCCGGCGTTGGCGCCGACCAGGCACCCCTCGCCGATCCGGATCACCTCGCTGCCACCGCCCGAGAGGGTGCCCATGATCGACGCGCCGCCACCGATGTCGGAGCCGTCGCCGACGACCACCCCCGCCGAGATGCGCCCCTCCACCATCGACGCGCCGAGGGTGCCGGCGTTGAAGTTCACGAACCCCTCGTGCATCACCGTCGTCCCGACGGCGAGGTGGGCGCCCAGCCGCACCCGGTCGGCATCGGCGATCCGGATCCCGGTGGGGACCACGTAGTCGGTCATGCGGGGGAACTTGTCGACGCTGGTGACGCGGACCCGCCGCCCCCCGGTGCCGAGGGAGAGCCGCAGCTCCTCGAACCCCTCCGGGTCGCAGGGGCCGAGGTCGGTCCACACCACGTTGTTGAGCAGCCCGAAGGCGCCGTCGAGGTTGGCGCTGTGGGGCTGCACCAGCCGATGTGAGAGCAGGTGCAGCCGCAGGTAGACGTCGTGGACGTCGATCGGGGCGGCCGTGAGGTCCTCGATGAAGGTGGCCACCGGGACGCGCTCGGTGCGGGTGGGGCCCGCGCGGTCGGGGGTCGCCGTCACGCCAGACACCGCCCGTGCCACCGGAGCATCCGCAGCGAGCTCGCTCCCCTCGAGGGAGGTGGGACTGAGGGTGAAAGTGGCGGTGCCGCCCCCGTAGCCGAGCGCCGCGGCCAGGCCACTCGCGGCCCCCGCATCGCCCCCGGTGCCCACCGTCGGGAACCAGGTGTCCAGGACCTTGCCGGCGTCGACCGTCCGGGTCGCCAGACCGATCCCGAAGGCGGCGAAGGTGTGCATCGTGGCTCCTCGCTGGACCGCTTTCGACGGGAGCCTACCGACGCCATCGGTCCCGACCGCCGGCGTGCAACACTTGCCGCGCCATCCGTGCGTCCGCACCACCCGTCGAACGGGACGACCCGCCGGAGCGTCACCGTGCACCCCTACCTTGACCACCCTGGGCCGATCGCCTTCGCCCATCGTGGCGGCGGCCCTCCGGGGCGGGAGAACTCGGCGGCCGCGTTCGAGGACGCCGTCCGGCTGGGGTACCGCTACCTCGAGACCGACGTCCACGCCACCCTCGACGGGGTGCTCGTCGCCTTCCACGACCGCACCCTCGAACGGGTCACCGATCGCGTCGGTGTCGTCGCCGCGCTGCCCTGGTCGGAGGTGTCCCGCGCCCGCATCGGCGGCATCGATCCGGTGCCGCGGCTCGACGACCTGGTGGCGACGTTCCCGGACGTCCGGTGGAACCTCGACCTCAAGTCGAACCAGGCGGTGGCGCCGATGGTGAGCTGGCTGCAGCGCCATCCCCACCTGCTCGAGCGGGTCTGCATCGGATCCTTCTCCGACGCGCGGTTGGCCGCGGTCCGGCGTGCCTTCGGGGCGGGCGTGTGCACCTCGGCAGGGCCGGGCGAGGTGCGACGCCTGCGACTCGCGTCCCTCGGCGGACGGGCGCTGCGCCGGCTCCGCATCGCGGCCGACTGCCTGCAGATCCCGCCGCGTCACGGCCGGATCCCGTTGATCGACCGGGTCTTCCTCGCCGCGGCACGGTCGCGGGGGCTACCGGTCCACGTCTGGACGATCAACGACGCCGTGACGATGGAGGACCTGCTCGACCGCGGGGTGGACGGGCTGGTGACCGACGAGACGCGGCTGCTGCGCGACGTGCTGCGGCGGCGGGGCGCGTGGCGGCACCACGACGACGGAGCGCAGGACGACGGAGGTCACGGCGACGGAGGTCACGGCGGCGGGGCCCACGGTGGCGGGCCACCCGGCGGCGGGTCGCCCGATCCGGAGTGAGTCGGCGCGGCACCGGGTGCACGGCCTGCCTCGGGTAGCGTGGTGCCGCCGTCGTTGGGAGGACGTCGTGACCACGCAGCCGCCGGAGGGGAGGTCGGGGCAGCCGGGGCAGGTCCCGGAGGCTGACCCCGGGGTCCACGAGGACGCGGAGGGAGGCGCTGCCACATCGACCGGGGATGGCCCGGACGACGTGGCGGCGACGGAGCCCGACCCGGCGGACCACGGGTCGGCGGATGCGGCCGATGTTCGTGCCGAGGATGACGCCGACCGCCGTACGGAGGGTGCCGCCGACGACCGGGTCGAGGACGCCGACGACGAGACCGTCGCGGACGTCGTCGTGGAGCGCCCGCTCGAGGCCGCCACGCCCGTCCGCGGACCGCTCGCCCTGACCGGGACGGGCGTGACCGGCTTCCTCATGGGCACCGCCGACGTCGTGCCGGGGTTCTCTGGCGGCACCGTCGCGCTGGTCGTGGGGATCTACGAGCGGCTGATCGCGAACGTCCGACAGGGCGCGCGGGCGCTGTCGCTGTTGGTCCGCGGCCGCCCGCCGGAGGCGTTGCGGGCGCTGCTCGCGATCGAGTGGCCGTTCGTCGGGGTCCTGCTGGCCGGCATCTTCGCCGCGATCCTCACCCTGGCCGGGCCGCTCGAGCGCCTCAGTGACGAGCACCCGAGCCTGTTGCGCTCGGTGTTCCTCGGGCTGGTGCTCGGCGCGGCCGTCGTGGCGTCACGGGAGCTGCGGGTCCCCCGGGCGTGGCACGTGCTCGTGGGGGCGGTCGTCGCCGTCGGCACCTTCGTCGGGCTGGGGGCGACCGAGGGGGTGCTGCTCGAACCGTCGCTGATCACCTTCTTCGTCGGTGGTGCCGTCGCGGTCACCGCCATGATCCTGCCCGGGGTGTCCGGGTCGTTCCTGCTCCTGCTGCTGGGACTGTGGCAGGCCGTCGTCGGCGCTGCGGCGGACCGCGACATCCTCCTGCTGTTCGTGTTCGGGGTGGGCTGCGTCGTCGGACTCGCGGCGTTCTCGACCCTGCTGAACTGGCTGCTGGCCCGGTTCCACGACCTGATGCTGGCGGCGCTGATCGGACTGATGGTCGGCAGCGCGCGGGTGCTGTGGCCGTTCCCCTGGGATGCGCCCTTCACCGACATCACGCTGGCCGCACCGGAGGGCACCGACTCGCTGCTGGCCCTGGCGCTGGCGCTGACCGCGTTCTCGTTGGTGTGGATGCTCGGGTTGCTCGCCACCGGGATCCAGCGCCGCCGGGAGCGTCGGGCGCTGCGACGGGCGGCGGCCCGCGGCGAGCTCGGCGGTGTCCCGCCATCGTCAGGCGAGCCCGGGGACCCGGCGGATCCCACCGTCCCGTAGCGTTCGGGTGTCGCCCCGATGCTCCCTGCCCGAGCCGCTGCCCTACCATCCGGGAACGGCAGGGGAGCAGGTGCGGAGGGCGCGACGTGGGGGTCCGTCACATCACGCTGGCCGACGAGCCGCGGTACATCGACGACGGGGTTCCGGACGTGGAGGTCTGGCCCGAGTACAACCTGCACGGTGACGTCACGACGCGCGTGTGGTGGCGGCTGACCGAGGACCTGCCGCGGTTCCAGTTCGTGCTCGTGGACGATGCCACCGGGGAGCTGCTCGCCGAGGCGCACACGATCCCGTGCTGGTGGGACGGTCGTGACGAGGGACTCGGGCCGGGGATCGACGCGACCCTCGACGCAGCGTTCGAACGGCTCGACGCGGGGCTGGAACCCAACACCCTGTGCGCGGTGGCGGCGGAGATCCCGCCACGGTCCCGGGGGCGCGGGCTCGCCCGCGTGATCCTCGAGACGATGGGGGAGATCGCTGCCGACGCGGGGCTGGCGCACCTCATCGCACCGGTCCGTCCGTCGTGGAAGGACCGCTACCCGATCACGCCGATCGAGCGGTACGTCACCTGGCGCCGCGACGACGGGCAGCTCTTCGATCCGTGGCTGCGCGTGCACGAGGCGCTCGGGGCGCGGATCGGACCGTGCATCCCGCACTCGTTGCGGATCACCGGGACGGTCGGGGAGTGGGAGACGTGGACGGGGATGGTGTTCCCCGAGACCAGCGAGTACGTCTTCCCGCACGGTCTCGCGCCGGTCACGATCGACCGGGCCGCTGACGTCGGGCACTACTTCGAACCGAACGTCTGGATGATCCACGGCTGAGGATCGGTCACGACGCACGCCGACCCCCGGTGGGGATGCGTCGCGGTGGGCGCGAACCGGTAAGGCCTGATGGCCTTATCAGCGCGGACGCGACGGGCGGATACTCACCGCAGGGAGCGCACGCTCCCGGCTGCGAGGTGTCATCATGGACGTCCGCACGCAGCCGACCCGAGATGGGGGGCCACGAACGGGTCGACCACCGCAGTTGCTGCTGTGGATCCTGGTCGGGGTCATCGCCGTCGGGTTGGTGTTCGCTGCGCTCCTCGGTTCCCTCCGCGACCCGGATCAGCTCGGCCTCGACACCCCCGAGGGCGTCGTGCAGACCTACCTCCAGGCGGTGTTCGACGGGGACGTCGCCACCGCTCGCGGGCTCCTCTCGGAGCCGGTGGCGGCGCGCTGCTCGGCGCGGGAGTTCCGGCAGGCCTGGGTCCCCGACGCGCTGACCGCCTCACTGAGTGAGGTCCGCACGCAGGACGACGAGGTCGAGGTCGAGGTGCGGCTGCGCACCGTCGAGGGCCCCACGCCCTTCGGTGGCGGGGGCTACACGACGATGGAGGTCTTCACGCTGGTCGAGGATGGCGGCGAGTGGCGTCTCAGCGCCGACCCCTGGCCCGTCTATGACTGCGGAGGCCCACGGTGATCTCGCTCCTGTTCCTCGCCGTCGTCATCGGTGTGGTCGTGTGGTTGGTCGCGGGCTCGCGCCGCCACGGTGCCGCTCCCGACCGCGGCGTGCACACGCTGCGCCGGTTCGTGCAGTACACGTTCCTGCTGGCCGCGCTGTTCACGGCCGGGACCGGCGCCTCCCGCCTCGTCATCACCGCGCTTCCCGGCGAGACGATCGCCGAACGCCGCGTGACGGAGGTCGCCCTCGGGGTCGCGCTCACGATCGTCGCGGTGCCGGTGTGGCTGCTGCTGTGGCGGCAGGTATCGCGCCACCTCGTCGTCGACGCCGAGGAGCGCGCGTCGACCGGCTGGGCGCTCTACCTCGTGATCGCCACGACCGTCAGCCTGGTGGTCGCGTTCGTGCAGCTCCTGGAGATCGGCCGCTGGGCGATCGGCGCGCAGCCGTACGCACCCGAGCCGATCGCGTTCGCTGCGGTGTTCCTCGTCCTCTGGGTCGCGCACACGTGGCTGCTCATGCACCCACAGTGGCGCCCCACGGGGCGCCCGGCGCCGCTGGCGATGTTGGCCGGGTCGGTGGTCGGCCTGGTCGGCGTGGCGGTCGGAGGCGGCGGGGTGCTGGCGGCTGGGCTCCGTGCGCTGTACGAGCTCATCGCCGGCCCGCTGCTCGTGGCCGCGCCGCTCGACGTGACCCTCGGGACCAGCGTGATCCTCGCGGTCCTCGGTGCCATGACGTGGTGGTGGCACTGGTGGCGGCAGGGCCTGACGGCGGAGCGCACCGGCCTGTGGCACGCCTACGTCCTGCTGATCGGCGTGCTGGGCGGGCTGCTCACGGCCGTGAGCGCGGCGGGGACGGCGCTGCACAGCGTGGTGCAGTGGTGGGTCGGGGAGCCGTGGACGACGACCGCGGCGGCCCACTTCGACGTGCTGCCCACCGCGATCGCCGCCGGGTTCGTCGGCGCGTGGGTCTGGTGGTACCACCGACGGGTCCTCGACGCGCGGCCCAGCCCGGTCCGGACCGAACCCGAGCGGGTCTACGGCTACCTCGTGAGTGCGGTGGGTCTGGTGGCCGCCGCGGCGGGGGTGACCGTCGCGATCATGGCGGCGATCCAGGCGCTCACGCCGGGTGCGCTGGCGGTGTTCGATGCCCGTGGCCGCAACACCCTCGCGGCGGCGATCACGCTGCTCGTCGTCGGGCTCCCGCTGTGGGTGACCTTCTGGCACCGGCTCCAGCTCGAGGTCGCCCGCAACGGCCCGGCCGAGCGACGCTCCGTCACGCGGCGCAGCTACCTCATGCTGCTCTTCGGTGCCGCCGGGTTGACCGCGGCGGTCAGCGTCGGCGTCGTCCTGTACGTGGTGATCCGTGACCTGCTGGAGCAGCAGCTCGCGGTGACGGTCCTGCACGATCTGCGGGCGGCGATCGGCCTGATCATCACCGCCGGGGCGATCGCGACGTACCACGTGTTCGTGTACCGGGCCGACCGGCTCGCGGTTCCTGCCGAGGAGGTCCGTCACCCGCGTGACGTGCTGCTCGTCAGCTCGGACGGACGCGACCTCGCCAGCGCGGTGGCGGCCGGCACGGGGGCGCGCGTCCACGGGTTGCACCGCCTCGACGTGGCACCACACGCGATCGACGTCGACCGGGTGACCGCGGCGATCCTCGCCTCGCCCCACGAGCGCGTGCTCGTGACGATCGACGAGCAGGACCGGGTCGTGGTCATCCCGTACGACCGCGGGTGACGACCGCGGGCGACGACCGCGGGTGACCCACCGAGGGCCGCCTCACGTCGGGAGGCGGCCCTCCGCGATCGCGGCGGCCCAGCGCTGAACGGCGAGGTGGCACTCCTCGACCGTGGGGACGAGCGCGAGCCGCAGCCATCCCTCTCCACCGACGCCGAAGGAGCGGCCCGGGGTGACCAGCAGGCCGGCACGCATCAGTGCCTCGGCGTAGGCGGCGTCGTCGCCGCCGGGCGCGCGGACCCACAGGTAGAAGGTCGCCTCGGAGCCGGACACCTCGAAGCCCTGCTGCGTCAGGAACGAGAGCAGCACCTGCCGCTTCGCCGCGAAGATCGCCCGCCGCTCGTCCACGTGGTCCTGGTCGCACCATGCGGCGGCCGCCGCCGCCTGCACGAAGCTCGGTGAGGCGGTACCGGTCGTGGTGCGCAACCGACGGAGCCGGGCGATCAGCGTGGGATCGCCGATCATCGCCCCGGACCGGTACCCGGTCATCCCCGACCGCTTGGATAGTGACACGATCGCGATGACGCCGGTGAGGTCGCCGTCGCACACCTCGAGGATCGAGGGCGCCGGCTCGTCGAACCAGATCTCCTGGTAGCACTCGTCGGAGGCGAGCAGGAGTCGGTGTTCCCGGGCGACCTCGAGTTGGCGGCGCAGGTGGGCACGGTCGGTCGTCGCCCCCGTCGGGTTGTGTGGGTAGTTGAGCCAGGCGATCGAGGTGCGGGCGAGCCGCTCCGCCGGAAGGTCCGCGAGGTCGAGGCGCCAGCCCTGGTCCGGCCGCAGCGTGACGGGGTCGGACACCCCGCCGGCGAACCGGGTGCCCCGGTCGTAGACGGGGTAGCCGGGTTGACCCCAGAGCACGCCCGGGCGGGAGCCCGTCGCGTCGATCACGGCGAGCGGCAGGTGGAAGATCGCCTCCTTGCTGCCGGCCGAGGCCAGCACGTGCCGGTCGGGATCCACCTCGACGCCGTGGCGGCGGCCCACCCAGTCGGCGATGGCCTCCCGCAGCTCGGGCTGGCCGACCGCGCTCGGGTAGCTGGAGGACGGGGTCACCGCGTCGATCAGCGCACGTCGCACCGCGGGCGGGGTCGGTTCGTGCGGGTCGCCGATCGAGAGGTCGATCAACGCCTCGCGGTCGAGGGCGTCGGTGAGCGGCTGGGTGAAGTAGCTCGGCAGTTCCTCGAGCACCGGGTTGGTGGGCACAGCAGGACCCCCCGAGGGGATACCCGGGTTGGTCGGCCCCGGGGGGATACCCGGGTTGGTGGGCCCCGGGGGGATACCAGTCTCGTCGATCACCAGCGCTACGCTCCGTCGCGGGTCCAGCCGACGCTAACCGCTGCGCCGCCGAGGCGACGGGTCGGCGCCGTCCCGTCCGACGGTGTGACGAGGAGACGACGCCCTGTGGTCGACGATGCCCGCGCCGCATCCGGCGACCTGGACACCGTCGGGGTGCTCGGCGCCGGGCTGATCGGCGGGTCGATCACACGCGCGCTGCTCGAGCTCGGCGTGCCGGTCGAGGTGGTCGATCCCGATCCGGCGGCGGTCGCACGGGCGGTCGAGGCCGGGGCGAGGGGGCGCACCCTCAGCGAGCTCGCGGGCACGGTCGATGTCGCGTTCCTCTGTCCGCCGCCGTCCCTCGTGGCGACGACGTGGCGGGAGTGGCTGGAGGCCAGCTCCGGTCGGGGGCCGGACCGCCGGCGCTCGGTGGTCCTCGACGTCGCGTCGGTCAAGCGGCCCGTCCTGGATCAGCTGGCGGCCGATGGGACCCCGAGCGCGTCGCCCTCGACCGTCCTGGTGCTGTCCCACCCGATGGCCGGGCGGGAGCAGGCGGGGTGGGATGCGAGCGACCCGGCGCTGTTCCGCGGTGCGAGCTGGATCCTGCTGCCGCCCGCCGAGCTGACCGGTGAGGAGCTCCTCCGGTGCATCCGCAGCGTGGAGGCGCTGGGGGCCACGGTGTGCTTCATGGATCCGACCTTCCACGACCGGTTCGCGGCGGTGACCAGCCACATCGCGCACGTCGTGGCGTTCACCTTCCAGGCTCTCGTCGACGAGGTCGATCCCCGCGGGTGGCGGCGCTTCTCCGGCAACTCGCTGCGCGACCTGCTCCGGGTCGCGGGTGCCGACCACGACCTGTGGACCGAGATCCTGGAAGGCAACGAGGCGGAGCTCGGCCCCCTGCTGGCCGACCTGGCCAGCCGGATCGACGGGTTCGACGCGTCCCGCGACATCCCGGCCGAGCCGCCCCAGGACCCCCGGCCTGCCGCCACGGGACCGGATGGCCAGCCGCGTGAGCTGATCCTGCCCTGGGGCGATCCGCTGGCGGCGCAACGAGCCGCGCTGCTGGCGACCGGCGAGGCTGGCCTGGAGCTCACCGACTGGGCCCGGCGACCGGAGTCGGGGGAGCTGCGGTTGACCTTCGGCGCGCCGGTAGCCTCGTCACCGTGAGCGAACACGTCCGCATGATCCTGGTCCGGTGCTCGGGTCGGGACCGGCCCGGGATCACGACCGGCCTGCTCGGCGTGCTCGCCGACTCGAAGGCCGAGCTGTACGACATGGAGCAGGTCGTCGTCCGCGAGCGGCTCACCCTCGACATCCTCATCGGCGTTACCGAGGGTGACGACGTGCTCAAGGAGCTGCTGTTCCACGCGTGGGAGCGCGACCTGCAGCTGGACTTCGAGGTGGTGGATCCCACCCCGCCCCGCACCGGGCTGCCACGGTTCGTCGTCACCGTGATCGGCCAGACGCTTCCGGCCGCGGCCGTCGGCGGGGTGACCGGCGCCATCGCCGCCGGCGGCGGCAACATCGAGCGGATCGAGCGGCTCTCCCGCTACCCGGTCGTGTCCTACGAGTTCGTCGTGGTGGAGGGCTCGATCGATCAGATGCGTGCGGCGCTGCTCGAGGCGGCCGCGGAGCACAACGTCGACGTCGCGATCCAGCGACAGGGCCTGGAGCGCCGCGCCAAGCGGCTCGTCGTCATGGACGTCGACAGCACGCTGATCCAGGACGAGGTGATCGAGCTGCTCGCGGAGGAGGCGGGATGCCTCCCGGAGGTGCGGGCGGTCACCGAGCGTGCGATGGCCGGTGAGCTCGACTTCGAGGCATCGCTCACCGAACGGGTCGCCAAGCTCGCTGGCACCCCGGTCGAGGTGCTCGACCGCGTACGCGAGCGGGTGACGCTCACCCCGGGGGCACGCACCTTCGTCCGTACGTTGCACCGCCTCGGCTACACCGTCGCGCTCGTCTCGGGCGGGTTCGAGGCGGTGGTCGCACCGATCGCCGCACAGCTCGGCATCCCCCGCGCGGTGGCCAACCACCTCGAGGTCGCAGACGGGCGGCTCACGGGGCACGTCCAGGGCCGGGTGCTGGACCGTCCCGGCAAGGCGCAGGTGCTCCGGGACATCGCGGCGCAGGAGGGGGTCCCCCTCGAGCAGACCGTGGCGATCGGCGACGGCGCCAACGATCTGGACATGCTGGCGATCGCGGGCCTCGGCATCGCCTTCAACGCCAAGCCGGTGGTACGCGCACAGGCTGACACGGCGGTCTCGGTGCCCTACCTCGACGCGATCCTCTTCCTGCTCGGGATCCGGCGCGACGAGATCGAGGAGGCCGACGCCGAGGACCCCTCGGTGGTCGAGGGCGGCTGGTACCCGGTGCCGGGGATCCCGCCCGTCTGAGCCGCCCGGGGTGGCGCGGTCACCCCGGCTCTGCGGTGCACTCAGGGGCCCGGCACCCGCAGGATCGCCTCCAGCACGTCGGTGCGCCGCACGATGCGCATCCCGGCCCGGCGGTAGAGCGACACCGCGCCCTCCAGGGTCACGTCGTCCACCTCGAGCCCGACGCCCGTGAGACCGCGCTTGCGGAACCCGTGGAAGGCGGCGCGCAACAGGGACATCCCGACGCCGCGCCGGCGCCACTCCGGGACCACCCCGAGGTCGCGGATCCAGCCGTCCTCGCGGGCGGTCTGGGTGCCGGCCCGGCACACGGCCAGGCCGATGATCTCGCCCTCGTGCTCGGCGAGCAGCACCAGGCCAGGGTCGAAGTTCGGGACGCGACGGAACCGGTCCTCGAGGAAGTCCTCGAGGTCCATCGGCAGGGAGGTGGAGATGTCGGCGAAGGCGCGCTGGTGGGCCTTCCAGATCGTGGTCTCGTCCTCGCCCGGCCGGAAGGCCCGGCAGGTGACGCCCTCGGGCCAGACCGGGGCCGGTGGATCCGCGTGGAGATCCAGTCGGAGCTCCAGCAGGTGACGGACGGGCACGTACCCCCGGTTGTCGAAGAAGCGTCGCGCCCGGTCGTCGCCGTCGACCACGGCCGTGCGCAACACCGCGTGATCACGTTTGAGGTCGGCGGCGGCGCGACGTGCCCGGTCCTCCGCCCGTCCGTGGAGGAAGCTGGCCAGCCCCTGCCCCGTCCACTCAGGATGGACCCGCCCCTCGACGTGCAGGTCCAGTTCCCCCGTGAACGGATCCACGTCGGCGTGGAACTCGGCGTACGCCACCAGCGGTGGATCAGCGTCGGGATGCTCGACGAGCAGCAGGTCGTCGTAGGAGGCGACGTCGTGCCAGCGGGCGCGCAGGTCGCCCTCGCGGATCGTCACCATGCCGATCCGGTCCATCGAGCACGCGGCGAACAGCGCCGCGACCTTCGGGATGTCGTCGACGGTGGGCCGTCGCAACGTGAATCCCGGGGGAGGTGGGCGCAGATCCGGATGGTGCGGGTCGGCGAACATCGGTGTCATGGTAGGCGCGACTACCCTCGACGGCGTCCTCGGCCCGGGTCCGTGACGCGGGCCGCGTCGTCCGGAAGGTGCCTCCGTGGCCCGTGTGACCCTGTACCACCTCACCCGCCCGGCCAACCTCCCGAGCATCGAGGAGGAGGGGTTGCGGACCCGCGCGGACCTGTCCTCCCGGCTCGGTCCACCCGAGGGGATCGACGGCGTCGCGCCGGGTGTCTACGCCCACGGCAAGCGGGTGTCCGGCTGGTACGACGAGGGCTTCGCGCGCCACCAGGTGGCGGAGCTCGGGCCGGGGTTCGTCACCTACACGGTCGATCCGGTCAAGACCCTGGCGGTGCCGGCGTCGGTGCGGCTGGCGGGCGACCTCGAGGCCTACTGGCAGGCGTCGAAGCCGCTGCGCGACTGGCTCGCCGAGGACGACGTCCCCGAGGACCTCGAGGTGCACCAGAACGTGCCGGTCCGCGCCAAGCACGTGACCCTGCGGGCCCCGCTCGTGACCGACGAGGACCTGGGCGAGTACGCGCCACTGGTCGCGGCGGTGGCCGACGACGACCGTCTGTCCGCGAAGGCGTTGATGCACCTCGCCGTCATCGCGTCCGACGCGGACTTCGGGTCCGTCGACTTCCTTGCCGGCTGCGCGTTGGCGTGGCGGGACGAACCGGACCCGCGCGGACTCGTCCGCGAACTGATGGAGACCGACCCGGACAAGGTCGCCAGCGCAGCCCTGGCGGAGCACAACAGCCTCGCTCCGGAGCTGGTCGCGCGCCTGCGCGAGGTGCTCGAGGAGACACGGGCGTGGGCCGAGGAGAACGGGCTGGAGCCCGGTCAGGGGTTGTTCTCGCGCACCGCGGCGGTGCTCGACGAGCTGCCCTCGGGCTGACCCCGAGGTGGCGCGACGGCGGGCTGCCGGTGACGGTGCGGCCGCCGGGGCGGGCGAGGCTGCCGGTGACGGTGCGGCTGCCGGGCGGCGAGGCTGCCAGTGACGGGGGCGTCACCGCTTCCGCGCCGGGCAGCGACGGGGCTACAGGCTGACGATGTTGAGGTGCGCGACGCGCTCCTCGCCGTCGTCCTGCTCGATCTGGAACCGGACCCGCTGGCCGATGCGCAGCTCCTGCAGGCCCGACGCGCGGAAGGCCTCCGCGTCGAAGGGGTGCTCGACGAGCCCGTCGTCGAGCAGCGTCCCCGTCCGGGTCGACGGGTGGAACGTCCTGATGGTGCCCTGCGGCATCCGGCGACTCCTCGACATCGGCCTGCGTGAGCGGGCAGGATAGCCCCGACGAGGAGGTCGACGTGAGCGACGAACAGGTGCCCGAGGAACAGCCGCGCGATCGGCAGCCACCACCCGAACCATCCGGCACCCCGGTGTCCCAGATCATCGGGCGCACGGTGATCGGGGTGCTGGTCGTGCTGTTCATCGTGTTCGCGATCGCGAACGCCCAGCCGGTGGACTTCTCCTGGATCTTCGGGGAGTCCCGCGTGCAGGTCGACCCCTCGGGCGAGCGGATCGGCGGTGGCGTGCCGCTGATCGTGCTGCTCGTCGCGGCGTTCCTGATCGGGCTCCTCGTGGGGCTCGTGGTGGCGTGGCAGAGCGAACGCAACCGGCGGCGCGCCGCGAAGCAGAGCTGAGCGGGCCCGGCCCGACCGGCCGATACCGCGGAGCCACCCTGAGCGGTACCGAGGTGGCCCGCTCAGCTGGCGGCGTCGGAGCGCAGGTCCCAGCGTGACACCAGCGCCGACGTGGCGGGCCCGAGCCGGCCCGTCGCCAGCCGTGACAGGTCGTCCTCGGTGTCCACGTCCTCCTGGAAGCCGGTGAGCGTCACCGTGGCGACGCTGGCCCCGGCCCGCTCGGCCAGCGCCACGTGCGCGGCGGCAGAGCCCGGGCCGTACGCGGTGGCGATCCGATCACCCGGGCGGCGCAGCAGGCCGCCGGTCCCGCCGCCCCG
>SKNO01000152.1 GCA_007120465.1 Nitriliruptoraceae bacterium
CCAGGGCCGGGTCTGGCCGGTCGGCTCCGGGTCGGCGCCGCCGCGGGGGGTGGCCGGCTCACGGCGGACGCGGGCGAGCAGACGGGCCAGGGCCCGCTCCCCGAGCAACCGCGCGCCGCGCGGGGTCAGCTCCAGCTCACCGTCGCGGCGCCGCATCGCTCCCGAGCGTTCGAGCTCCCGCTCGATCGCCCGCAGGCGCTCGAGGTCGCCGACGGCGTCCTCCCCGAGCGTGCGACGCACCGCGTCCTCGTCGACGTCGTCGAGGGTGGCGCCCTCGTACTCCCCGCGGAGCTGCGCGTCGAGCTCGTCGAGCTCCGCGAGCCGCTCCCACGCGTCCACCGCCCGGCTGATCGGCCCACCGGCCTCCCCCGCCTCCGGGCGGTCCAGCACGTCGTCGCCCTCGCCCGGCATCGACGCCGACGGATCACCGGGCCCAGCGGGGATCCCCTCCGGGAACGCGCCCGGCAACGCCCGCCCGAGCCGGTCGAGCTGGAGTTCCAGGTCGAGGTCGTCGAACACCTGGGCGGCCAGGTCCTGCAGCTGCGCCCGCTGCTGCGGGGACAGGGACGCGAGGAGGTCCTGCGCCGCCTGGGCCCGCCGGGCCAGCTCCGCGAGGAGCTCGTCGAGGGTGGCGGGGTCCCCCGGGACGAGGTCGCCGTGGCGCGCCCGGAACGCCGCGAACCGCGCGGGTTCGTCGGGCGGCGGCTCCCCGCCGTTGGCGGCCCGGGCCTCCAGCAGGTCGTTGAGGTCCGAGAGCATCGCCGCGATGCGGGCGACGTCCTCCGCGGTGACCGCCTCCAGGGCGCCGGTCAGCGCCTGCAGGTGGGCGTCGAGGAGGTCCCTGCGGAGGCGGTCGGTGAGGTCGGCGAACCGCTGCGCCGCCTCCGGGGAGCTGAAGTCGTAGCGGCCGAGCTGCCGCATCGCGCCGGCCGGATCCGGCGGGAGCGCGTCGAGGGAGAGCTCGTCGAAGCGGGCCTCCTCGTCGCCCCGCTGGGCGAGGGCCTCCCGCTCGATCGCCACGATCTCGTCGAGCTCCTCGCGCAGCTGCCCGAGGGGGCCGTCGAGGTCGAGGTCCTGCGCGAGGCGCTCGCGCTGGCGGGCCAGCTGTCGCCGCAGCGCGTCAAGTCCCCGCTCCCCCGGCAGCCCGCGCCGGCGCAACCGGTCGAGGGCCGAGCGACCGCCCGACCCCATCAGCAGGTCGTCGCTGAGCCGGTCGAGCAGCTCCCCGACGTCGGGCCGCTGACCGAGCGGGTCCGACCGCCCGTCCCACGCGACGTACCGGGTCCGCACCATCGCTCAGGCTCCGTAGCGGACGGTGGCGGCGTCGAGGTCCTCGCGGCTCAACCGCCGGCCGAGGTACAGCCCCTCGAGCACGAACTCGACGACGCTGGCCGCGAGCTCCGGATCCTCGGCGTGGTCGTCCTCCCCGACGGCCGCGATCCACGTGGCCAGCCCGTCGATCCGCCCACCGAAGGAGGCGAGCACCTCGCTCCCCGGGGCGAGGTCGCCGGTCAGCACGCTGCATCCGTCCTCCTCGAAGCGGCGCACGAGACCGTCGAAGGCGGTACCGGTGAGGTAGTGGCGCCACACCCGGAGCAGGGCGCGACCGAGCTCCTCCTCGACGATGTCGAGCTCGCGGCCGTCCTCGAGCAGGTCGAACTCGACGCGGCCGAGCGCCGCGGGGATCACCGCACGCAGGTCGATCACCCGGGGCACCGCCATGGCGACGTCGGCCCGAGCCGCCCGGCGGACGGCGCTCGCGACCAACGTCTCGTGCGCGCCGATCGTGAACCGGACGGACACGCCCGACCGCTGGTTGACCTCGGGGCTCGCACGCAGCCCCGCCACCAGCTCGGCGACCACCTCGTCGAGGAACCGCGGGACGTGCACGGACACGTCCGCCGGCGGGGTGGCCGCCTCCGCCCGGACGATCGCCACCTCGTCGTCGATCGTGCGCGGGTAGTGGGTGCGGACCTGCGCCCCGAACCGGTCCTTCAGCGGCGAGATGATCCGGCCGCGGTTGGTGTAGTCGTCGGGGTTGGCGGTCGCGATCAGCAGCAGGTCGAGCGGCAGGCGGACCGAGTACCCGCGGATCTGGACGTCGCGCTCCTCGAGGACGTTGAGCAGCGCGACCTGGATGCGTTCGGGCAGGTCGGGCAGCTCGTTGACGGCGACGATCCCCCGGTTGTGGCGCGGGACCAGTCCCCAGTGGATCGTGTCCTCGTCGCCGAGGGTGCGGCCCTCGGCCACCTTGATCGGGTCCACGTCGCCGATCAGGTCGGCGACGGCCGTGTCGGGGGTCGCGAGCTTCTCCGCGAAACGGCGCTGGCGGTCGACCCAGGTGACCGGCAGGTCGTCGCCCGCCTCGGCGGCGAGCCTGCGGCAGTGACCGCAGGTCGGACGGTAGGGGGAGCAGTTGATCTCGCAGCCGGACACGGTCGGGGCCCACTCGTCGAGCAGGTCCACCAGCCGGCGCACGATGCGGCTCTTGGCCTGCCCCCGCTCCCCCAGCAGGATCACGTCCTGCCCGGCGAGCAGTGCCCGCTCGAGCTCGGGCAGCACCGTGTCGTCGTACCCGATCACGCCGGTGGTCAGCGGATCCCCGGCGCGCAGACGGGCGACCAGGTTGGCCCGCAGCTCCTCCTTGACCGTCCGGTCCGGGACCCCGGCGGCACGGAGCGCACCCAGCGTCGACGGCAGGGACATCCAGGCTCCTCGCTCGACCTCGCCGAGGGTACGGAGCGTGTCCGCCGCGCGGACCGGTCGTTGCGCGGGGTGCGGCGTGGCCGCACCTCCCGGTGCGGCCACGCCGCCGGGTACGGTCCCTTCCCCGTCCGACCAGCGAGCGACCCGTGAGCGACCACCAGCCTCCCGACGACGCGTCGGAGCCGACGCTGCGGTGCTCCCGCTGCGAGCGGGAGATCCCGGTCGGCGAGGCGATCGAGGCCCCCGTCGGCTACCAGTGCCGCGACTGCGCCAAGGGAGCGGTGCCGGCCCGCCGGCTGCGTGACCTCTACGTCCGCCCGGTGCTGACCTACGGCCTGCTGGCGGTGATCGGGGTCGTGTTCCTGCTCACCGAGCTCGACACCGACAACGTGATCCGCAACAGCTTCGCGCTGCGCACCACCGAGGTCGGGTTCGGCGCCTGGTGGCTGCTGGTGACCAGCGCCTTCCTCCACGCCAACCTGATGCACGTCGCCTTCAACGGGATCCTGCTGTGGCGGCTCGGCGAGATGCTCGAGAGCGTGCTCGGCTCGGGACGCTTCGCCGCCCTCTACGTCGCCGGGCTCGCGGGGGGCAGCCTCGGCGTGGTGATCACCGGGTGGCTCTTCACCACCCCGCTGGGGGGCGTCCCCGTGCTCGGGGCGGTGCTCACCGTCGACCCCCGCATCCCGACCGTCGGGGCCTCCGGGGCGGTGTTCGCCCTGATGGGGGCGGCGATCGGCGGGATGCGTGAACGGGGGATCAACCCGTGGCGGACCGACATCGGCGGGCTGGTCCTGCTCAACCTCGTGATCACCTTCGTGGTCCCGGGCATCTCGGTGGGCGGGCACGTCGGCGGGCTGCTGGCCGGGATGGGGGTCGGCCGCCTGCTGTTCGTCGAACGCGGACGCGCACGGCGCGCGATGCTCATCGTCGCGGCGATCGCGCTGGTGCTGTTCGGCCTCGCCTGGTGGCTCGCAGAGCTCACCCTGACCCGCTTCATCGCGATGTTCGCCTGAGGCGACGGGGCCCGTGCCGTTCAGCGGTCCGGCGCGTCACTGCGGCCCGTCGCGCCGCGCCCGGACGCCGAACGGCCGGATGGATCGCGGACGAACGTGCCGAAGGTCCGGTGCTGGCGTTCGAGATCGGCCAAGCGACCCTCAGCCGACTCACCGAGCCGGTTGGTGGTCGCCGTGAACAGCAGGTTGATGATGCTCATCGGCGCGACCAGGCTGTCGAACACCCCGACGCCACCGATCTCGCAGACGAGGTGGATCGCCGCGAGCGCGTCCGCAGGGTTCGGGTAGCGATCACCGATCGAGACCAGTGTCGCGCCGCGGTCGACCACGGCGCGCGCGGTGATCTCATGATCACGTTGGGCGCGGCGGAACGGGAACAGCACGGCCAGGTCGCCCTCGCCGAGATCGAGCAGCCCATCCTCGGCCGAGGTTCCGGGTGCCGGCAGGATCCGGACGTCCGGGCGTATCGAGTTGAACAGCGTGCCCGCGTAGTACGCCAGCGCGTACTGCTTGCGGAAGTCCACGAAGGCGACCCGCGGGGCGTCCACCAGCAGCTCGACGAGGGCATCGACCTGCTCCGGATCGAGGCCGAGGTAGGTGCGCTCGAGGTTGTCGATGTCCCGACGCAGCGACTCGGTGACGAGCACCCCGAGGTCTCCCCCAGTGACGTCGAGCGCCTGGGCCAGCAGGTCGAGAGGTGACCCCGGCTCGGGCACCTGGTTGCTGCGCGCTCGCTCTCGGAACTCCTGGAAGCTCGACAGACCGAGCCGGCCGACGAACCGCGTCACCGTCGGCTTGGAGACCCCGGCACGATCCGCCAGCTCGGTGGCGCTGAAGCCGAGCATCAGCTCGGGTGACCCGAGCAGCAGATCCGCGATCCGGGACTCCGCGGGCGTGAACTGCCCGTAGGACTCGCGGATCCTGCGCGCCAGGCCGTTGACCCCCGTCACGTCGCTCACGATCCACCCACCTCCCGCAGCAGCTCGTCGGTGGTCGCGATGCGAGCGTAGGTGCGACCCAGGATCCGGATCGATGCCTCGTGCAGGTCGTGCTCGACACCGGCGCAGGCATCCTCCAGGACGGTGACCGTGAACCCGATGTCGGCAGCGTGACGGACGGTGCTGGAAACGCACTCGTTGGTCAGCACACCGCCCACCACGAGGTGCTCGACCCCGACGTTGCGGAGCAGCCGCTCGAGCCCCGTCCCGATGAAGGCGTCCGACGTGGTCTTCGACAGCACGAGGTCGTCCGGTCCCGGCGTCACCGCAGGGACGATGTCGCCGTCCGGGTGGTCCGGCGGCACGTGCAGCCCCAGCCGCACGTGACATCCGGAGCGGTCGGATCCGTCGGCGGTCGACGACCGGATCCGGGTGAAGATCACCGGGGCCCCGGCGGCCCGGAACGCCGCCGCCAGCGCAGCCGCGTTCGGCAGCACGAGCTGCTCCAGGCGGCGACCGTACGGAGCCATCCGCTCGGCGATCCCGAGCTGCTCGGCGCGCGCGAACATCCCACGGTCCGGCGCCACGCACAGCCGCTGCAGATCGATCAGGATCAGGGCGGCACGGGCCGGATCCACCGGCGGCCAGTGACCCTGGGGGTAGACGGCGGCGAGCCCACCCCGGTCGAGCGTGTCCGTCATGCCCGCCCGTCCGTCGCCAGCCGGCGCACGACCCCGTAGAGCACCGAGGTGCCCGTCGCGATGTCCTCCCACGACGTCCGCTCGAGCGGTGAGTGGCTCCGGCCATCGACGCTCGGCACGAACACCATCCCGGTCGGCACCACGGGCGCGATCACCTGCGCATCGTGTCCGGCACCCGACGGCATGTCCAGCCACGTCGCGCCCACCTCGTCGGCAGCCTCGCGCGTGAGCTGCCGGATCCGTCCGTCCAACGGCGTCGGGTCGGTCAGGCTCTCGTGGAGGTGCTTCACCTCGAGGTGGTGCGCCTCGGCCGCATCAGCCGCACGGTCGATGACCGCGCGCTCGAGCGCCTCGATGACGGCCCCGTCGGGATGCCGGATGTCGAACCCCAACCGCACCCACCCGGGCACGATGTTGTAGGCGTCGGGGTGCAGGTCCAGCCGGCCGCAGGTGATCACCGCGTCCGGTGCCCCGACAGCGGCCGGGAGTCCGGGAACCTGCGCCAACAGCTCAGCCGCCCCCCGCATCGCGTCACGGCGGAGGTGCATCGGTGTCGTGCCAGCGTGATCGGGTCGTCCACGGAACTCCACCGCGCACCGTCCCACGCCGACGATCGAGCTCACCACGCCGACGTCGAGCCCGGCGTCCTCGAGGACCACACCCTGTTCGATGTGCATCTCCACGAAGGCGTGGACCGCCGCGGCGTCGATACGCGCCTCGTCGACCCGCTCGGGCGCGAACCCGGCCTGCTCCATCGCGTCGACGAGGTGGCGGCCGTCGCGCCCCACCACCTCGCGCAGCTCGGCAGGACGCAGTCCGGCAGCCACGGCCTTCGAGCCGAGGAAGCCGAGGAACCCGCCCTCCTCGTCCGCGAAGGACACCGCCTCGACGGGACGTGCGAGCGCCACCCCCTGTTCGCGCAGGCTCCGGACCACCTCGAGGGCGGCGACCACCCCCAGGGCACCATCGAGACGACCGCCGTTGGGCACCGAGTCGAGGTGCGACCCGGTCCACACCGGCGCGACGTCGGGGCCGTCCAACCGCATGAAGACGTTGCCCACCACGTCCTCCCGGTAGTGCAGGCCCGCCTGCTCGCACCGCTCCCGCAGCCAGGCGCGAGCGTCGAGGTCCGCGGGCGAGAACGACGGCCGGCTCACGCCACCGTCGTCGTCCGCCCCGAACCCCGCGAGGGTCTCGAGGTCGGCGCGGAGGCGGTCGGCGTCGATCGTCATCGGGCATGCTCCTCAGGGTCGGTGTCGTCCGCGAAGTGGCAGGCCACCGGGTGGCCGGCGGGTTCGGCGGACAGCGGTGGGAGGTCGGTCTGGCATCGGTCCTCGACGCGGTAGCAGCGTGGGGCGAAGGCGCATCCCTCGTCGGTGCCGGCGGGACCGTTCGCCCCGGCGGGCGCGGCGAGGCGCAACCGTCGCTGCGACCGGTCACCCGTCGGGATCGCTGACAGCAGCGTGTGGGTGTAGGGATGCCGCGGAGAGCCGAAGAGCACCTCGGCGGGGGCCTGCTCGACGACCCGACCGAGGTACATCACGCCGACCTCGTCACAGAGGTTCTCGACGACGGCGAGGTCGTGCGCGATGAACACGTAGGTCAGGCCCAGCTCCTGCTGCAGCTCGCGCAGCAGGTTCAGCACCTGTGCCTGGACCGAGACATCCAGGGCCGACACCGGCTCGTCGAGGAGCAGCACGTCGGCCGTGCTCGCCAGTGCGCGAGCGATCCCCACCCGCTGACGTTGCCCGCCCGAGAACTCGTGCGGGTAGCGATCCGCGAACTCGGCCCGCAGCCCGACGAGGTCGAGCAGTTCCGCGGTCCGCGCCCGACGTGCCGGCGCGTCCAACCCCGCCAGGTGGCGCAACGGAGCATCCAGCGCCTGCCGCACCGTCTTGCGGGGGTTGAGCGACGAGTACGGATCCTGGAACACGAACTGCACCCGGCGCGCGAACTCCGTCCGAGGGATCTCGGACACATCGCGACCCTCGAGCAGCACCGTTCCCGAGGTCGGCTCGTGCAGTCCCATGATCATCTTGGCCAGCGTCGACTTCCCGCAGCCGCTCTCACCGACGATCCCGAGGGCCTGACCGCGCTGGACCTGGAACGACACGCCCTGGACCGCCCGCAGCGGCGCCGGCGTCGGGACGAGCAGCCGGCGACGCGCCGTGAAGTGCTTCACGAGGTCTCGGACCTCCAGCACCGGCGTCGTCGAGACGCGGTCCACGTCCCGCTGACCGATCACGTGCTCCTGGCTCATGGCCGGGCCCCCGGTCGGATGCACCGGACCATGCGGTCCTCGCCGTACCCCTCCAGCGCGATCGTCCCTCGGCGGCACGCCTCCTCGACGACGTCACAGCGTTCGGCGAAGGCACACCCGTCAGGGAGGCGGTTGAGCGCCGGGGGCAGTCCGGGGATCACCTCGAGGTCCCGGCGCCCCTCCCCCAGTCGCGGCATGCAGTCCACGAGCCGTCGCGTGTAGGGGTGCGCGGCGTCGGCGAAGACCTTGTCGACCGGGGCCTGTTCCACGACCCGCCCGGCGTACATCACCACCACCCGGTCGCACAGTTCCGCGACCACCCCGAAGTCGTGGGTGATGAACAGCAGCGACATCCCCGTGCGTTCACGCAGTTCACGGAGCAGGTCGAGGATCTCCGCCTGCACGGTGACGTCGAGGGCGGTGGTGGGCTCGTCCGCGATCAGCAGCTCGGGATCGTTGGCCAACGCCATCGCGATCATCACGCGTTGACGCATCCCGCCGGAGAGTTCGTGGGGGTACTCCTCGAGTCGCCGTTCGGCGTGCGGGATGTGCACGGCGTCCAGCAGTTCGCGGGCCCGTCGGCGCGCCGCCCGGCGGTCGAGGTCCTGATGCGCCCGCATCATCTCGGTGAGTTGATCGCCGACCGGCAGGACCGGGTTCAGGGAGGTCAGGGGGTCCTGGAACACGCACGCGATCCGTCCGCCGCGCACCTGTCGCAGCACGCGTTCGGGTGCCCGGACGAGGTCGACCCCGTCGATCTCGATCGAGCCTCCGACGATGCGCCCCGGTGGATCGGGGATCAACTGCAGGATCGACATCGCGGTAACGGTCTTCCCGGAGCCGGACTCGCCGACGAGCCCGACGGACTCGCCAGGGCCGATCGTGAGATCGACCCCGTCGACGGCGCGGTAGACCTCGTCCTCGACGACGAACTCGGTGCGTAGACCGCGGACCTCGAGCAGCGAGGTGGTGTCGGGTGGCTCGATGCGCACGTCGCTCATCACTTCAACCTCGGGTCGAGCGCGTCGCGCAGGCCGTCACCGACGAAGTTGAGGGAGATCACGACCAGGAAGATCGCGGAGCCGGGCACGATCATCACGTGCGGGGCGCGGGTGATGAACTCCCGCCCGGCGCCGAGCATCGCGCCCCAGTCCGAGGTGGGTGGTTGCGCACCGAGACCGAGGAACGACAGTCCTGCGGTCTCGGTGATCATCCAGCCGACCGTGGTCGACATCGTGATGATGATGGTCGGCATCACGTTCGGCAGCACCTCCCGGAACAGGATGCGCAGCCGACTGAAGGCGAGGGCGCGCGCAGCGTCGACGTACTCGCTGGAGACCAGGCTCACCGTCGTACCCCGCACCGCACGCGCGAAGAACGGGATGTTCACGATCGAGATCGCGATCATCGCGTTGACCAGGCCGGGACCGAGGACGGCGACCAGGGCGATCGCGAGCAGCAGGTACGGGAAGGCCATCAGCACGTCGACGCCACGCATCAACGAGTTGTCCGTGGCTCCGCCGAAGAACCCGGCGACCAACCCGATCAGTGAGCCGATCGACGCAGCGATCAGGGTCGCGAACACGCCGACGGAGAGGCTGGTGCGTCCACCCCAGATCAGCCGGGACAGCAGATCCCGACCGAGGTGATCGGTGCCGAGCAGGTGGCCCTCGGAGCCGATCGGCTGCAACCGGTTGGCGGGGTTGGTCGCCGCCGGGTCGATCAGCGGCAGGAGAGGTGCGAGCAGCGCGAGCAGCACCACGACCGCCAGCACGATCAGGCCGGCGACCGACAACCGGTTGCGCTTCAACCGCCGCCAGGTCGTAGCCCCACGCCGGGGAGCGACGACGCCGTCGTCGGGTGTCTGGTCGGGGCTCGCGGTCGCCGCGCTCATCCCAGCCGGATCCTCGGGTCGAGCGCGGCCTGCACGAGATCCGCCGCGAGGTTGATCAGGACGTAGGTGACCGCGACGAGCAGCACCCCACCCTGGACCAGCAGGATGTCCCGCGTCCCGATCGCGGTGACGAGCATCCGACCGATCCCGGGCCAGCCGAAGACGGTCTCGACGTACACCGCGCCGCCGAGGAGGAACCCGACCTGCACGCCGATCACGGGCACGACGTTGACGACCGCGTTGCGGAAGGCGTGTCGCATGATCACCGACCGGCGCGTGATCCCCTTCGCGGTCGCCGTCCGCACGTAGTCCTGACGCAGGACCTCGAGCATGCTGGACCTGGTCAGACGCGCGATCACCCCAGCCGCCACCAGCGCGAGGGCCGTCGCCGGGAGCACGAGGTGGTGCAGCACGGTCAGGGGTCCGCTGGGCCCGAAGGCTGGACGCATCCCGCTGGTCGGGAACCACCCGAGGCCGAGCGCGAAGACCACGATGAAGATCATCGCGAGCCAGAACGACGGGATCGACAGGCCCACCAGGGCACCGACGGTGAAGGCACGGTCCTGCCAGCGGTGCTGCTTGACGGCGGCGACGATGCCCGCGATCAATCCCAGCAGGACCGTGATCAAGAGGGCCGTCCCGGCCAGCAGCAAGGTCGCGGAGAACCGCTCGAGGATCTCGTCGAGGACCGGACGGTTCAGTGAGTAGGAACGTCCGAAGTCACCCGTGACCACGTTGCCGAGCCAGGTGACGTACTGGATGTGTGGCGGACGGTCGAGCGCGAGCTGGCGCTCGAGCGTCGCGACGTTCTCCGGCGTCGCGTACGACCCGAGGATCGCACGCGCCGGGTCTCCCGGGATCAGCAGCATCATGGCGAACACGAGCAGCGTCACCCCGAAGGTGACCGGGATGACCTGCAGCACCCGCCGGACGACGTAGGACCGCACGCGCTCCCTCCCGCGATCTCGACGCTGCCGTGGGGGTGGTGGCGCTCACCACCCCCACGGCGACGGTCGGCTCAGTCGGCCCAGCGCAGGTCATGCAGGCGCAGCAGGAACGATGGGTGCAGCTCGAACCCCTCGATCCGCGGCGACATCGCGACGTTCTGCTTCCAGCTGGCGACGAACACCCAGGGGGCGTCCTCCACCACGATCTCCTGCATCTCGTGGTACATCGCGATCCGGGCGTCCTCGTCGACCTCGACCTGCGCCGCCTCGAGCAGTTCGTCGACCCGCTCGTTCGCGTAGTAGCCGGAGTTGAACCCGCCCTCGTCCGGCCATGCACCGGACCGCAGGGTCAGGAAGGGGAGCGTGTCGGGGTCGGCGGTCATCCAGGCCATCTGGGCCATGTCAGCCTTGCCCTCGATCCCGGCGTTGACCTCGTCGAGGAAGCTGTTCCACTCGTAGGTCGAGATCCGTGCATCGATCCCGACGTCGCGCAGGTCCGCCTGGATCGCCTCACCCATCGGCACGGGATCGAGCATGCCCGACCCACCCTCGGTCACGTAGAAGGTCACCTCGACACCGTCGCCGTAGCCTGCCTCCTCGATCAGTTCGCGGGCGGCATCCGGGTCGTAGGGGTAGGGGTCGATGTCGGGGTTGTACGCCGCACCGAAGGCCTCCGCGATCGGGCCGTGGGCGACGGTTGCCGTGCCCTGGAGGACGTCGTTGACGATCGACTCCTTGTCGATGGCCATGTTGATCGCCCGGCGCATCCGCACGTCGTCGAAGGGCGGCTCGGCGAGGTTGAGGATCAGGAACCAGACGTGCGGACCGGCCTGCTCCCCGACCACGAAGTCCGGGTCGTCACGCAGCGCCGCGACGTCGTCCGGCGGGACCTCGACGATCATGTCGGCGCCGCCCGACATGAGCTCGTTCACCCGGGTCTGGGACTCGGTGATCGGCCGGAAGACGACGCCCGGGACCTCCGGAGCGCCGTCCCAGTAGTCGGGGTTGCGCTCGAGGGTCACATGCTCGTTGCTCCGCCACTCGGAGAAGACGTAGGGGCCGGTCCCCACCGGGTTGCGTCCCACATCCTCCCCGTGGGCCTCGACGGCCGCTTGGGAGATCAGCAGCCCGGTCGGGTAGGCGAGGTTGGACAGGAACGGTGCGAAGGGCGAGGACAGTTCGAACTCGACGGTGTGCTCGTCGACGACGCGCACCTCCGCGAGGTGGCCGTAGAACTGCTGGGCGAGCGGGAACGGACCGGTGTCGTGGTAGGGATGGTCCTCGTCGAGCATCCGGTCGAAGTTGAACTTCACCACCTCCGCGTCGAAGGGGGTGCCGTCGTGGAACTCGACGTCCTCACGGAGCTCGAAGGTGTAGAGCGTGCCGTCGTCGCTGATCGTCCAGTCGACCGCCAGCGCCGGCTCCACCTCCAGGGAGTCCGCGGCGTACCGGACGAGCCCGTCGTAGAGGTTGATGTTGATGCGGAAGTCGTTCACCGCGGTCACGACGTGAGGATCGAGGGACGCGGGCTCGGCCACCTGACCGACGACGACCGGGTCGTCGCTGCCTGCTTCCCCGTCCTCTCCGCACGCGGCGAGGATCAGTGTGGCGACGAGTGCGGTGGCGAGCACCGCGGTCCTCCCCCTGCTCCGTCGCCCTGCCGATGTGCCGTTGCTATGCATACCGAGCGCCTCCGTTGGGGCTCCACCCACCCGGACCCGCCCCGGGCGGAACGGTCGTTTCACGAACGACCGAAGGTGAAACGAACGTTAAACCTCCGTGGGCGTCCAGGTCAAGTCCACCGTCCGATCGGCCGGGCGCCACGCCGGCAGACCGGGTCCGCCCCACCCTGGCAGACGGGATCCGCTCCGCCGCCGCAGACGGCCGGAGCTCCTACGCCGAGGGTTGCCAGCCGACCGGCCGCGCCCGGGTCTGCGGGAAGAGCAGGTCGACGAAGCGCTCGACGACGGGCTGCGGCTCGTGGTTGGCGAGTCCCGGACGCTCGTTCGCCTCGATGATGACGTGGTCGGGTTGTCCGACATCGGCGACCAGGAGATCCACCCCGACGACCGGGATACCGATCACCTGAGCGGTCCGCACGGCCGCCTCGGCGAGCGCGGGATGCAGTTCGGCGGTCACGTCGTGGATCGTCCCGCCGGTGTGGAGGTTGGCGGTCCGCCGCACCTTGAGCACCTCCCCGTCGGGCAGGACCTCGTCGAGGTCGTAGCCCTGCTCTGCGACGGTCGCCGTCGTGTGCTCGTCCATCGGGATCACCGACTCGCCGTCGGTCGCGGCGGCGCGACGCCGGCTCTGCCGCTCGATCAGCTCCCGGATCGAGAGCGCGCCGTTGCCGATGACCTCCGCTGGACGGCGGACGGCCGCCGCGACCACCTCGTCGTCGATCACCACGATGCGGAGGTCGGCCCCGTGCACGCGCTCCTCGAGCAGCACCTCGGGACAGAACATCCGGGCGTGCTGCACGGCCGCGGCCAGGCCGTCGGGGTCCTTGACACCCACGGTGATGCCCGCGCCCTGCTCGCCCCGCGCAGGCTTCACGACGACGTCGCCGACCTCCGCGAGGAACGCGGCGTTCGCCTCCTCGTCGGCGGCGAGCATCCCCCGCGGCACGCGGAGCCCGGCACGCTGGAGGAGCCGACGGGTGATGCGCTTGTCGTCGCAGCGGCTCATCGCGACCGCCGTGGTCAGCTCGGACAGCGCCTGCCGCGTCCGGATCTCGCGACCCCCGTGCGAGAGATCCATCTCCCCCCACTCGGCGTCCAGCACCCGCACGGTGATCCCCCGGCGGATCGCCTCCTCGGCGATGATCCGCGCGTAGGGGTTGAGCGCGGAGATGTCCTGGGTCTCGGTGTAGAGCGGCTCGTTGATCGGGTTCTTGCGCTTCACACAGAAGACCGGGACCCGCACGAAACCGAGCTTCTCGTAGAGCCGGATCGCCGCCTCGTTGTCGTGGACGACCGACAGGTCGAGGAACGCCCGACCCCGTGCCTTCAACCGGTCAGCCAGCACGCGCACGAGCGCTTGCCCGATCCCTGGTTGGGTCGCCTGCAGGTCCACCGCCAGGCACCACAGGCTGCTGCCCTCCTCGGGATCGTCGAAGGCGTGCTTGTGATCGACGCCCGTGACGGTGCCGATCACCTCGCCCGTGTCGGCATCCTCGGCGACGAGGTAGATGAAGGTTGCGGTGCGTTGGTTGGCCCACATCACCTCGGGCGGCGCGGTGACCATGCCCGCAGCGGTGTAGATGCGGTTGACCTCGGCGGCGTCCTCCTCGGTGACCAGGTCGCGCACCACGACCCCCAGGACCGGCTCGTAGGTCGACCGGTGTTGGTGCAGCCACAGGCGGTAGGTGTGGCTCGGGTCGATGAACAGTTCCTGCGGCGCCCGGCTCACGAGGACGTGCGGTTCGCGGACGTACAGGCAGATGTCTCGCCGGCCGGGCTCCTCCCGTCCGATCTCCGCCAGCAGGTCCTCGTGATCGGCGTAGGTCTGGCCGAACAGCAGCCGGCCCCACCCGCACTCGAGCGCGACGTTGGCGGACATGTCACCCGTCAGGTGGGCCGGCGGCGCGTCCCAGGAACGGGTCGACAACCCCGCCTCATGGGTCGGCTTCGCGGACTCCCGCACGCGGCCACGAGCCGCACGCAGGTCACGATCGGGCTTGCGTTGGCGATCCAACGTCAGCTGTCTCCTCGTGCGTCGCGCGTCAGGGACGCACGCCGTGGCGCTGCAGCCACAGCTCGAGCAGGCCGAGCTGCCACAGCTTGTTGCCGCGTAGGGCCGTCAGTTCGGCGTTGGGATCGGCCAGCAGCCGCTCGACGTAGGCCTCCTGGAACAGCCCGCGCTCCCGGGCCTCCGGGGCGTGCAGGGCGTCACCGACCAACTCCAGGTACGGCCCCTGCAGGTGCTTCAGGGCGGGGACCGGGAAGTAGCCCTTCGGGCGGTCGATCACCTCGGAGGGGATCACCCGCCGCGCGGCCTCCTTCAGCACACCCTTGCCCTCCTGGGCGAGCTTGAGTTCGGGCGGGATCCGCGCGGCGATGCCGAGCACCTCGTGGTCGAGGAACGGCACCCGCGCCTCCAGCCCGGAGGCCATCGTCATGTTGTCCACCCGTTTCACCGGGTCGTCGACCAGCATGATCTGCGAGTCGAGCCGCAGCGCCATGTCCGTGGCGGTCTCCGCCCCCGGACGGGCGAAGTGCTCCTCCACGAAGGCGCGCGAGACGTCCTCCTCGAGCCGGTGCTCGGGCCGCAGCACCTCGGCCATCTCGGCGTGCGGGCGGTCGAAGAACGCCGCCTGGTAGCGGTCGACGGCCTGCGCGACGAGGGCTTCACGGGACGCGTCGGGGCCGAGCTCGTCGGTCAGCGCCTGCATCGGCGGGTACCAGTGGTAGCCGGCGAAGACCTCGTCGGCCCCCTGCCCGGACTGCACCACCTTGACGTGCTTCGCCACCTCCTGGCTGAGCAGGTAGAACGCCACGGCGTCGTGGCTGACCATCGGCTCGGACATCGCACCGACGGCCTCGTGCAGCGCCGGCAGCATCCGCTCGGTGCCGATACGGATGCGGTGGTGGTCGGTGTCGAACTCCCGGGCGATCACGTCCGAGTACTTGAACTCGTCGCCCTCCTCGCCACCGACGGCCTCGAACCCGATCGAGAAGGTGGTGATGCCGGTCTGGCCGGCCTCGGCCAGCAGCCCCACCACCATCGAGGAGTCCAGCCCGCCGGAGAGCAGCACCCCGACGGGCACGTCGGCGACCAGCCGCCACTCGACGGCCTGGCGCATCGTCTGCAGGACCGCCTCCTCCCAGTCGCGCTCGGTCCAGTCGGCGCGGTCCGGATCACGGGTGAAGTTCGGCTCCCAGTACTCGGTCTGGGTCCGGGTGCCGTCAGCGTCGATCGCGAGGGTGGTCGCCGGCGGCAGCTTGCGCACCCCCTCCAGGATCGTGCGGGGTGCGGGCACCACCGAGTGGAACGACAGGTAGTGGTGCAGCGCCACCGGGTCGATCGAGGTGTCGAGGTCCCCACCCGCCACCAGGGCCGGCAGGCTGGAGGCGAAGCGCAGCCGCGACGGGGGCTCGGCGAGGTACAGCGGTTTGATGCCGAAGCGGTCGCGGGCGAGGAAGGTCCGCCCGGTGTCCCGCTCGTGGATCGCGAAGGCGAACATGCCCTGCAGTTCGTCGACGAAGCGGTCACCCCACGCGTGGTAGGCCTTGAGCGCCACCTCGGTGTCGGAGGTGGAGAAGAAGCGGTACCCGCGCTCCTCCTGGAGCCGGGTGCGCAGCTGCTGGTAGTTGTAGATGCAGCCGTTGAACGCGATCGTCAGCCCGATCTCGGGGTCGTGCATCGGTTGGTTTGCGCACGCCGACAGGTCGATGATCGACAGGCGCCGGTGCCCGAGCGCGATGGGGCCCGAGGCGTACAGGCCCTCACCGTCGGGGCCGCGGGCCGCCATCCGGTCGGTCATGCGGGACACGGCCGCCAGATCCGGGCTCGCGCCGTCGAGGCGGAGCTCGCCGCTGAAGCCGCACACAGGGGGGTCCTCTCGCTGGTCCCCCCAGGGTAGGCGCCGCCGGGGAGCGCTCGCGAAGCCGGTCCCGGCCGAGCGGCCGCCGGGGTGCGCGCTGCGTGCGCACGGTCGGCGCCGAC
>SKNO01000118.1 GCA_007120465.1 Nitriliruptoraceae bacterium
CTGCGCGTAGCCGTCGAGCGCGCCGAACACGAGCACGAGCGCGCCGCCACCGACGATGGCCGCGACGCCCCCGACCCGCGCGAACGCGGCGGCGAGCGGGCGCAGGAAGACCCGGGCCAGCACGGCGAGACCCGCGATGACGGCGAGCACCCCGACCGCGATCGTCAGGTGGATGGGCATCCACCCGCCTGCGTCGGCGAGCGCCAGACGGGAGGTCGCCGAGGACTCGACGTCGACGGGGTGGACGGTGTTCCCGATCAGCAGCAGCGCGGCACCGATCAGCAGCAGCACCGCGGCGAACCTCGTGGTCACGTGGGTCTCGGACATCGTCCGACCCTCCTTCGTCCTGGTGCCGCGGCTCGTGCCCCGCCGTCCCGGTGGGTGAGGCGACGACGGCACCCGTGGTCCGCCGCCTCGGCGGCCAACTCAGCCGGGATCGGCCTGCACCGCGCCGATCAGTCCCTCGATCTCCGCCACGACGTCGACCGCACGGTGCTCCTCAGCGATCTCGGCCGCGAGACGTGCGGCGTTGTCCCGGAACCGCTCGTCGTGGAGGACGGCGCGAACCGCCGCCTGGATCTGGGCCACCGACGCCGTCGGGCGCAGCCGGAGACCGGCACCGTGGTGGACCACGCGAGCTGCGGTGTCGTTCTGATCGCGCCCCATCGGCATGCAGACCATCGGCACCCCGGCGGCGAGCGACTTCAGCGTCGTCCCGTGCCCGCAGTGGGTGACGACCGCCGAGGCCTCGGCCAGCAGGTCGGCGTGGGGCGCCGAGCGGACCACGGCGACGTTGTCGGTCGCGGTGACCGCATCCGCCTCGAGCATCTGCCCGAGGGTGACCACCGCACGCACCGGCAGCCCCGACAGGGCCTCGACGACCCGCCGGAGCTGGGGCTCCTGCCCCTGGTAGTTCGACGTGAAGCCGACCAGGACCAGTGGCGTGCCGGCGTCGGCGGACCAGGGAGGCGCCCACGGATCGGCCCACTGCGGGTCGTCGAGGATCGGCCCGACGTACCGGACGTTGTCCGGCACGGCCGACGCCGCCACGTCGAAGGCCGAACTCGTGAGCACCAGGATGCGGTCGAGGTCGAGCACCTGCTGCCAGAACGACCGCAGGGGTGCGAGGCCGTAGGTGGCACGCGCGGCGTTCAGCGCGGGGAGACCGCGGTCGAACATGCGGGTGGCGAAGGCCCGCACGACCGCGTCGCGGGTGCGGCCGACCGCCGACCTGGCCGGCGCGAAGCCGGGTCCGACGGCCGGTCCGCCCGGGACCGGGATCATCCAGATGTTGGGCATCAGCGCAGCCACCGGTACCCGCGCGGCCTCCCCGGCCACCATCGCACCGAGGATCATCCCGTCGACCAGCAGCGCGTCCGGGTGGGTCGACGCGATCTGCTCGAGCGTGTCACGCGCGAACCCACCGGCCGGACCGGCCATGAACCCGTCGCGGAAGTTGCCGATCGCGGCCACCGGGTTGGACAGCTCCCAGTCCCGGAACAGGTCCTCGGCCGGATCCAGCGAGGTGCGATGGGGTGCGCGCTGCCACGGTGCGAAGGTGCACCCCAGAGCCTCGGCGCGTTGCGCGATCGTCGGGTCGCCCAGCACGTGCACCTGGTGGCCACGCTCCAGCAGGCGTCGCGCGACGCCGAGCTCCGGCGGGACGGTGCCGCCGCCCTCCCACATGGCCAGCAGGAACCGCCGCGCCGGTCCGTTCATGACCGCTCCCTCCTGGCCGTGCCGATCGACGGGCGCACCACCCCGTCGACCAGGCAGCGCATGCTGGCCTCGGTCTCCGACCGCGACCGTCCGAAGTCCCGGCGCAACAGCTTCCAGACCATCACGTCGGTGGCGGCGTAGAGCGCGAGCACCGTCGTCTCCCGCTCGGCGGGGTCATCGGGGAGAAGCGGAGCGAAGCACCGCTCGATCCAGTCACGGTGGGCACCGCGCCCGTGCTCGAGGAGGTAGTCGATGGCGTCGATCCGGCCCTCGATCGCCAGGAACCGTGCGATGGCGTCACCCATCGCCTCGTGGCGCTCCACGATGTGCTGGACCGCTGCCTCGACGTCGCCGGGTTCGACCCGGCTGTCGGCCGCGTCCTCGCGGGGCCGCCGCCAGTCGACCACCGCGACCATGAGGTCCTCCTTCGACCCGAACTGCCGGTGCACCGTCTGCCGGCTGACCCCGGCCGAGGCCGCCACGTCCTCGAGGGTGACCTCGTCGTAGGGCTCGGCGAGCCAGCGCTCGTAGGCAGCTTCGAGGATCGCGGTCCGCGTCCGGTCGACAGCGCGCTGTCGCTCCCGCATGCGGTACGGGCGCGTGGACCCGTCCCGCCGTGCACCTCCCGCCACCTGGGCTCCCTTTCCGTGCAACAGACTGTCGCACGGAATCGTCGGCACGTCAAGGCGTCCCATGGACCGGGTCGGGCCTCGATCCGGCGGGAGCCTCGTGAACCGGGGACTTCCGACCCTCGCAGCCGGAGCGGTCCTCTGCGGACACTGGGAGGTGGCCACGCGCCGGTGGCGGGGCCGAGGAGGTCCTGATGTCCGCACCAGGTGTTGACGACCGCGCCACCGACCGGGGTCCCCGGCAACTGACCCGGCCGCGCGAGGGCCGGATGATCGCGGGTGTCGCCGCCGGCCTCGCGCGCTACCTCGGCATCGATCCGGTGATCGTGCGGCTGGTGTTCGTCGTGCTGGCGCTCGCCGGTGGCGGGGGGCTGCTCGCGTACCTGATCGCCTGGCTCGTGATCCCCGAGGAGCGTGTCGAGGGGCAGCCACCTCCGCCGACCCGCACCGGCACCGGCGCGCCCGTCGTGGCCGGGCTGGTGCTGATCGCCCTCGGCGGGATCATGCTCGTCGAGCGACTGGTCCCGGCCTTCTCGTGGCGGTACGTCGGGCCGGCCCTGCTGATCGCGTTGGGCGTGCTCCTGCTCGCCCGGAAGGAGGACCGCTCGTGAGCACCACCGACGCCGGACCCTCACGGCCGTACGCGCCACCGCCGCCCCGTCCCCCATCGCCGCCGCCCCAGGACCGGCAGCCACCGCCCGCACCGCCGTCCCGTCCCCCGGTACGAGGTCGACCGATCGGCCTGGCCCTCGCACTGGTGGCGGCCGGGACGCTCTGGCTGCTGTGGCAGGTCGGCGCCCCGATCCGGTGGGAGCTCGTGCTCCCGATCGCGCTGATCGCGCTGGGCGTGCTGCTCCTGGCCGGCGGACGCTGGAGCGCCCACGGCGGACTGATCGGGCTCGGAGTGGCGATCACCGTGATCGCGCTGCTGGTGTCGGCGAGCCCGATCCCGGGGTCGGTCAGCGTCGGCGAGCACTCCCACGCGGTGACCGACGTCGCCGAGCTGGAACCGAGCTACGCCGTCGGGGCCGGCACCCTGACCCTCGACCTGCGGGAGCTCGAGCTCCCCGCGGGCACGACCGAACTGGAGGCGGGCGTCTCGATGGGCGAACTGCTCGTGCTGGTGCCGGCGGACGTGACGGTCGAGGGTGATGCCCGGGTCGGGATGGGCGAGGTGGTCGGCTTCGACCGGACCAGTTCCGGGATCGCGCCGAGCCTGCTGCTCGCCGAACCCGGCGATGATGACCGCACCCTCAGCCTGGACCTCCAGGTGGGGCTCGGACGGATCGAGGTACGACGATGACGCGTTCCCAACTGGTGTTCGGCCTCGCCTTCGTGGTCCTCGGCGTCCTGTTGCTCCTCGACGAGGCCGACCGGGTGTCCGCCTGGTCGGTCCTCGCCGAGTGGTGGCCCACCGTGGTGATCCTCGCGGGTCTCGCACAGCTGTTCACCCGGCCGCGGAACGTGGTCGGAGGCCTGCTGCTGGCCCTGCTCGGAGGCACGCTGCTGCTGTGGACCCTCGGCGCGGTGGCCTCGGTCACGCTGCTGTGGCCGGTGCTGCTGATCGCGCTCGGCCTGTGGCTGCTGCTCGGCCGGGTCGGGTACAGCGCCTACCGGGGCGGTGACGCGGTCGAACTGACCGCGGTCTTCGACGACCGGTCCGAGAGCCCGACCGGCCCCTTCCCGGGCGGCAACATCACGTCGGTGTTCGCCGACGTCCGGATGGACCTGCGTCGCACCGTCCTCGATCCGTCGGGGGCGACGTTGCACGTCACCACCGTGTTCGGCGACATCGATCTCGACATCCCCGACGGGTGGCAGGTGACGGTCGCGGGCCCGGAGCTGTTCGGCGACGTGATGCTGGAGCGAGCCACCGAGCCACCGACCGACGCCCCGACCCTGCGGCTGCGGGTGCTGACCGTGTTCGGCGACATCACCGTCCGGACGTCCACGCCCGCCCCCGCACCCGACCCGACGAGCGCCGTGGGTACCTGACGAGGTGACCGGGCCCGCCGACGCGCGTCGGGAGGAGGAGCCGATGGCCACGACGCCCCACGACGACCGCCGGCTGCCGACCGGCTGGGGGATGCCGGCAGGCGTCGCCGCCGGTGCGGCGATCGGCCTGCTGTTCGGGATCCTCCTCGAGCAGATCGCGATGGGCCTCACGGTCGGCGCCGCGATCGGGCTGGTCGCCGGTGCGGCTCTGACCACCGCCTCGGCGACCCCACCGAACCGTCGTGCGGCGGTGACGGCCATCGCGGTGGCGCTGCTCGCCGCCGGCGTGACGATCGTCGCGTTCGTCGTGCTGCGCTGATCCGACGAAGGGCGCACCGTGGAGTACGTGTGGTTCAGCCTCGGGTTCTTCCTGATCCACCTCGGTGCATACGTCGTCGCCGGCGTGCTCAACCAGCAACTGCTCTCCAAGGAACTCTACGGCGGGGAGCAGGCGCTCTACGCCCCCTTCTTCCGCAACATGGAGGACCCCGAGGAACAGCGTCGGTCGGGTCGGCTGATGATCCCGGCCCAGCTCGCGCGGGCACTGCTGATGTCCGTGGTGCTCTACCCGGTGCTGGACGCGCTCGGGGACCTCTCGTACGGGCTGCGGTTCGGGTTCCTGGCGGGGTTGATGTTCGTGTACGCCGATCTCGCGGCCGCGACGCCCTTCTCGAACAACATCGAGGGCCTGGTCTACCTCAAGCCGCGGTTCACCATGCCGGAGGTGTTCTGGCGGATCCAGTCCGAGGCGATCGTCTACAGCCTGCTCTTCGGAGCCGTCGCCGCCTGGCTGCTGTTCTGATCGGCCGCCGTCCCGGGGTGCCGGGACCACACGGTCACTCCTCCCGGAGGAACCGTTCGGTCAGGCGGTCGGACACGGTGCTGCGACGCGCTGCGAACGGTCCCAGCACGATCGTCAGCGCGAGGATCGACAGGCCGACGGTGGGCAGCCACACGGTCACCAGCGCAGCGAGCAGCAGCACGATCAGCCCCGAGCCCCACTGCCCCATCATCCAGTAGACGTGCATCTGGGTCACCACGTCACGCCAGGCACGAGCACGCTGGGTGCGCAGCACGAGCAGCAGGAACAGCAGCGTCAGCAGCGCGAAGCTCGCGATGAACACCAGCACCGCGGTGCGGTCGGTCGGTGCGTTGCCGACCAGGCTCGTCGGGAACGGCACCAGCGCGACGGCCCCCAGCACGACCAGGTTGATCCCGACCATGCCAGGCTCCAGCGCCGCGAACAGCGCGACCAGCTTGTGGTGCTGCCACCACAGGTTGGCGACCAGCGCGAAGGCGAGCACGAACGCCACGAGCTGGGGCAGCTGGTCGATCAGCGCCGCCCACAACCCGCGCGGTCCTGGCCGTGGCGTGTCGAGGGTCAGCACCAGCAGGGTCATCGCGATCGCGAACACCGCGTCGCTGAGGTTGGCGACACGGGCGAACTCCGCGGTATCGCGGTCGTAGCGGAGGCTGTCCGGCGCCGTGGTCGTTCCGATGCGAGGGTGCGAGCACCCACGAGTCTAGGTCGCCCGCTGGGGTCGCTCCCGGTGGGTAGCCAGCACCCACGCGACGGCTCGATCGATCGCCGGGACGCCGCCCGCGCCGAAGGAGTGGCCCATCCCGTCGGCGATCTCGAGGTGGCGCGGGTCTGCGGCCGCGTCGAACAGGTCCACCGCGGCACGTGGCCGGACCATCGGGTCGTCGCGGCCGTGCACGATCGCGACGGGCATCCCAACCTCGCCGATCCGCTCGGTGGGCCAGTAGCCCGTTCCCGCATCGGGTTCGATCCGGACGCCGAGCCCAAGTCGCGCGATCGCGCGGCCGATCCGGGCCTGCGTCAACGCCGTCGCACCGAGACCGCGAGGCGTGAGCATCGTCCCCCAGGACGTCGCGGTGCTGACCATCACGATGCCCGCGAGCTGCGGATCGGTCAGCGCGTACTCCAGGATCGTCACCGCCCCCAACGAAGCGCCGACGGCGACGACCGTCGAGGTGTCCCGACGCGCGTGCGCAACCACCGCGGCGAGGTCGTGGACCTCGGTCACCCCCACGGTGGAGTTCCCCGACGACGCGCCGTGTCCACGCCCGTCGTAGGTGACGACCAGGAGGCCGCGTCCCGCCAGCGACCGCGCCTGGGCGACGATCCCGGCGCCACGGCGGGAGCCCGTCAACCCGTGCGCGAGCACGATGCCAGCGCGCGGCTCTCCGTCCGGGCGGTGGACGTCGGCTGCCAGCCGGACGCCGTCGCGCGTGGTGAGCTCGACCTCCTCGACCCCGTGAGGCCGGTGGGCGTCCCGGTCCGGGTTCATCGCACCGCGAGCCCGTACGCCGTCACCGGGCGGTTCGTCCGCAGGACCTGCCAGCGCACGTGCGGGAACGCCTCCTGCAGGGCGGTCGCCACCTCGTCGGCGTCCTCGGCCTCGCTGTCCACGGCGAGCAGGCCGGAGGTGGTGGTCGTCGTGATCAGTGCCGTCGTCGCCGTCTCCAGCGCCTCCCGAGCGGTGCGGGCAAGCGCAACGAGGCCGTCGGCACCGATCGCGAGCCACTCGCCGACGCGCACCGCCCCGAGCTCGGTGTGGGTGTCACGCACCGCCCGCTGCACCTTGACCACCCGGATCGTGCGGGCCACCTCGTCCAGCCTCCTGGCGGCCTCCGCCGCGTCCCCGTCGAGCTGCCCGCGGAGGGCGTCCAGGGCCAGCAGGCCGGCGAGCATGTCGGCCGGCACCAGGGCCCCCGGGTGCGCGCTGTGATCGAGGGCCCGTTCCGCCGCGGGGACGACGTCCCTGTCCCCCGCCAGGAGCACGACCGGGCCGTCGCAGGCGTCGATCACCCGGAGCAGCTCCCCGGTGGACGGCTTGGCCGTCGCTCCGCCGGTCACGACGCGGTGGGCGCCTGCCTCGAGGTAGGCCGCGACCAGGCCGTCGCCCTCGGCGACGGCGACCACCGCGACGGCACCGTCGGCGTGCCCCTCGGGGTGCAGCCCGGCCTCGCCGGCGACCTGCTCCACCAGGTCGGTGACCTCCACCTCGGTGACCTCGCCGGCCTCCCGTGCGGCCGCGAGCGCTGCCACCACCTCGTCGGTGTGGACGTGGCACCGCCAGGCCCCCTCACCGCCGGCGAGCGCGACGGTATCCCCCAGCGCGACCCACCTCTCCCGCAGGGTCGCGACCCGGTCCTCGTCGGACCCGAGCAGGCAGATCACCTCGTAGCGGCCGCCGTGACCCTCGGTGTCGTCGCTCACCGCGCCGGGGAGCCCCGCCGCCGCGAGCACCGGTGCGGCCAGCTCGATGGGCGGACGGTGCACGCCGGCCACCACCTCGGCGAGCGCGTCGAGGAACAGCACGTACCCGAGTCCGCCCGCGTCGACGACCCCGGCACGGGCGAGCACCGGGAGCAGGTCGGGGGTCCGCGCCAGCGACCGACGGCCCTCGTCCGCGGCCTCGCGGACCGCGTCCTCCAGCGTCCCGTAGGCGGCGGCCGTCCGCACCTGACGGGCCACGTCGTCCGCGACGGTCAGGATCGTGCCCTCCGCGGGGTCGGCGACCGCCGATCGCGCCGCCTTGGCCGCGGCGACGAGGGCCGTTGCCAACCCCTCCGGGTCGCAGGGGTCCGGGACGGTTGCGACGAAGGTCCGCAGGGCCTGCCCCATGATCACCCCGGAGCTCCCGCGCCCACCGAGCAGCGCGCCACGCCCGATCGCTGCCGTCACCTCGGCCCGGTCGGTGGAGTCGGGCAGGTGGGCGAGCACCGTGTCGAGGGTGGCGACCAGGTTGTCACCGGTGTCCCCATCGGGGACGGGGTAGACGTTGAGGCGGTTCAGCTCCGCCCGGTGACGGGCCAGCCTCTCGGCGAAGGCTCGCATCATGGCCGCCAGCGTCGCCGCGTCGAGGGCATGCGTCCCACCGGCCTCGTGGGACCCCGTCGAGCCCATGCGCTCCGACCCGTACCGTTCGGCCGTCACCGGCGCTCCGTCCCCACCTCCGACGCGCACGACGGTGGCCTACGCTGCCTCGGTGCGCGGTCCTGCCTGGGGTCACGCTACCGGACGGGAGACCGAGCCATGGCGCACGTGGCGGTCGTGACGGACAGCGTGGCCTGCCTCTCCCCGGAGCGGCGGGCCGAGCTCGGCATCGGGATGGTCGGCATCCGCATCAGCCTCGATGGCGAGGAGTTCCGCGACAGCGTCGACCTGACGTCGGAGGAGTTCTACGCCCGTCTGGGCACCTTCCAGACCCACACGACCGCGGCGCCCAGCGTCGGTGACTGGGTTGAGGAGTTCGAGCGCCTGGTCGACGCCGGGGCCGAGCAACTCCTCGTGGTCACGGTGGCGGCCAACCTGTCGGCGACGTACAACAGCGCCCGCACCGCGGCGGAGCTGATGTCCGTCCCGACGGTCGTGGTGGACTCCCGGACCGCGTCGGCGGCCGAGGGGATGTTCGTGCGGCGGCTCGCGGAGGAGGCGCGCGCCGG
This sequence comes from Nitriliruptoraceae bacterium, assembly GCA_007120465.1. Lineage (GTDB taxonomy): Bacteria > Actinomycetota > Nitriliruptoria > Nitriliruptorales > Nitriliruptoraceae > CSSed11-175R1. Next base: position 8,817 of record SKNO01000118.1, read on the forward strand.
CGCGTCGCTCGAGGAGCTCGCGGCGCGCGCTGAGCAGCGCCGCGGCGGCTACTCGAGCGAGTTCGTGCTGGCGGGACTGGACCGCCTGGCCAAGAGCGGGCGGATGCCGGCCGCCATGGCGCGGCTCGGTGATGCGATGCACCTCAAGCCGATGCTGCTGATCAAGGAGAGCGGCGAGCTCCGCCCGAGCGGCGCGGCCCGCGGTCTCGACCGCGGCATCGACCGCCTGCACCGACGAGCGCTCGAGGCGTTGCCGCCGGGCACCCCGGCCCGGGCGGCGGTCACCCACGCGCTGCTGGAGGAGGAGGCGAACGCCCTCGCCCGGCGGCTGACCGAGGACCGGCCGGAGCTGGACCTCGAGGTGGTGGTGTTCAGCCCGGTGATGGGATCCCACACCGGCCCGATCGTCGGGATGGAGTGGGAGGACCCGGCGATCGCCGCCGAGGCCGGCTGACCGTCGCGGGACGGCGGCCTCGCCACCTCGACGACCCCGAACGTCACGCGACCCACCGAGCCTTGACGCCGGAGGGCACGCCCGCGGTCCAGCCCGCACCTGCGGCCGCGCCCGCCTGGCGTGCGGACAGTCGCCCCTGCTCGTGCAGCCACGCCACCATGTCACGCAGCGAGTCGGTGGTCGGCCGCCACGCGACGCCGAGCTCGCGCTGCGTGTCGCGGTCGTCGAACCGGGGGTGGTGCCGCTGGACCCAGACGAGCTCGCTCGAGAAACCCGGATCGATGCCCCGTCGCCGCGCGGCGTCGGCCAGGCGCGCTGCCGCCACCACCGCGCCCGTCGGCATCCACATCCGCGGGAGCCGTCGCTCGAGCACCCGGGCCAGTAGCCGGAACATCTCGGGGATGCCGACCCAGTGGCCAGCCATCAGGTACCGCCGCGGGCCGCGTCCCGGGGTGAACAGGCGCGCATGCGCGGTCGCGAGATCCCGGACATCGACCAACCCGACCCCCGCCCGGTACACGGTCCGGAGCTTGCCCCGAACCATGTCCCGGAACGGGGCGGTGGTGTCGCCGACGTGTGGATCGTGCGGTCCGATGACGGCGGCCGGGTTGGTGATCACGACCGGCGCCCCCTGCTCCTGCAGGTCGTTCGCGATCGACTCGGCCGCGGCCTTCGTCCGCGCGTAGGCGCCGTCGGGCTCGCCGACGGGCGACGCGCTCGTGAGATGGTCGCTCGGCAGCAGCGCGACCGTCGAGGAGACGTGGACCACCGGGTCCAGCCCACGCGCGACCGCGGCGTGCAGGATCCGTCGGGTCCCGTCGACGTTCACCTCCTCCAGGGTCCGCTCGGCGGCGGGGTGGAAGCTGTAGACGTTGGCGGCGTGCAGCACCGCCTCGACGTCCGAGAGCGCCCGCTCGACCGCCGTGTCGTCACGGACGTCCCCGACGACGACGTCGTCGGCTGCGACCTCGAGGGGTTCCAGGGCGGTGGGAACCCGCTGCGGGTCCCGGGCGAGCACCACCACCTCGTGGCCGTCGTCGCGCAGCGCACGGACGCAGTGGGCGCCCACGAACCCCGTACCACCGGTCACCAGCACACGCATCGATCGTCCTCCCGCTCCACCGTCGCCGGAACCACGCGGACGTCCCGGTCGGGAGCGTCCGCGTCCGCTGCCCCGGGGGCGTGACGACGCGGTGAACGCCGTACGGCGCGAACGAACGACGCCCGTCAGCACCGCGGACGGTGCGGCGAGCGGCTCACAGGTCCCAGCGCGGGCCACCGTCGGGTGGGGGCTGGTACGAGCAGTACGTCCCGGTCCGCACGGTCGTATCCAGCAGGTGCCCGAGGTGCGGGTCGGCCTCCTGGATCCGACGGATCGCATCCCGGAGGAGCCGCGTGACCTTGACGCGCGCCCGCTCCGCCGTGGCACCCATCGGGCGGTCACGCCCCCCGAGCCCGAGCGCGCCAGCCAGCTGCTCGGTGAGCGCGTCGATCTCCGTCCGGGCGGCGGTGGCCCGGTCGACGTCGTTGGCGGCGTCCGCGGCCGCGAGCTCCTCGCGCAGCTCGTCGATGCGGGCCGCGTAGGCCTCCCGGGCCTGTCCGTCGAGCACGGGACCGAGGCCCGCGTCCGGCCCGAGCCGTCCTGCGAGCTCCACGTCATGGCGATCGCCGCCGGCGGGAGGGGCACCCTCGACCGCGGCCACCAGCTCGATCACGTGCGCCTCCACACCGGGCCGCCCGAGCAGCTCAGCGAGGTACCGCAGCCCCTTGACGTCCTTCAGCAGCACCTCGCGGTCCTCCAACCCGACCGTCCAGACCTCGCCGACGCGGCGGAGCACCGCTCGCGGTCCGTCCGTCGGCTCCCTCGCCGCGCGGGCCCCGTCGGTCGGAACCACGTCCACGTCGAGGAAGGCTCCGATCTCCCGGAGGATCGTGTCGGGGTCCTCCTCCCACGGGAAGTGGACCCGTCCCGGCACCAGCCGGAAGCGCGCGCCGGGGATCAGCGCCGCCAACTCCCGGCCCATCGGCGGCGGGGTCGCCCGGTCGTCCCGTCGGTTGAGGACCAGCGTGGGGGCGCGGATCTGCGGGAGCAGCGGTCTGACGTCGAGGTCGTAGGACAGCTCCAGCAGGCGGAGCGCGGTCCGGGCGTCGGCCGACTCGCGCTGGAACCGGGCGAACCACGCCCGCAGCTCGGCGTCCGCACCGGGGATCAGCAGGTCGGCGATCAGCTCCGAGCCCAGTCCCCAGTGCGCCTCGACCACCGACAGCAGCGAGGTCCGCACCTCGTCGGCCACGAGGTCCCCGAGGTAGGCCCACGCGCCGTGGAGGATCAGGTGGCTGACACGGTCCGGCCGGCGGGCCGCGAAGGCGCTCGCGACCGCCCCGGCCTGCGAGTTGCCGATCAGCACCGCGGGGCCGGGGTCGAGCTCGTCGAGGACGGTGGTGAGGTCGTCCACCTCGGAGTCGAGGGTGAACACCGTGCGGTCACGGTCGGACAGGCCGACGCCGTGCTTGTCGTACAGGATCAACGTGTGGTTCGACGCCAGGTGACCGAAGAACCGACGGATCGGTTCGTGCTCCCACATGAGCTCGAGGTGGCTGATCCACCCCGGCACCCACACCATCGGCGGTCCCGCCCCCAACGTCGCGTACGCGAGGCACGCACCGTCAGGGCGGCGGACGAACCGCACCTCGAACCCCATCGTGTCGCCTCCCGAACGCACGGACTCGGTCGACCGCCCGCGGGCCATCCGACGGGTCACACCGGCCGCGGACCGCAGGATGCAGGTGCGCACGGCACGTTGCAACGGTCGCAGCCGCGGGAGGCCGACCGCGCTGCGATGCGGATCCTCATCGACGACATGGCAGCTAGGGTCACCCCGGTGTTCGAACACGCGGGAGACCCCATGGGCACGCACGGCGACTTCGTCCGCTGGCTCCTCGAGGTGGCCTGGACCCAGGGGGAGACCGAGACCCTCGGTGACGAACTGCCGGGCCTGACCTTCCACCACGGCGGCGTCGAGCGGCAGACCGACGGTGACGATCTCGCGGCGATCATCCACCGATGGCTCGAAGGGTTCCCCGACCTGCGCTTCGAGGTGGCGGATCTGCTCGAGCAGGAGGACCGCGTCGCCGTCCGCGCACGACTCAGCGGCACCCACCACGGCACCTGGCGCGGGCTGTCGGCGACGGGCAAACGCATCGAGTACGACGTCGCGATGTTCTTCCGGTGGGAGGACGACCGGCTGGTCGAGGTGTGGGAGATCGACGACACCGCGCGCCGTGACCGCCAGCTCGGGATCCGGTGAGCACATCGGCGCTGCCGCTGGCTGATGGTGGCACCTGTCGACACCCGGACGGGAGGCAGCCATGAGTGGTGAGGACCTCGCGATCCATCGCCTGGCGGCCTTCACCGACGATCCAGCCGGCGGCAACCCCGCGGGGGTGGTGATCACCGACGAGCCGCTCCCCGAGGACCGGATGCAGCGCATCGCCGCCGAGGTCGGCTACTCGGAGACCGCCTTCCTCGCGGCGCCGGCTCCCGGTCGACGCGCCTGGCAGGTCCGCTACTTCTCGCCGGTCAGCGAGGTGCCGTTCTGCGGCCACGCGACGATCGCCTCTGCGGTGCAACTCGGCCGCGAGGTCGGTGCCGGCGCCTTCGCCTTCCACCTGCGCTCCGGCACGGTCGACGTCGAGGTTGCGGACCGGGAGGGTCGGCCGGTCGCGACGCTGCGTTCGGTGACCCCGGAGGTGCAGGATGCCTCCGCTGAGCTGGCCACCGAGGTCCTGTCTGCATGCGGCGTCGGTGGCGACGTGCTCGACGATCGGTACCCGCCGGCGGTCGCGTTCGCGGGCGCACGGCACCTGCTGCTGGTCCTGCGCGAGCGTGAGGTGCTCCGTGGTCTGGCCTACGACTTCGACCGGCTGCTGGCCGCCATGCGCGCGGAGGATCTGACCACGGTCGCCTACCTGTGGCCCGACCAGGCGGGGCGGTGGCACGCCCGCAACCTCTTCCCCATCGGCGGGGTGGTCGAGGATCCGGCGACGGGCGCCGCGGCTGCGGCCTTCGGCGCCTATCTGCGCGCGATCGGGGCGATCGAGCCGCCCGCGAGCTTCGAGATCCTGCAGGGCGAGGACCTGGGCCGGCCGGCATCGTTGCGTGTGACGGTGCCCGCGGGGACGGGTGGCATCGACGTGGCCGGTACCGCGGTCGACATCACCTGACGCCTCGACCGCGAGCTGACCAGCACGACGAGGATCGGGCCGGCCGCGGCGACGAACCACGCCACCTGCACCAGCGGGTTGCCGTACACCACGGAGACGGCCACCGCCACGACCCCGACCGCACCGACCAGCACGATCCCGAGGGCGGTCCACGGCATCCGGGGCGCGCCACGCCGTGCGCGCACCCACCACGCCCCGGACAGCGCCCATCCAGCCATCGACAGTCCCAGCAGGAGGCTCGCACGGGACACGATCGGGTTCGTCGGCAGGACCGGTACGTCCGCGTTGCCGGCCACCACGCTCGGCGCTCCGCCGAGCCCGTAGCGCACGCTCGCGTAGCTGCCCAGTCCCAGCACGAACAGGCCGAGCAGCGCGAACGCGATGGCCGGCCGCCGCAGCGGGACGTCGGCGTCGTTGCGCCGTGTCTGCCGCCACACCAACACCGACCACCCGAGCGCGAGCAGGACGATCGCGGCTCTCGTGCCCGACTCCGCCCCGTCCACCATGACGGCCAGGTCGTCGTGGACGAGGCGCGCACGCGCGACCACGGTCACCGCTTCGCCGCTGACGTTCTCGACGAGCAGGGTGTGTGGGGCCCACGCCTCGTCGCAGCAGCGCACCAGCTCGTTGAAGCGCAGATCGGTGCCGGGGCCGGCCGCGACCCGCTCCTCGCCCGTACGTGACGCCACCAGGCGCACCCGGACCGGTCCGTCACCGGTCACCTGGCCGACGAGTCGGTGGTAGTGCAGGGCGGCATCGAAGCTGGCCGACGTCCCGGGATCGAGCACGAGCACCTCGTCGACGACGGGGACGTCGCCGTGGGCGAGGGCGGGGACGGCCATGGCGAGGACGAGGAAGGTGGCGAGCAGACCGGCCGCGGCGATGCGCCTGACGTCCGCCCCTCCCAGCCGTCCGACGCTGTCGTGGCGGGTCCGTCGGACCCGACCCGGCTGCGAGGTCGGCGGGCGGCTCGCTTGGGCGGGGATCGTGGCCACGACGGTGCTCCTCTGCGACACGGTGGACGTTACGGCCGTCGTCCCGCCCCACCCACAGGGGTAGCACCCGACCCGAGTACGGCTATCCCTACCCCAACGGGATGAGCAGACCGCCGAGGATCGCGGTCGCGAACACGGAGGCGAGGAAGGCGCCGAGCAGCCGTCGTTCGAAGATGCCGGCGAGCATCGTCACCTCGGGCAGGCTGGCGCCCATCCCGGCGATCACCATCGCGAACATCGGGCCCTCGCCGACCCCGGCGGCGAGCAAGCCTGCACCGATCGGGAAGGCGGCTTCACCCCGGAGGTACAGGGGCAGCCCGAGCGCCGCCGCGAGCGGCAGCGACCACCAGGTCGTCCTGCCGAGCAGGTCGCCCAGCCAACCCTCGGGCACGACCCCATAGGTCAACGCACCGATGGTGACCCCGAGCAGCAGGGGTCGCAGCATCGGACGGAGCAGGTCGCCGGCGGCCGACCATGCAGCACGGAGTTCGATGCGCAGACCCCTCCAGGCCGGTTCGTCCACCTCAGCAGGGCGGTCGGGTGTGGTGCAGTCGACACCGTCCCCCGCGGCTCGGCAGGCGACCGCACCATCGGGCTGCGGTGGGCCGAGACCTGCCTCGCGACCTGCATGGCCAGCGGTGACCGCTTGTACGGCTGCTGCCTCGGCCGCCATGGATCCAGACCGCTCCACCTCGGCCATCACCGGCGGGACCACGCCCGACCTGAGGTACCCCCGCAGGCCGCTCGCCTCCCACAGGGCACCGAGCCCCATGGAGGTCACCACGGCCAGCGCCGCGTAGACGGCAGCGGTGCGTGCACCGAACAACAGCGCCACGACGCCGAGGATGTAGGGGTTGAGCAGCGGCGACGCGAGCATGAACGCCGCCACCCCGGCGAAGCGGACCCGGGCGCGGAGCAGGCCCAACAGCAGCGGGACCGTCGAGCAGCCACAGAAGGGGGTCACGGCACCGAGCACGGTGCCCTTCACGAGCGCGGGGAGCAGCCGTTCGCCGCCGAGCAGACGTGCGAGCCGCTCGGTACCCAGCCAGCGTTGGGCGAGGACCAGCCCGATCGTGATCGGGATGAACAGCACCAGCAGCGTGGCGAGCAGGCCGCCGAACAGGCTCACGGTCTCGGTGAGGCGCGCGCCACTCATCGCCGGTCGCCCCGCGCTGACGTCGGAACGTGGGTGTCGCAGCGCCGCAGCCGGGGATCGCCCTCGCAGCACGGGCAGAACCTGACGTTGTAGGGCGCTTCGCTGAGCAACCGGCCAGCACGCAGATCCTGGGTGAGGCCACGCAGCAGTCGCCTCACGGCGGCGGGGAACGATGGGCGGAACATGACGGATCCTTCCGGTCGCCCTCGACCGTACGAAGGAACCGACCTCGATCTCGGTGCCAGTCAGCCGGTCACTGGCACACCAACCGCGGCGGACACCACGTCAGCCCAGGTCGTGCACCGCCGCGATCAGCAGACGCAGACCGGTCAGCAGATCCTCGATCGGCCCGGTC
>SKNO01000202.1 GCA_007120465.1 Nitriliruptoraceae bacterium
CCGTCGTGTCCGGGCGGTGTCCGTCGTGTCCGGGCGGTGTCCGTCGTGTCCGGCTGGTGGCGGCCGGGGCGGGCGCGGCGGCGTCCCGCCGGTAGCGTCGGCACCCGGATGTTCCCCGCCGTCCGCGAGGGAGGGCACGTGGCCACCGACCGCTGGGTCCTGTTCGACCTCGACGGCACCCTGTTCGACTTCGACGCGGCCGAACGGCATGCCGTGGCCGACACCCTCGGCGGACTCGGGATCGACGTCGACGACGAGGTGGTGGCCACCTACCGGCGCATCAACACGCGGTACTGGCGCGCGCTGGAGCGGGGCGAGATGACACCGGGCCGCGCACGGGTGGAACGGTGGGACGAGGTGCTGATGGTACTCGGGGTCGACGGGGTCGACGTCGCCGCGCTGGCGGAGTCCTACCTCGGCCACCTCGCGGCGGGGACCCAGCTGCTCGACGGGGCACAGGAGGCGGTCGCGGCGGTGGCGGGTCACCACCCCTTCGCCTACCTCACCAACGGGCTCGCCGACGTGCAGCGCCCGCGGCTGGCCGCCTCCGCGCTGGCCGGGTTCCCCGCCCCCCTCGTGATCTCCGAGGAGGTGGGGGCAGCCAAGCCGGACCCCGCGATCTTCCGTGCGGCACTCGAGGAGCTCGGCGACCCACCGCCGGAGCGGGTCGTGATGGTGGGGGACAACCTCGAGGCCGACATCGGTGGGGCGGCACGCCTCGGCATGACGACCGTGTGGGTGGCCGGGTCGGATGCCGCGATGCCGGTGGCCGACGTGCCGGCCTCCACCGTCCGGATCGGGACGGTGCGCGAGCTGCCCGGCGTCCTCGGCCTGCCCACCGCCGGTTCCGGTCCCCGCCGGTCCCGCGACGCGTGACCGCCGGGTGGCGCTCCGCACCTACTCCAGCCCGCGCACCGCGAGCGCCGGCGCGCGCCACCCCAGCATCGCCTCGGTCATGCGGACCACGTCGACCGTGCGCTGTACCTCGTGGACCCGCACCAGGTGCGCCCCGCGCAGGATCGAGAACACCGCCGCGGCCAGGCTGCCGTCGACCCGCCGATCCAGCGGCGCCGCCAGGGTCTCCCCGATGAAGTCCTTGTTGGACAGCGCCACCAGCACCGGGAAGCCCAGCGCGGCCAGTTCCGGGAGCCGTCGGGTCACCTCGAGGGAGTGGGCCGTGGTCTTCTGGAAGTCGTGACCGGGGTCGACGATCAGCCGCTCGCGCGGCACCCCGGCCGCCATCGCCCTCTGCGTGAGCTCCCGGCAGTGGCGGACCACGGCGTGGGTGACGTCCGGGCTGTAGTGGCGGCGGAACGGCCGGGTGCGCGGCTGGCCACCGTGATGCATCGCGACGTAGCCGGCATCGTGGGCGACCACGACGTCGAGCACCTCGGGGTCGTGCAGCCCGGTCACGTCGTTGACGATGTCCGCACCCGCAGTGAGCGCGGCCTCCGCCACCTCGGCGCGGAAGGTATCGACCGAGACCAGCACGTCCGGCGCGTCCGCGCGGAGCGCGGCGACGAACGGTGCGATCCGGGCGATCTCGTCGGTGACGCTCACCTCCTCGCCGGGTCCGCCCTTGATCCCGCCGACGTCGATGATGTCGGCGCCCTCGGCGATCAGCCGGCGGGCGTGGGCCAGCGCCGCGTCGAAGGCGTAGGTCGCGCCGCGGTCGTAGAAGGAGTCGGGCGTGCGGTTGACGATCCCCATCACCCCGACACGGGCCGCCAGATCCAGGCGGCGCCGCGGCAGCGCGAGCACCGGCGCGGGGCCCGGCGCGGCCTCCCCGGGGGCGAGCAGCGGGGTCGGCAGCCGCTGGCGGTAGGTCGTCGGGTCGGGGCCCTCGGCGGGGTCGTGGCTCACGGGGTGTCCGTTCGGTCCAGGGCGCGTCGCGAGCCGGGCCCCCTCTCGGCGCGGCCACTCAGGTGAGGAACTCGAGGATCGCGGCCGCCACCGCGCCAGGTGCCTCGACGGTGCACCAGTGTCCGACGTCAGGCAGCACCTTCACCCGGCTCACGGGGATCGAGGCCTTCAGCTCCTCGGCCATCGCCAGCGGGGTCGAGCGGTCGTGCGCGCCCGTGATGAGCAGGGAGGGCTGACCGATCTCGTCGCGCCGGATCTGCGGTGCCTTGGACAGGGCGCGACAGGACTTCGCGTAGCTGATCGGGTCGTTGCGCAGGAACATCTCGCGCAGCATCCCGACGCCACCGGCCTGGGTCGCGTGGGTCTGCGGGGAGACCGCCCCGTCGAGCCAGGTGTCGACCAGGACGTCCATGCCCTCGGCCTCGACGAGGTCGGCCCGTTCCCGGTACGCGTCGGCGGTGGGCGGCTGGAAGTAGGAGATCCCGCCGATCAGCACCAGTTGATCGACGGAGTCGGGTGAGCTCTGGGCGAGCTGCTGGGCGATCAGCGACCCCATCGAGTGGCCGACGAGGGTCACCGCCGGCAGCTCCAGGTGGCGGATCAGCTTGAGGACGTCCTTGGACCAGCCCTCGATCGAGAACTTGCCGCGGCCCTGGCTGCGCCCGTGGCCGCGCAGGTCCATCGCCACGCTGTGGTGGTGCTGCTGCATCGCCTGCATCACGCCGTGCCAGACGTTGCTGGTGCCACCCAGGCCGTGGACGAACACGACCGGTGGCCCCTCGCCGTAGCTGACGTAGTGCAGGGCGTTGCCGTCGATATCGGCGAACACGGGGATCCCTTCTGAGGTCGGTGGAGGCGGCGCCTCGGACGACGCCGCGGGGCCACGGGCACGTGCAGGGACGTGGCGGGCCCGGTCGGGGTCCGAGCCTAGCTGACCACCTCCGCCGCCCTCCTGTGTCACGATGGCCTCCGCTGCTGGCCGCCGCGCCCCACGGGATGCGACACCGGCGGCCGGTCACCGGGGCCCCGGTGACGACACCGGAGAGGAGGGGTCATGCGCCTGGAGGTCGTGCAACGGATCGCGGCGCCCCGGGAGTCCGTCTGGGCGGTGCTGACCACCTGGGAGCGCCAGCCGGAGTGGATGCTCGACGCGAAGGACGTCGAGGTGCTCACGCCCGCCCGCACCGGCGAGGGCGTGACCCTGCGGTGCCCCACCAACCTGCTGGGGGTGACGGTGCAGGACGTGATGCGGGTCACCGGCTGGGACGAGCCGCGCTACCTCGAGGTCACCCACCTGGGCCGGATCATCACCGGGACCGGCGCCTTCGAGCTGGCGGAGGACGGACCCGACGCCACCGTCGTCACCTGGTGGGAGCAGATCGACCCGCCGCTGGGTCGGCTCGGTGAGTGGGGTGCCTCCACCCTGGTGCTGCCGATCCTGCGACGCATCTTCGGACGCTCCCTGCGCAACCTCGCGGCGCTGGCCGAGGCCGACACGGCTGCCGCCTGAGCGTGCGCACCCTCGCCGCCCTCGTCGAGGCCGACACGGGCGGCCCCTGACGCGAGGCCACACTGGCCGCCGTCGGGAGCCGCACACGTCGCCCTCAGGACTTGAAGGCCTCGAAGGGCTGGTCGCAGGCGCGGCAGTAGCGCACGTCACGGCACGGGGTCGGGCCGAAGGGCGCATCGCGCACCGTGTCGTCGGAACCGCAGTACGGGCACGGGCGCGGGAAGGGGTCGGCGGCCACCGTCAGCGGCAGGGATGGGCGTCCGTCGGGCTGCACGGCGCCGGGCAGCGGCCCACCGGGTGGGGCGATCCCGAAGCGTCGCAGCGCCTCGCGGCCCGCCTCGTCGATCCGGTCCGGGGTCCACGGCGGGTCGTGCCGCAGGTACACCGACACGTCGGTGACGCCCGTCACCGCGCGGGCCGCGGTCTGCACGTCCTCCACGATCAGGTCGGTCGCCGGACAGCCGGAGAACGTCGGCAACAGCTCCACCGTGACGCTCCCGTCGCTGGCGACCCGCACGTCGTGGACCATGCCGAGCATCCCGACCGTGACCGGCGGCAGCTCCGGGTCGGGCACGGCCTCGACCGCGCGGCGGACCGCCGCAGTGTCGATCGAGGTCCGCGTCGTCACGTGCTCACCACCTCGCTCCCGGGTGGGCACGGTACAGCGCCGTCATCTCCGGCCACACGTCGTCGGTGAAGTCGGGGGAGTGGTGCCCGCGCCGACCGCCCGACGCGTCCGGTGGCGCGACGGCGTCCTCCGCCGGCACGAGGTCGCCGTACCCGGCCCGTTCGAGCAGCGGCGCGACGACCTCCAGCCAGCGGGCGCGCAGCGCGACGTGCCCCACGGGGAACAGCCCGGTCGCGATCGCGTCGGGTTCGCCGTGGACGTCCTCGCACAGCCCCAGCGCCTCGGGCAGCACCGCCGCCAGCGCCGCGCCGAAGCGGCCGTGCGCCTCGTCGCCGCCGCGGTGCAGGCGGTCGAACCAGTGGTCGGCGTGCTCGAGGTGGTAGCGGGCCTCGTGGAGGAGCTTGCGCGCGATCGCGGCGACGTCCGCGTCGGACGACCCCGCCAACGCGTCGAGGCGGATCGCGTCGAACCGCTCGAACGCCCAGTGCCGGGCGAGGGTGAAGGCGAAGTCGCGTGGGGGCCGCTCGCACAGGATCGCGTGACGGTACGCCTCCGGCGCACGCCCCAGCCCGAGCGCATCTACGCCCGCGCGGACGTCCCCCTCCGGACCGACCAGCAGCTGGTACCACAGGTCGGCGTGGTTGATGCCGTCCTGCGCGATCGTGGAGAAGGCGAGGTCCTCCTCCAGCGACGGGGCGACCCCGGTCCAGTGCGAGGAGCGGTGGCCACTGACCAGCGCGTCGTCGGCGATCGCCAGCAGCACCGCGGCGCGCGGTGAGGTCAGGTCGGCCAGATCG
>SKNO01000125.1 GCA_007120465.1 Nitriliruptoraceae bacterium
GCTGAGTAGCGTGCGCCCCACGACGAGAGAGGGCACCCGATGAGCGATGCGACCGACACCGGACGGCTGTGGGGCGGCCGGTTCACCGCCGGGCCCGACGAGGCCGCGTGGGCGCTCGGGGTCTCCACCGGGTTCGACCGCCACCTGTGGCGGCAGGACCTGGCCGGCTCACGCGCCCACGCCCACGAGTTGCACCGCATCGGGGTGCTCGACGACGCCGAACGCGATGCGCTGGTCGGGGCGCTGGACCGCTGCGCCGAGCTGTTCGCCACCGACGGGTTCCCGTTCACCACCGGCGACGAGGACGTGCACGGCGCGATCGAGCGGTGGCTGGTGGAGGAGCTCGGCGCCGTCGGTGGCAAGCTGCGCGCCGGCCGGTCCCGCAACGACCAGATCGCCAGCGACCTGCGGCTGTGGTGCCGGGACGCCTGCGACGAGCTGGTCGGGCTGATCGGGGAGCTGCAGGCCGCCTTCGTCGCCCAGGCCGAAGCCCACCTCGACTGGCTCGCGCCCGGCTACACCCACCTGCAACGTGGCCAGCCGGTGCTGCTCAGCCACCACCTGCTCGCCTACGTGTGGATGCTCGATCGCGACGCCGGTCGGTTCCGCGACGCGCGGGACCGGCTGGACGAGTCCGTGCTGGGCTCGGGTGCCCTCTCCGGGCAGACCCTGGGGCTGGACCCGGCTGCCTACGCCGACCACCTCGGCTTCTCCCGGGTGGCCCCGAACTCGATGGACGCGGTGGCGTCGCGGGACTTCGCGCTGGAGGTGCTGTCGGCCAGCGCGATCCTGGCGGTGACCCTGTCCCGGCTGGGGGAGGAGGTGGTGTTGTGGGCCACCAGCGAGTTCGGGTTCGCGCGGGTCGGCGACGCCTTCTCGACGGGGTCGTCGATCATGCCGCAGAAGCGCAACCCCGACGTCGCCGAGCTCACGCGCGGGAAGGCCGGCCGGGTGATCGGCAACCTGGTCGCGCTGCTGACCACGCTGAAGGCGCTGCCGCTGACCTACGACCGCGACCTGCAGGAGGACAAGGAGCCGGTGTTCGACGCGGTCGGCACGTTGCGGCTGGTCCTCCCCGCGATCACCGGCACGGTCGCGTCGCTGACCTTCGATCGTGACCGGCTGGCCGCCGCCAGCGTCGGCGGGTTCGCGCTGGCGACCGACCTCGCCGAGGAGCTCGTGACCCGCGGCGTGCCCTTCCGGGAGGCCCACGAGGTGGTCGGCGAGGTGGTGCGGCTGGCCGAGTCCCGAGGGGTCGACCTCGACGGGTTGGACCCCGAGGAGCTGGCCGGGCTGCACCCCGCGCTGGACGCCGACGTCGCCGCGCGGTTCGACGTCCGGGAGGCGATCGCGCGGCGCGACGCGGTGAACGCCACCGCGCTCGGCTCGGTGCGCGAGCAGCTCGATCGCGCCCGGGCGGCGGCCGAGGCGAACCGGGGCTGAACCGCTGTCGTCGCGGCGCCGCCAGCCGGGAGGGCCGGTGGGGCGGCTGGCTACGCTCGTGCACCGACCGGACCGGAGCCTGCCGTGGCGCACACCAACGACGAGGTGGCCCGCCTGCTCGCCGAGCTCGCGACCCTCACCGAGCTCGACGAGGGCAGCCCCAACACCTTCCGGGTCCGCGCCTACCAGAACGCCGAGCGGGCGGTGCGCTCACTGGACCGCGACGTCGCCGACCTGAGCGCGAACGAGCTGGCGCAGGTCAAGGGCATCGGCAAGAGCATCGCCGCCAGGATCCGGGAGTACGTCGACACCGGCACGATCGTCAAGCTCGAGGAGCTGCGCGCGGCCCACCCCGCCAGCCAGGTCGAGCTGATGAAGGTGCCGGGCCTCGGCCCGAAGACGGTGCAGCTGCTGGCCGACGAGCTCGGGATCGTCGATCTCGACGGGCTGGCCGCGGGGCTCGACGACGGCAGCGTCGCCGCGTTGCCGGGGCTGGGGGAACGCACGGTCGACAACCTCCGCCAGGGCATCGAGAAGCTCGGGCTGTCGTCCAAGGACGTGCGGGTGCCGATCGCCGACGCGCTCCCGCCCGCCGAGCGGATCGTCGCGGTGCTGCGGGAGCTCGACGCCGTCGAGGAGGCTGCGTACGCGGGCAGCCTGCGGCGCTTCCGGGAGACGATCGGGGACGTCGACGTGCTGGTCGCGGCGGACGACCACGAGGCCGTCACCTCGGCGTTCCTGGAGCACTCCGAGGTGGAGCGGGTCCTCGGGTCGGGTGACACGAAGACGTCGGTGGTGACCCGGGACGGGCTGCAGGTCGACCTGCGGATCGTGCCGCCGGAGAGCTTCGGGGCCGCGCTCGTGTACTTCACCGGCTCGAAGGCGCACAACATCCGGCTACGGCAACGGGCGATGGAGCGTGGCTGGACGCTGAACGAGTACGCGCTCGCCCACCAGGAGGACGGCGAGGTGGTCGCGCGCACGACCGAGGAGGAGGTCTACGCCGCGCTCGACCTGCCGTGGATCGCACCCGAGCGGCGCGAGGACGACGGGGAGATCGAGCAGGCGCTCGAAGGGGCCACGCCCGACCTGCCGGAGGTCGCGGACCTGCGCGGGGACCTCCACGACCACACCGACCTGTCGGGGGACGGACGCGACGCCCTCGAGGACCTGGTGGCCGCCGCCGTGGACCGGGGACTCGAGTACCTGGCGATCACCGACCACGCCGAGGACCTCACGATCAACGGCGTGTCGCGTGAGGACATGCAGGCCCAGCGTCGTGAGCTGCGTGCGCTCGAGGAGCAACGCGGCGACATCCGGCTCCTGCACGGCGCCGAGCTCAACATCGGCGTGGACGGTTCGCTCGACTACGACGCCGGGTTCCTCGCCACCTTCGACTGGCTGGTGGCCAGCGTGCACTCGCACTTCTCGCGGGACGTCGAGGAGCAGACCGCCCGGGTGGTCACCGCGATCCGTCACCCCAGCGTAACGGCGATCGGCCACCTCACCGGACGGATGCTGGGCACCCGTCCGGGGATCGAGCTCGACGTGGAGCAGGTGCTGGACGCGGCGGCCGACACGGGCACCGCCATCGAGATCAACGCGAGCCTGCGCCGGCTGGACGCCCCGGTCGAGGTGATCCGCGAGGGCGCGCGCCGCGGCGTCACCTTCGTGATCTCCACCGACGCCCACGCGGTCGACGAACTCGACCGCGCCCGGTTCGGGGTCGCCCAGGCCCGACGGGCCGGCCTCGACCGCGCGGCGATCGCCAACACCTGGCCCGTCGATCGGTTCCTCGCGTGGCGCGACGGGATCCGTGACCGTGCGTGAGCACACCGAGGTGGCCGTGGACCGGGAGCACGGAGCGTTGCGGCCCTTCCCACGGGATCGGCTGGCCGTCGCGCCGGTGCGGGCGGCCGAGGCGCTGCTCGGCGCGGTGCTCGTGCGCCGGTTCACCGATGGCGCCGAGGTGTGGGCCCGCATCGTCGAGGTGGAGGCCTACGCCCCGGACGACCCGGCGAGCCACAGCTACCGCGGACCGACGCCGCGTTGCCAGACGATGTTCGGTCCACCCGGGGTGGCCTACGTGTACCGCTCCTACGGCATCCACCGCTGCCTCAACGTCAGCGTCGGCGCCGAGGGGGAGGGTGCCGCCGTGCTGGTCCGCGCGGCCGCGGTGCTGCGTGGCACGGCGGAGGTCCGCCGGCGCCGCCCCCACGTCCGTGACGACGCGGCGCTGCTGCGCGGGCCCGGCAACCTCACCGAGGGGCTGGACATCGGTCTCACCCTCGACGGTCACGACCTCCTCGCCGACGGGGCGCTGTCCCTCGTCGTGGACGGGTTCGCCGGCGAGGTGGAGCGCGGACCGCGGGTCGGGGTCTCGCAGGCCGCCGACCGTCCCTGGCGGCTGGTGGTGTCCGGTGCCGCGGCGGTGAGCCGCTACCGTCGCTCACCCCGGGCGTCCTGACGCGACGCGCCTGCGGCGCGGCTGTCCGGACCGCGGAGAGCGATGGGCGCACGATCACCGGCGGGGCTGGCCGCGGCGCGTGACGTCCCGCTAGCGTGCGCAGCCGCGACGTCACGCGACGCCGCGCCTCGGCGACGAGGTGGTCACCCGCGGGCCCTCCGGGCCAGCGCCCACCGCCCGCTCGGGTGACTTGACAGCACAGCGCACAGCGACGTACACTGACTGTTCCGCTCAGCGGCCACGGCTCTTGAGGAGCCCGGATCGCGCACCGATCGTGGTGCGCCCCGCCCACGGCCCTCGAGTTGGAGGCTCCGACCGGAGCTGGTAGCTTGGGCTGCCGCGCCGGTCGCGAGACCGCGCGGAACGCAGCGCGGCGGAAGCCGGTCCCGAACGAGCGGTACGCTCGGGGTGGACGGAACCCGCAGCACGCTGCGCCATCGCTCCTTGAGAACTGCACAGGGTGCCAAAAGCCAGTGACGCATCTGGTCCGCGACCGCGAGGTCGAGGACGAGGTGTGACACGACCCCGTCGATCGCGACCCACAGCCGTGGGCAGCGATCTTCGAGTGAGTGTAGAACCCCATGTAACGAAGAACGGATCATGAGGGATCACGATCGTGCTGGAACCCGAGCCTCGTGCTCGAGGGACGGCACGGTCCTCGAACCCTCCGTTCGTGTCGATCGTGGACACGTCAGTGTCCACAAGGTCACTCAACGGAGAGTTTGATCCTGGCTCAGGATGAACGCTGGCGGCGGGTCTAACACATGCAAGTCGAGGGACGAAGCGAGGTGCTTGCACCTCGTGGAAACCGGCGAACGGGTGAGTAACAC
>SKNO01000279.1 GCA_007120465.1 Nitriliruptoraceae bacterium
CACGAACTCCTCGCCGTACCACTCCGGGTTCTGCACCAGCACCTGCCGCTCGTCGGCGATCCACTCCTCGACCAGGTAGGGGCCACCCGACCAGTCCGGCACGTTGGTGTTGAAGTACTGCGACGACTCGCCCATGCCCTCCGGCGTGGTCCAGTCCACCCCGGGGACGTGCGCCGGGTAGATCAGGTCGGTGATCGCCGCGAACCACTCGGGCTCGATCGCGCCCTCGTAGAGGGTCACGGTGATGGTCTTGCCGTCGTCGCTCTCGACGCTCTCCACGGCGTCCCAGAAGCTGGTGCTCGCCGGGTCGCAGCCGACGCACAGGTCCTCGTCGCCGCTGTTGTGGTACCAGCGCCAGCGGATGTCGTCGACGTCGATCGGGGTACCGTCGCTCCACACGGCCTCGTCGCGGATCGTGAACTGCATCGTCTGCGGGTCATCGTTGATGACCTGCGGCTCGTCCGCGAGGAAGTCGTAGTCCCAGGCCCACTCACCGTCAGGCGCGAAGTACCCGCCCCGCGGCATCAGGCCGCTGAGCATCTGGAGCAGGTAGACCGTGTTGCCTTCGGCACGGAGCTGGTTGTACACCCCGTCGTGACCCTGGTTGATCAGCCACGTGATCGCGCCACCCTCGGCACGCGGGCCCATGTTGCACTCGTTGGGGAACTCCTCGCAGTCGTCGAGGCCAGGCATCGCCTCGGCATCCACGGGCTCCTCGGTCACCTCCTCAGGTGCTTCGGCCTCCGGCGCTTCCACGTCCGGCGCTTCCTCCACCGGCTCCTCCGCCGGCGCGCAGGCCGCAAGCATCACCGCGATGAGCGAGGTCAGTGCCGCCGCCTTCCAGGACCTTCTCGGACACATCCACGTCCCCTTCCTGGTCGAGATCTCGGACCCCTCCGTCCCCTCGCGGCGACACCGCCTGCGTGGGCGTGCGGGTCACCGACGCGGTCGCACGGTGGGTCGCGCTGCGGCCCTTCCCGCACCGTCGATGGCGGAGCAGCGAGCGCCGGTTCAGCGCGCAGGGAGGAGGGTCGGCGACGTCGGCGCATCCGTCTTGTACGAACACGCATGTGAGCGGGCACAGTCGATGACGCTGCGTCGGGTGGTCGGTTCGCCGTCGGACGGCCAGAGCGTCCGGCCGTCCACGGATGCGGAGGCGAGCACCGTCGGGGGGACGCCGCTCAGGGCGGCGACGTCACGGCTCAGGTGGCTCTGATCGGTGTAGCCACACTGGGCCGCGACCTCGGCTGCGGGCCGGCCGCTGACCAGGAGCGTCGCGGCCCGCTCGAACCGGATGATCCGTGCGGCCGTCTTCGGAGGCATCCCGACCTGTGCCTTGAACCGCTGTCCGACGTACCGGTGGCTGAAGCCGGTCTCCCGCACGAGGTCGCCGATCCGCGCCTGCCCCTGTGCCGCGATGAGGCGGTCCCACACCCAGGAGACCACGGCATCGGGTTCGGGGCCACCGCGGGCGAGCGCGACCAGCTCGCGCTCGAGGAGCGAGAGACGTGCCCGCGCATCCTCGCACGCCGCAAGTCGGTCGAGGAGGCCGCCACGGTCGAACGCGTCGTGTGCGGTCAGGTCGACGATCCGCCCGCTGACCTCCGGAGCCGGCCCGAACAGCCGGTACGCACCCAACGGCTCCAGGTCGAGGTGCACGCCGACGTGCTGACCGTGGAACCGGGCGGTCAGAGGGCCGTCGTGGTTCACGACGAGGAACGACCGCCCGGAGAAGGGGAGGTGGTCCGACTCCCGCACCTCCACGGGAGGCCCGAGCGACAGGACCAGCAACCTCGCCGTACTGGCACCGAGGAGCCCGCGCATCGTCCGGTGGAACCGCCCACGGTACGTGTCGATGCGCCGCACCAGCGACGTCAACGGTGCTCGCGGATCCCGTGGCACGTAGCGCAGCAGGTCCCACGGGGCACCGCGCGCGTCACCGCGACCGGACAGCACCGCGCCCGCACCGGTCCAGCGGACGGCGTGCGGGACCGCGTCTCGCGACGGTCCACCCGTGCTCCCGTCGGTGTGTCGCTCGGAGACCCGCGTGACCATCCGGCACCTCCTACTATCGGTAGTACGACCTCGGTAGTAGAGACGGTTCACCTCGTCGGGCACCACCGACCGAACGGACAGTTGCGCGCTGAGCGCGATCGAGGATGCGCGCTCTGGCCGACGCGATCGCCGGCCTTCCGAGCAGTGCGACCATCCGCCACGACCGCACGCGGGGATCGGCGCGGGCACGCCCGTCAGGTGACCTTGTCGTGGTCGGTCCGGCGCACCCGGCGTGTCAGCACCGCGTAGGAGAGGACGGCGACGAGGAACCAGCCGAGACCGACCGCGACCTCGTGCAGCAGCGGGCCACCCCAAGGCTCGCCGATCAGCCGGTTGCGGATCGCCTCGAGGCCGTTGCGCAGGGGCAGCACCGTGCCGACCGCTTCGATCCACGGCACCCTGCCCAACGGGATCAGCGCTCCGCTCGTCGCGATGATGAGGTAGATGGCGATGTTGTTGACGAGCGTGTCGGCCCCGTTGCGGCCGAACAGTCCGACCGACGCGGTCGCCAGTCCGGTCGCGGCGCTCGTGGCGACCATCACCAGGTAGAACGGGAACACCGGCAGCAGCGACCTCACCAGTCCGCCCTGTCCGGTGATCACGCCAACAACGAGCAAACACACTGCCGCCATGAGCGCACCCTCCACGACCATCGGCCACGCCCGCAGCGTGTAGACCACCGGGATGGGGAGCCGTCCGAGGCGCAGCCGGTAGAAGGCGGCAGACCACCGATCCCGCATCGGAACGTCACCCAGTTCCGAGATGGTGAACAGCGTGACGATGATGGCCAGGCTGCCGATGAACATGTACGCAGCGCCGTCGTCACCGCCGACCACCCGACCCAGCAACGTGAAGAACAGGCACTGGAACAACGCGCGGGGCCACGTCGTCGTGAGGCTGATGCGCCACGGGTTGGCGGCACGGTGCTCCCGCCCACCGATCCGGACGGTGAGCGCGATCCGCCACCACCGGTCAGCCCAGCTCAAGGGTTCCCCTCCCCCGCACGAGGGAGTCGATGTGCCGGAAGGCGGCGGAGCCGGCCACCGCGTAGGCGATCGTGAGCGCGCCGACCATCCCGAGCGCGGCGTGATCCGGCGCCCCGGTGCCGAGGCTGACGAGGAACTGCTGCGCCCACTTCAGGCTGACCAACGACCCGAGCCACGCGATCCAGGGCGGGAACAGCTCGGTCGGGATCAGCAGCCCGCCCAGCAGGAACACCGGGTACATCAGCGCGCTGGACAGTTGTGGTCCGTACCGGGTGAGCAGGAACAGGCTGCACAGCACGGTGCCGAGCGCGGTCCCGGACAGGATCGCCGCGAGCAGCCCGACCACGAACCAGCCCGGCTGCGGCACGGCGAGGGGCGCCCGGAGCACCACGAGGGCCGCCACCACGGTCGCGCCGGTCAACAGCGCCGGTGCGAGGCTCGCTCCGAGGGACTTGCCCGCCAGCACCAACATGGGGGCGCGGACCCCGCGCATGAGGGCACCGAGGGTGCCCACGCCACGCTCGCGGCGGAGGATCCCGGCGCCCTGCCACACGGTCGAGCCCCAGTAAGCCATCAGCAGCACCGCGGTGGCCACCCCCATCACCTCCTCACCGCTGGGGCGGCCACGGGCGTGGAACACGACCAGGAGGAACACCAGTGGCTGGACGATCCCGCCGATCAGGAACAGGGGGTGCGAGCGGACGATGGCGATCTGGTGGCGTGCCGATGCCACCAGGATATCGGTGACGGCGAGGAGGCGTCCGCTCACCCCCCGTCCCCGGTCAGTTGGGCGAAGGCCTCCTCGAGGCGCACCTCTCGGACCTGGACGTCCTCGACATCGACGTCGTCGAAGAGGGTGGCGAGGTGGGCGAAGACGCGGTGGTCCCAGTCCATGATGCGCAGCGTGACCACCCAGCCGTCCGGGTTGCCGCGGTGTTCGTCAGCGAGAGCGAAGCCGTCCGGCAACGGGTTCGGCAGCTGCGGCGCAGTGCCGGCTCCCTTGACCGTGACCGCGGCGGCGTAGCCCGCGCGCCGGGCGAACTCGGCGAGCGAGAGGTCCTCCGTGATGGCGCCGTGCTGCAGCAACAGCACCCGATCCGCGAGACGCTCCACGTCCAGCAGGTAGTGGCTCGTGAGCAGGACCGTGACACCGTCGTCCCGGGCCGCACCGATCGCCGAACGCAGCCGGTCGGCCTCCACCGGATCGAGTCCGACCGTCGGCTCGTCGAGGAGCAGGATCCTGGGCCGCGGCAGGAACCCGATCGCGATGTGCAGCCGCTGCTTCATCCCCTTCGAGTAGGACTCCACGCGACGGTCGGCGACGGCGTCCAACCCGACCTGTGCGAGCAACGCCGGGACGCGCTCGCGCATCTCGCGGCGGCCGACGCCGGCCAGCATCCCGAAGAACCGGAGGTTGTCGCGCGCAGACAACTGGGGGTACAGGCCGCTCTCACCTCCGAACACCACGCTGGCCAGGCGTCGACAGCCACCGGTGTCGTGGACGACGTCGTGGCCGAACAGGCGGGCTGTGCCTTCCGAGGGCAGCAGGAGCGTGGCCAGGATCTTCGTGATCGTGGTCTTCCCCGCCCCGTTCGGTCCCAGCAGCGCGACGACGGTGCCCTCCTCGACCCGGAAGGAGACCTCCGCGAGGGCATCCACGCGTGTGCTGCCGGTGCCGAAGGTACGGGAGAGCCGATCGACCTCGATCGCCGGTTGACCCATCTCACCGGCTCCGCAGCGGCGATGAACGGCAGCGGCGGTCCGGGCGTGCTCCCAGGCCCTGGGAGTTCGCACCGGCGTGCCGCCCGCGGCAACGCAACCGGTTCGTGATCCACCCTCCGGTCCGACGACCGGAGGATGCTAGTCGCCGGGCGCGGCGAGCAGCCACGAACGCCAGGAGGCGCGCGCTCGTCGCCACCTGGCACCGCCGATCGGCGAGCGTAGCGACCTCACCGGACGCGTCAGCAGCGGGGCACGCGGCTGCTCACCGACCGGATCCGGGTCACTTCCCGGCCTTCTCCAGACGCCGCTTGAACCGGTCCACGCGCCCACCGGTGTCCACCAGCTTCTGCTTGCCGGTGTAGAAGGGGTGGCACTGGTTGCACAGGTCGACGCTGATCCGGTCGACGGTCGCCCGCGTCTCGAAGGAGTTGCCACAGGAGCAGGTCACGGTGGCGACCGTGTACTCGGGGTGGATGCCTTGCTTCATCGTCGTCCTCCAACCGGCGCGTGCCGTGGGGATCGGTGGGACGTGGGGCTGCGCGGGTCGGCGCGGGAGGTGCGGTGGACTGGCCGGCGACGCGGCAGGCACGGACCCGACACACAGGTCACGCGCCCGGGAAGGCGCGCTGAACGTCAAGGCTACCAGAGCGCTCACGCTCCCGTCACGGGCCGATCCGACCCGCCGAGACGTTCACGGCGTGATGGTGGCGTGCTCCAGGACCCGCACGACCCACCCGGTGTCGCCCTCGAGCGTGAGCTCGGCGGGATCCGGTGCGTCGGTCCGGCCCCCGGCGAGCGCGATCAGGTCGCTGACGCCGAGGTGGAGGGTCCCGGTCGGGTCCGGTCCGTCACCGTCGCGGTGCAGCGCCCCGGCGGCGAGATCCACCCGGACCGGGCTGCGACCGGCCACCGCCACCTCGAGCACCCCGGTCTCCTCGACCCGGGTCGGCAGCGTGCGCGCCCACGCCCGGACGATCTGTTCGACGGAGATGTCGACGTGGGGTCCCTCGGTGCCACCGGGACGGTCGAGCGCCCGCCGGACGTCCTGCTCGTGGGTGACCATGTCGTAGATGCGCGTGCGCAGCATCTGCGAGCCCTTCGCCCGCATGCCGGCCAAGCCGTCCATCGGCTGCTGGAGCGCCGCCGGGTCCAACGCCTCCAACGCCGCGATCCGCCGGTCGAAGGTCCCCTCCGCCTCGGCGACGAGCTCCGCGGCCGACCGCCCGCGGCGGGCCTCGACCCCGACCTCGACGATCCGACCGAACTCGTTGCGCACGTGGGGGAGGTCGGGAACCTCGACGTCGTCCGGCGGGTCGCCGAGCATCGCCCGTTCGATGGTGATCACGTGGGCGAGCTGGTCGTGGACGCTCCACCCGGGGCAGCCGGTCGGCGTCGCCCAGCCGTCCGGTCCCAGGCCCTGCACGGCGTCCAGCAGGCCGTCGAAGACCTGCCGGTGCGCCGCGACGAGCTGCCGCTTCAGCTCCTCGCTCACCACGCCCTCCTCCCGTGCCGTCGCGGCACTGTAGGCGGGGTTGCGCGCAGGTGGCTCACCGACGTGGTGGAACGCGGAGAGGTCGGGCACACTGTCGCGTCGCACCACCCCGCTCGATCCGCCGACGAGGCCGCAGGAGGCTCCCCGATGAGCGCACAGCCCCACGGCATGCCCGCCAGCCCCACCATCCCGGTCGCCCAGCACGCCCCGGAGGTCCGGGGTCGGTTCATGACCCGGGTGTACGGGCTGGTGATGGCCGGGATCGCGGCCTTCATCGGGATGCAGGTGCTGCTGTTCGAGTGGCGGATCGCCGCGATGATGGCGGAGCTGATCTTCCGGACCAACTGGCTGATCATCCTCGGCGGGTTCATGCTCGTCAGCTGGATGGCCAACAACCTCGGCTTCCGGGCCCGGTCGCGTGGGGGTCAGTGGGGCGGGTACCTGCTGCTGATCGGCGCCAACGCGCTCATCTTCGCCGGGCCGCTCTACATAGCGCACGCCATCGGTGTGGCAGATCCGGCATACGAGGGCATCATCACCCGGGCTGCCCTGCTCTCGGTGCTGGCCTTCGCCGGGCTGTCGTTCATCGCGATCACCACCGGGAAGGACTTCAGCGTGCTGCGCGGGTTCCTCATGTGGGGCGGCGTGCTGGCACTGGCGCTGATCGTCGGTGGCGTGCTGTTCGGCACCGGGCTCGGGACATGGTTCAGCGTCGCGATGATCGGCTTCGCCGGCGCCGCGATCCTCTACAGCACCCAGCAGGTCTACCGGACCTACCCGCCGGAAGCGGAGATCCCCGCGGCGATGAACCTGTTCAGCTCCCTCGCCCTGCTGTTCTGGTACGTGCTGCAGATCCTGATGCGCCGCTAGGAGCTCGACGGCCGGCGCGCGTTCATGCGGACGTGGGTCCGTCCGGTTCGGGGTCCTGCTCGTCCCTCGACGGCGGCTCGTCCATCCCGGGATCCGGACCCGGCGGGATCGCCGCACGCAGGCGCACACGTTCGACGGTGCGGCGGCGGACGCTCAGAGCGGTGAGCGCCACCTCGCCGGTCGTCGCCTCGTCACCGGTACGCGGGAGCCGTCCGAGTGCCTCGGCCATGAGGCCCGCCACCGTGACGGCCTCGGTCTCCGGGACGTCGTACCCGAGGTCGGGAAGATCGTGGACGGGGAAGCGTCCGGGGACCTCGATGCTGCCGTCGCCGAGCCGGACCGCCTCGTGCACGTCCCGATCGTGCTCGTCGTAGATCTCGCCGACGAGTTCCTCGACCAGGTCCTCCACGGTGGCGATGCCCTCGAGCCCGCCGTACTCCGACACCACCAGGGCCATCTGGCGCCGATCGTGCTGCAACTGCCGGAGCGCCTCGGTCACCGGCAGCGACTCCGGCAGGATCGTCGCCTCGGTGGCGTGGTCTCCGACGGTGCCCTCCCGGCCGATCAGCCCGAGCACCACCACGACCCGGTCAGCGTCGTCGAACCGATCGCGGTAGACCGGCGCCCGTGAGTGTCCAGCCTGGACCAGGGTGCGCAGCGCCTCCTCGACCGGCATCGACGCCGGGAGTGCGAGCACGTCGGTCCTGGGGACGAGCACCTGGCGCAGCGTGCGGTCGGTCAGCTCCAGCGCCCCGGTGATGATGCGCCGCTGCTCCGGCGCGTAGAGCTCCCCGGTCGCCACCATCTCCCGGATCTCCTGCGCGGTGACCTGCTCGCGCTGGACGTGCGGATCCGACCCGACGAGCCGCACCGCGAGGTCGGTCGACTTCGACAGCAGCCAGATCACCGGGGTGACGACCCGGGCCATCGCGGCGAGTGGGCGGGCGGCCACGAGCGCCCACCCCTCGGCGTGCTGCAGCGCGACCCGCTTGGGAGCGAGCTGACCGACCACCAGGACCACGAACGTCAACGCCATCGTGACGAGCACCACGGCTGCCGGTCGGGCGGACCTGCCGAGGAAGGACAGCGGCTCGACGAGGGGCTCGGCCAGGGTCACCGCCGCGGTCGCCGAGGCGAGGAACCCGACCAGCGTCGACCCGAGCTGCACGGTCGACAGGAACCGGTTCGGTTGGCGGGCCAGCGCCGCGAGCTTCTCCCCCGTCCGCGAGCTGCGCTCGAGCCGGGTCAGCTGCCCCGGCCGCAGCGAGATCATCGCGAACTCGGTGCCGTCGAAGGCGGCGTTGAGCAGGACCAGCGCCCCGACGAGTGCCACCTGGATGCCGATGCCGTCCATCACAACCTCCTGCGGGGTGCGCACGCACACCGCAGGTCGGCCGCGGCGCGTGAGCAGCGCTGCTCATCGTGCCACGCCTCGGACCCGGCTCCGCAGCACCGAGCCCGCACCGCCGGGACGCCGGCGGCGACCTACTGCAGGTTGGACTTCGCGATCATCTGCAGGAACTGCGCGTTCGACCGGGTGGCACGCAGCTTGTCGATCAACAGCTGCAGCGACGCCTCGGCATCCATCGTGGCCAGCAACCGGCGCAGCTTCCAGATCGTCTCGATCTGTTCCTCGGGCAGGAGCAGCTCCTCGCGGCGCGTCCCGGAGGCCTGGATGTCGATCGCCGGGAAGATCCGCTTCTGCTCGAGGCGCCGGTCGAGCCGCAGCTCCATGTTGCCGGTCCCCTTGAACTCCTCGAAGATCACCTCGTCCATCTTCGAGCCCGTGTCGATCAGCGCGGTGGCGATGATCGTGAGGCTGCCGCCCTCCTCGATGTTCCGGGCCGCCCCGAAGAACCGCTTCGGGGGGTAGAGCGCGGCCGAGTCGATCCCGCCGGAGAGCACCTTGCCCGACGTCGGGATCGCGAGGTTGTACGCGCGGCCGAGCCGGGTGACCGAGTCCAGCAGGACCACCACGTCCTTGCCGCGTTCGACCAGCCGCTTCGCACGTTCGATCGTCAGCTCCGCGACCTGGGTGTGGTCCTCCGCGGGGCGGTCGAAGGTCGAGGAGATCACCTCGCCGCCGGTGGAGCGCTCGAAGTCGGTGACCTCCTCGGGGCGCTCGTCCACCAGCAGGACCATCAGGTGCACGTCGGGGTCGTTGGCCTCGATCGAGTGGGCGAGCTGCTTGAGCACGGTCGTCTTGCCGGCCTTCGGCGGGGAGACCAGCAGGCCGCGCTGCCCCTTGCCGATCGGCGCCATCATGTCGACGAGCCGCATCGCCATCGGCGTGTCCTCGTCGAGTTCGAGCCGCAACCGCTCGGTGGGGAACAGCGGGGTGAGATCCTTGAAGGCCGGGCGCTTCCTCGGCGCCGAACCGCCGTCGAGCGGCTCGCCCTCGATCGTGTCGACGCGCGCGAGCGCCGGGAACTTGTCGTTGTTCTTGTTGCGGCGGATCGGCCCGGACACCTTGTCGCCGCGACGCAGATCGAAGCGGCGCACGAAGGACTGGGAGACGTAGACGTCCTTCTCGCCGGACAGGTAGCCGGTCACCCGCAGGAAGCCGTACCCCTCGGGGAGCAGGTCGAGGACACCCTCGCGGACCTCGGCGTCCTCGAGGCCCTCCTGCTGGCCACCCTGCTGCGGCCCGCGCCCCTTGCGACGGCGGTCACGCTGCTTGCCGCGATCACCGCCACGATCACCCCGATCACCGCCACGATCGCCACCCCGGTCGTCGCCGCGGCCACCACCACCCTGCCGGCTCTGCCCACGGTCGTCCGAGCGACCACCGTCGTCATCGCCCCTGCCGCGGTCGTCGCGCCCCGCCTCGCCAGGGCGACCCTCGTCCTGGGCGGTGTCGCGCTGACGGGCGCGGGTTCGGGTGGCGCCCCGCTCCTCGGCGTCGACCTCCCGGCCGTGGTCGGCGTCCTCCGGCGTCTCACCCGCTCCGGAGGCCTCGCCGCGTGCGCCGTTGCCCGCTCCGCCGGCCTCCATGATGAGGTCGACCAGGTCGGCCTTGCGCATCCGCTGGTAGCCGCGGAGCTCGAGGGTCGAGGCGATCTCCCGCAGTTCGGCGAGCGCCTTCTTCTCGAGCAGGCTGCGGTCCATGGGCACCTCCAGGGTGGTCTGCAGCAGCCGACGCGGGTGACTCCCGGTCGTCGTGTGGCCGGCGAACACCGGTGCGTCGAGCGCCAGCGGATCGGCTGGCCGATGTGGTGGTCGGACCCTCCTACGCCACCGTCAGGACGGGTGTGGGAGGACGTCGAACGGGCGGAGCCGCGACCGGTCCGGTGCGGGTGGCCCGCCGCAACACGCGCTGACGAGCAGCGATCCGGTGTGGGGCCGGTGGATGCGGGAGCTCCCCCATCGCGCGCCCCAACCGTCGGGCCCACGACGCCACGGTCACCTTCGATGCGAAGGGATGATCGACGTCGGAGCGGGAACGGTGTCCCAGGATCGCGACCCGCGAACGAACGTTGCGGTGACGGGCCTCATGATAACCGCTCACGGGGACACTGCACGCACCGGTCGACCGCGGCGAAGGCGCACCCGCCGTCGGGACAGGCGACCGCACCGGCGAGATCGAACGCCAGCGGTTGCGTCACGAACCCGTGCACCTCGGCGTGCGCACGGCACCGTGCCACGTCGTCGGCCCGCCCGCGGGGCACCGCGACGGCCACCGTCGGACCGGCACCGGACAGCCACGCGTGGACACCGTCCGCGCGGAGCGCCGCCAGCAGCGCCGTGGAGGGGCCCATCACGTGGCGACGGGCGGGTTCGTGCAGCAGGTCACCGCTGAGGCGCGGGTCCACCGGCCACAGGCCGGTGAAGGCACCGAGCACGTGGCCGGCACGGCCGGCCTGGACCGCGACGTCCGCCGCCGCGAGGTGGTCGGGGAGCACCGCCCGAGCGTCGGTGGTCGACTGCCGCGTCGGCGGAACGAGCACCACCGGTCGCAGCGGCGGTGCGGGGTTGATGCGGCGGACCACGACGGTCCCGGCGTCGTCACGGCTGCACACGACCAGCCCGCCGAGCAGCGCCGGCGCCACGTTGTCCGGATGCCCCTCCAGGTCGCTCGCGAGGGGCACCAGGGCGCGATCACCCACCGGCACACCCGTCAGCGCCCGCGCCAGCGTCAACCCGGCGACGATCGCCGCCGACGACGACCCGAGACCCCGCTCCAGCGGGATCCGGTTCGTGACCCGCAGGGCGACGTCGGGGACCGCCACCTCGTGGTGCACGCAGAAGTGCACGATCGCCTGCCAGACGAGGTTGTCGTCCCCGGTCGGGAGATCCTCGGCTCCCTCGCCGCTCACCCGGACGCGGGGCTCCTGCGCATCCCGGGGGAGGCTGCGCGCCACGAGGTGGAGATCCAGGGCCACGCCGTAGGCGTCGTAGCCGGGTCCCAGGTTCGCCGAGGTCGCGGGGACCTGGACGGTGTGGTGGCGCACGGGGGACACGCGACGGACCTCACGACGGGTGGAGACGGCCGGGACGCCGACCGCGGGACGTGGCCGCCGAGCCTACTACCCCGTCGCACACCGCCTGCCCGGCCGGATCAGGCCAGTTCGAGGGCCGCAGCGGCGGCCGCCAGGTCCGCCGGGATGGTGCGGGGCTCCCCCGCGCCGGCGATCGCCCACTCGGGATCCTTCAGGCCGTGCCCGGTGAGCACGCACACGACCACCTGGCCCGGCTCGAGCTCCCCCGCCTCGTGGAGCTGCAGGAGTCCGGCCACCGACGCCGCCGACGCCATCTCGGCGAACACCCCGTGCCGCGCGATCAGCCGGAACGACGCCATGATCTCCCGGTCGGTGACGGCGCGGATCGAACCGTCCGACTCCTCGGCCGCCGCAACCGCCTGCTCCCATGAGGCGGGGTTGCCGATCCGGATCGCGGTGGCGATGGTCTGGGGCTTCTCCACCGGGTGACCGAGGACGATCGGTGCCGCGCCGGCCGCCTGGTAGCCACGCATGATCGGCAGGGTGCCGGTCAGCCCGTCGGCGGCGTACTCGCGGTACCCACGCCAGTACGCCGTGATGTTCCCGGCGTTGCCCACGGGCATGATGTGCACGTCGGGGGCCCGGCCGAGCTGGTCCACGATCTCCCAGGCACCGGTGCGCTGTCCGTCGATCCGGTAGGGGTTGACGGAGTTGACCAGCTCCACGGGGTAGGTCTCGGCGAGCTGGCAGCAGATCGTCAGGGCCTGGTCGAAGTTCCCGTCGATCTGGATCACCTCGGCCCCGTGGACGAGGGCCTGCGCCAGCTTGCCGAGCGCGATCTTGCCTGCGGGGACGATCACCCCGGCGGTCAGACCCGCCTTCGCGGCGTACGCGGCGGCCGACGCCGAGGTGTTCCCCGTCGACGCGCAGATCACGGCCTCCGCCCCGGCCTCCTTGGCCTTGGTGATCGCCATCGTCATGCCGCGGTCCTTGAAGGACCCGGTGGGGTTGGCGCCGTCGAACTTCAGGTGCACCTCGCAGCCGGTCCGCTCCGAGAGGTGTTCGGAGTGGATCAGCGGGGTCCCGCCCTCGCGGAGGGTGACGATCGGGGTCGTGTCGGTGACCGGCATCCGGTCCCGGTACTCCTCGATGATCCCACGCCAGACGTGGCTGCCCGGGTCGACGCTCCCACCCACCTCGGCGACCTCCTCCGGTCGCGTCACTGCTCGAAGACCTCGGCTTCCACCCGGAGCACGCTCGCCA
Organism: Nitriliruptoraceae bacterium; assembly: GCA_007120465.1. Taxonomy (GTDB): domain Bacteria; phylum Actinomycetota; class Nitriliruptoria; order Nitriliruptorales; family Nitriliruptoraceae; genus CSSed11-175R1. Next base: position 12,828 of record SKNO01000279.1, read on the forward strand.
CGCTGCGCACCGAGGGCAGGGTCGCGAGCTCGTCGACGGTGGCCCGCAGGTCCCGCTCCAACGCGCGGTGGGTGATGAGGACCAGCTGGGCCGAGTCCCCGTGCCCCTCCTGCCACACCTGCGCGATCGAGACGTCGTGAGCGCCGAAGGTGGTCGCCACCTCGGCCAGGACGCCGGACCGGTCGGCGACGTCCAGCAGCACGTAGTACTGCGTGGCGAGCTCGTCGATCGGTCGGATCGGGGTGGTCCGGTGATGGGTCTCGTACGCACCCCGAGCGGTCTGCAGCAGGTTGCGCGCCACGTCGATCACGTCGCCGACGACCGCCGAGCCGGTGGGTTCGGCACCGGCCCCGCGGCCGTAGAACATCAGCTCACCGGCGGCCTCTGCCTCGACGTAGATCGCGTTGAAGGCGTCGCGCACCGCGGCGAGCGGGTGTTCCTTCGGCAGGAACGCGGGGTGGACGCGCACCCCCACCTGCCCGTCGGACTCGTGAGCGATCCCGATCAGCTTGATCACGTAACCGAGGCGGTCGGCGGTCCGGATATCGGTAGCGGTGACCGACTCGATCCCCTCCCGGTGGACGTCGTCGCCGTGGACCGACGAGTCGAAGGCCAGCGAGGCGAGGATCGCGCACTTGGCGGCGGCGTCGTGACCACCCACGTCGGCGGTCGGGTCGGCCTCGGCGTACCCCAGCGCCTGCGCGTCGGCGAGCACCTCCTCGTACGAGGCGCCCTCCTCGGTCATCCGGGTGAGGATGTAGTTGGTGGTGCCGTTGAGGATGCCGACGACGCGACGGATCCGGTCCCCGGCCAGGGACTCCTTGAGCGGCTTGATGATCGGGATCGCACCAGCGACGGCGGCCTCGTAGGCGAGGTCGACCCCGGCAGCCCGTGCGGCGGCGTACAGCTCGGGCCCCTGCTGGGCGACGAGCTCCTTGTTCGCGGTGACCACCGGCTTGCCGAGCTCGAGGGCCCGGCGGACGAGGGTCCCGGCCGGCTCGATCCCGCCCATCACCTCGACGACCACGTCGACGTCGTCGGCCTCGACGACGCGCACGGGGTCGTCGGTGAACACGCTGTCCGGCAGCGGCAGGCCCCGGGACCGGGACAGGTCCCGGACGGCGACGTGCGTGATCTCGAGCTTCGCGCCGGTGCGGACGGTGATGTCGTCGGCCTCACGATCGAGGATCGTCACGACGCCGCCACCGACGGTGCCGCAGCCGAGCAGGCCGATCCGGATGACACGATCCAAGGGGAACCTCACGGAGGGTGGAACGAGCCGAGCGTACCGGCCTCGGTCCCCCTGACCGCGAGTCACACCGCGGAGACGCGGGTCGGTGGCCGGGTCGGCCCTTCATCTCCCAGGCGACCTGCTGACCTTCCCCTCAAGAACCGAGTGACCGCAACCGCTGCGAACAGCGTGGCGGCGGTGTTGAGGGCGAGGTGGGCGTTGACCCGGAAGCTCCACAGGATCGGTCCGGGGTCGAGGGTGCCGAACCCGGTGGTGAGGCCGATGGCGCGGCCGGCGATCACGGCGCTCACGGTCAACGCGAGGTGCTCGGCGACGTGGATCGCCTGGATGGCGAGGGCCGCGGTCAGGCTGGTCGGCCGGCGCGGCGCAAGGACGGCCAGGGCGATCAGCCCGGCGAGGAACACGAGGTTGCCGGCCAGGTGCAGCAGTTCGTCGCCGCTCCCGGGATGGCCGGGGAGCGTGAGCGCCGCAGCACCCAGCTCCGCCCAGGGCGTGAGGAACGGAGGTCGGGTGGGGGCGGTGATCCACACGACCGCCTGGGCGAGGTGCTCGCCCATGTGCGCGACCTGGAAGCCCAGGCAGGCCACGGCGATGACCGTGAGGATCGAACGCCGCTGCTGCGGGCGGGCGTGCCAGGCCCACAGCAGTCCGGCGGTTCCGAGGATCATGAGTGATGGCCAGAGCATGCTCGCCCTCCCGGTGGGGTGGTGGCACCGCGGGATGCCGAGGTGGTGGAGATCGACGGTGAGTCGGCATCGATGGGAGGCGGCTCGGTGCCGATCGTCGCATCGCTCGGCACCGAGCCGCCGCAGCGATCAGGGCAGGAACAGCGCGGCCTGGATCGTGGCGCACTGTCCGGTCTGCTGCGGGACGACCCCGAAGGTGCCCAGCGGGTAGTCCGGATCGTCGAAGTCGCAGCCACCGGCGAAGGTGGACCGCATCTCGGGAACCAGACCGGGCTGCAGCGGCCCGTGGTCGTGCACCATCAGGTGGACCTCTGCGCCGTGCGGGTCGCGCAGCCCGTGGTCGACGCCGCCGAAGTGGGGCAGGCACGAGTCGCGCCACTCACCGATCGCGAGCCGGTCGGAGAACGACACGCGGCCGCTGCCGCCCGTGACGGCTCCGTCGGCGGCCAGGCACGCCGCCTCGACCGCGTCGACGAACAGATCGTCGAGCCCACAGGGCGTGGTGGCGCACTCCTCGGGGTTGTTGAAGATCACCCACCACAGGGTCTGCACGTGACCCGGCGTGAGCTCGCGGGAGTCGGTCCGGGTGATCAACCCTCCGTCGGTGCGCTGCAACCGGGCGGTCGCACCCTCGATCAGCACCGGATCCCCCACCAGCCCAGGCGGCAGGTGCACCATCGGTGCGGTCTCCTGGCCCGGTGGGCCCGCACCGTGGCTGGTCTGTCCGGCCGTGTCGACGCCGTGGGCCGCTGCGACCGTCGCAAGGACGAACGCCGCGGCGAGCGCGATGGTGGTGAGGTTGCGGAGTCGGCGTGCCTGCCGTGGCCGATGTGCGTCTTGCTGCTCTCCGGTTCTCGGTTTCATGGATCGTCCTCCGTGTTGCTCGGCCCTCGTTACGAGGCTCAGTGGTGGAAGTGGGGGTCGAGTACCCGCACCTCGGTGATGCGGTCGACCGGGAGCCCGCTGGCCCCGGCGGCCCGACGGACCGCCTCGGGGCTCGGGCCCTCGTAGATGCAGTAGGAC
>SKNO01000007.1 GCA_007120465.1 Nitriliruptoraceae bacterium
AGGGCAGGACGGGCCGGCGCGATCAGGAGTCGACCGAAGCCGCCCCGGCAGCCGGCCCGTCCCACTCCAAGACTACGCAGCAAGAGGACCTCGTTCATGCTTGACATCGGTTAGGAACTCAGCGCCGCTGGCCGCCGACGAGGTCAGTCGAAGCTGATCCCGAGGGCCTGCATGATCTTGCCCGTCTGCTCCATCACGCCGGAGGTGAACTCCGCGGAGTCGGGCCCGACCTGGTTGACCTGGTCCCACACCGCGGCGACGTCGTCGGGTGAGGGCACACCCTCGAAGGTGGCGCCCTCGCCCTCGAGGAGCGCGACCCGTGCCATGTACCCGCCGCCGACCGAGTAGATGCGGCCGGTGTCGGTGCAGTCCTCCGAGACGAGGTAGGCGACCAGCGGGGAGACGTACTCGGGCTCGAGCTTCTCGAGCAGCTGCGGGGGCAGGATGTCCTCGGTCATCCGCGAGGCGGCGGCCGGTGCGATCGCGTGCGCGGTGATGCCGTACTTGACACCCTCGATCGCCAGGGTGCGGGTCAACCCCACCAGCCCGAGCTTCGCCGCCGAGTAGTTCGACTGCCCGAAGTTGCCGTACAGGCCCGATCCCGAGGTGGTGTTGATGACCCGGCCGTACCCCTGCTCCTTCAGGTGGTTCCACGCCGCCCTGGTGACGTGGAACGCGCCGTAGAGGTGGACCTTCAGGACCAGGTCGAGCTGCGCCTCCTCCAGCTTCGCGAAGGAGACGTCGCGCAGGATGCCGGCGTTGTTGATCACGATGTCGACGCGCCCGAAGGCATCGAGCGCCGTCTGGACGATCGCGTCGCCGCCGTCCCAGGTGTGCACCCCGTCGTAGTTGGCGACCGCCTCACCACCGGCGTCCACGATCTCCTCGACGACGGCGTCCGCCATCGCCGAGCCACCGCCGGTGCCGTCGCGTGCGCCGCCGAGGTCGTTGACCACGACCTTGGCGCCGCGGCTGGCCAGCAGCAGCGCGTGGCTGCGCCCGAGTCCACCACCGGCGCCCGTGACGATGGCCACCCTGCCGTCGAAGTCGATCACCGCGAGATCTCCCGGTCGTTCGTCATCCGGCCGGTCACGCTCGGGTGGCCGTCCGGTCAGGTCGTTGCCGTCCAGCGGCACCCTACCGTCGCCGCCCACTGCCCCCGAACCGACCCGCGAGGAGGGGCTGCATGCTGCCTGTGGCACATGCGTTGTGGTTCACCGACGGTGACCACGACTTCGACTGGTCCTTCGCGGTCGAGACGGCGTCGCTCGTCGCGGTTGCCGGCGCCGTGGTCGTGGCGCTGCTCTGGCGGTTCGCTGCCCGCGTGCTGCCTCGGCCCGAGCTGCCCTTCCTGCGCGTCCTCGGGCGGCTCGGGCCGTGGATACCGCGGCTGCTCGCCATCCACGCCGGGGTGTCGCTGCTCGCGCTGGCCTCCCGCCTGGAGTTCTTCGTCCCGACCTTCCGGCTGCCCGACACCTGGTGGGGGTTCGGTCTCGGGGTGCTGGAGGGCGTCGTCGGGGTGTGGCTGATCTCCGGGTGGCGGGTGCGTCCGGCAGCGTTCCTGCTGGTGATCGCCGGTCCGCTGGGCATGCTCGGCTACGGGGTCGTGCCGATCCTGGAGCGGGCGGATCTGCTGGCGGTGGGCCTGTTCCTGCTGCTCCTGCCGCCCGACGACGAGCAGCCCGGCGGGCGGATCACGGTCGACCCGGAACGCGTCCGCGCGGCGATGTTCGCGTTGCGGGCGCTCGCGGGGGCGACGCTGATCCTGCTGGCCTACACCGAGAAGCTGGCGCGACCGGAGCTCTCCCTCGAGTTCCTCGACCGGTTCCCGGCCTTCAACGTGCTGCAGATGCTGGGGGAGTGGTTCGGGTTCGCGGTGGGCGATCTCGCGTTCATCCGGTTCGCGGCCGGGGTGGAGATCCTGTTCGGGCTGCTGTTGATCTCCGGCGCGCTGCCGCAGTTGACCGTGATCGCCGCCGGGATCCCCTTCAACGCGACCCTGTTCTTCCTGGGCGTGACCGAACTGATCGGTCACCTGCCGCTGTACGGAGCGATGCTGGCGCTGTTGGTGTACGGCTCGCGGGAGGACACGGCGCCGGTGTGCTCCTGGCTGCCACGGCCGGATGGTCGGCAGCGCACGTTGCCGGCGCGCGACCCGACACCCATGTGAGTCCCGACTGCCGACCGACCGCGCGAGCGCCCCCGTCCGGACGCGCGGACGGGCCAGGTCGCCGCGGCGCGCGGTCAACCCCCGTTAGGCTCCCGCCGCCGCCGACACCGAAAGGCCGAGCGTGACCCGGGTCCTGCTGCTGTTCGGTGGCCGCTCCTCGGAACACGAGATCTCCTGCCTGTCGGCCCGCTCGGTCCTCGAGGTGATCGACCGCAGCCGCTACGAGGTGGTCCCGGTCGGCATCACCCCCGACGGACGGTGGACCCTCACCGACGGTCCCGCGGACCCGCCGGGCGGGCGGCTCCCGCGGGTCGCCGACGACGGGCCGACCGTCGCGCTGGTCGGGACCCGCGAGGGGCCGCGCCTGCTGCAGATCGACGAGGACGGGGGGTTCGCGACCACGGTGCTCGGTCCGGTCGATGCCGCCTTCCCCCTGCTCCACGGGCCCTGGGGGGAGGACGGCACCGTGCAGGGGCTGCTCGCCACCGTCGGGGTGCCCTACGTCGGCGCGGACGTCACGGCCTCGTCGATCGGCATCGACAAGGCCGCGATGAAGGCCACCTTCGCGGCCCGTGGCCTGCCGCAGGGCGCCTACCTCGCCGTCCACCGCGCGCGCTGGGAGCAGGACCCCGACGGGGTCGTCGACGAACTGAGCGTCACCCTGCCCGCACCGTGGTTCACCAAGCCATCCCGGCAGGGCTCCTCGATCGGGATCCGCAAGGTCACCCTGCTCGACGACCTCGCGGAGGCGATGCACGAGGCCTACTCCTACGACGACGTGGTCGTGATCGAGCAGGGGGTCGATGGCGCGCGGGAGATCGAGGTGGGGGTCCTCGGCAGCGACCGGATCGAGGTCACCCGGCCCGGGGAGATCGTGCCCTCGGGCGAGTTCTACGACTTCGAGGCCAAGTACCTCGCCGACTCGCAGCTGGTGATCCCCGCCGACGTGCCGGCGGTCGTCGCCGACCGCGTCGACCAGTTGGCCCGTCGGGCGTACCGGGCGATCGGCTGCCGCGGTCTCGCCCGGATCGACTTCTTCCTGCGGCCCGACGGCGAGGTGCTGCTCAACGAGATCAACACGATCCCGGGGTTCACGCCGAGCTCGATGTTCCCGCGGCTGTGGGCGGCAGAGGGGGTCGACTACCCCGCGCTGGTCGACCGGCTCCTGGCCGACGCGGCCCTGTGAGCTACAGGTTGACGATCGGGCAGGTCAGCGTGCGGGTGATCCCCGGCACGGCCTGGATGCGCGAGACGACCAGCTTGCCGAGCTCGTCGACGGTGGCGGCCTCGGCCTTGACGATCACGTCGTACGGGCCGGTGACGTCCTCGGCGGTGAGCACCCCGGGGACCTCGGCGGCGGCGCGCGCCACGGACGCGGCCTCGCCGAGCTCGGTCTGGATCAGGATGTAGGCCGCGACCGTCATCTCGCACCTCCCGCCGCGAACGCTAGCAAGAGGCGGCCGGGACGGTCCGGTGCCGGGCGGGAACGGCCGTCAGGCCCTGACCGACGGGCGGACGACCTTGCCGGCCTTGATGCACGAGGTGCACACCTTCAGCTTGACCTTGCGCCCGTCCACCATCGCGGTCATGCGCTGGATGTTCGGGGACCAGCGCTTGGAGGACCGGCGGTGCGAGTGCGAGACCTGCTTGCCGAACCAGGGCTTCTTGCCGCAGAGATCGCAGGTGGAGGAGGACATCGGACTGCCTTGTCGTCGTCGACCCCGGACGCGCAGGTCGGTGGCGCGCGAAGGGGGTGGGGCGTTCGGAGCGTGGCGGGACGGGGCGGTGAGGCTGGTCACGATCGATCCCGGTGGCCGGCGACCGGGTGGCAGGATCGGCGACCGGTGCGGTGGCCGGATCGGCTCCCGACGAGCTCACGCGTCGGCGGCAGGCTACCAGCGCGACGACCGGGACGCGACCGGCGGCGGCAGGGGCACAGCTACGCTCGACGCGTCGTCGGCGACGTGGCAGGGAGGCACAGGTGCACCGAACCGGGGCCCCGCTCTCCGTCCGGGAGCTGCCGGACCTGCTGGATCGCGTCCACGCCGCCCTCACCGAGCGGCGGGAAGTGCTCGACGACCTCAACGTGTTCCCGGTCCCGGATGGGGACACGGGCACGAACATGGTGCTGACGGTCCGGTCGAGCCTGACCGCCCTGCGCGAGGCGCAACCCGCGCCGGGTGCCGAGCTGTCCCGCGCCGTGATCCAGGGTGCGGTGCGCGGCGCCCGCGGCAACTCCGGGGTGATCCTGAGCCAGGTGATCCGGGCTGTGGTGGAGGAGCTCACCGGCCGTCGCCGGATCGACGCGGCGACCTACGCCCTGGCGCTCGAGCAGGCCCGCGCCCTCGCGTACGAGGCCGTGGCCGAACCCGTCGAGGGCACGATGCTCACGGCGATCGCGGCGGCGGCCGCGGCGGCCAGAGCGACGGTCGCCGCCGGCGCCGACCTCGTCGCCACCTCGGCGCGGACCTGTGCCGCGGTGGCCGCCGCGGTCG
>SKNO01000163.1 GCA_007120465.1 Nitriliruptoraceae bacterium
CGGACTTCTGTGCGCGTCTCGCCGACTGTGAACTCGCCGTGTTTCCGGGGGCGAGGCACGAATTGTTCATGGAAGCCGATGAGCATCGGCAACGCGTGCTGCAGAGGGTCGAGTCCTTTCTGTACCGGTTTGCGCCCCAACCCGGCCCGTAGACGTGGATTCGGACCGCGATCCCGCGCTCAGTCGCTCATGCCAGCATCGCCAAGCCCGCACTGCCCAAGGCCGCGAAGATCATCACGCCCCAGGACGGGCCTTCCATGCCATCAGCAACACAAAACAGGCGAGTGCGAGCGTGAAGTCGCGCAGGTCGCCGATCGCGCTGGTGAAGACGTGTGAATACAGCGCCGCGCTGAGGGTGCCGACGACCACCGCATTCGCCGCCTGCCTCGTAGGTTGAACTGACAAGCCTCCGCGAGAGTGCAACGCTCATCGTGGTTCATGCGGGTTCCAAGGGGCACTCTTTACGCTGCTCAGAGGGCATGACGCAGGGCAGGCGCCTCCTGGTTCAGCCGTCGCAACATACGCTGGTGCGGAATGCCGGCAGCTTCGAAGATGTCGCTGATCACGATGAAGCCGTGCGGGGCATAGAAGCCCCTGCGCGCATACTGAGCGTTCACCCAGACTTCGCCCCAGCCGTGCGCCTCCGACGCGGCAATCGCGTGACGCAGCAGCCGGGATCCGATACCCAGTCCCCGGTAGGCGCGCAGCACCGCCGCGCGGCCGATCTGGCCACTGGGCAACAGGCGCAGAGTGCCAACTGGCTCTTCCTCCGGCGTGCACGCCAGCCAGTGCAGCGCATTCGCGTCGCGGCCCTCAAACTCGAGGTGTCGGGGTACATTCTGTTCTTTCACGAAAACTTCGCAGCGCACGGTCTCCAAAGCCATTCTGTCAGCGGGCCAACTGGCCTCGCGTATCCGTATCAGTCGCATTCCAATCTTTCCTTGCCAGGAAGGGCGGCACGCGCCTGACCCGTTCAGTGCGGCGCCGATTTGGGATTCAATGCTGGCCATGACAAACTCCAAACGTGATTGGGAGGCGCGCCCATATTGGCTACCTGTTGCGACAGCGTCGTTACGTCCGAAAGGCGGTTCGATGACGTCAACCGGTGCCGGCGCGGCGGTAATTGGAGGGGCAAGCATGCTGAACCCAGTGCTGCAGGGGAGAGTCTGCGACCGCCCCATGGCCCGCAGGAGCGGCGCTCGCCGTGCACCCTCTCATGCGCTAGGCATCAGTCATGTGCCGCCTGGGTTACCTCCAGTTCCCGTGCCAGCTCGAGCGTTTGCAGCGGACCCGGATAACCATTCACTTCCGCGTTGGGACTCTACAGCCGCGAGTCCCTGGCCGAAGACGTAGGGGTGTCTGTCGACGGCATCGGCTTCGCCGGCTTCACAACGGCGATTTCGAAGCCGCCGTTGACGAGCTCCTGGAGCAGGCCACCCGACCAAGAAGTGATAGATCAACCTCCCTGTCCTGTACGGAACTGGTACGAAACACCTCCGGCCGGAATTGGCCCCGTACGGCACTATTGCGCCAATTGTTCCGTACAGCCGGAAATGAAAAAGCAAGGACGTGCGCGGCTTGATGGATTCAGGCAACAGTCAACCGCTACGGTATGGGCCGCGGCGCAGTGCAACCTGTGTGACGTTCAACACCGTCACTCCGCGACAGCCTTGAGCAAGGCGTCCCGTGCGTCCTGGTAGAATTGCGCCCCCACCTTGATTGTCGTGTCGTCCGATAGGTCGAAGAGGAGTTTCCGGCAGGTTACGGGCATCAGGATGGGGTTGGCGCCTTCCTCTGCCGCGATCTCGACCAGGCGGACCGGGTTATGGATGGGCTCGATGGAGCCGCCGAGGTTGATTTCGGCGATGACGATCGGGCCGCCACGGACGCTGCGTTTCAGCAGGGATGAACTCAACGCGACGAGTGCCGACACGCCCAGCTTGCTGTCTGCCTTGGCGGCGTCGAACGCGCGTAATTGCACGGTGAATGCGTGCTTACGCGGCTCATGGTCGCTGACGAGTTGGGGGGCGCGGGCATAGAGGTTCTGCTCGGCGAATCGGACGCTCTCCCGGAAAGCGGGCGGACCGGTTTGCTCGGAATGCGCGTGCCGGAGCCCGGACCCTCGTTCACCTCGATGCGGAACAGGCCAGGATGCTCCCCGAAGCCGCCGGGCTGATGGTCCAGATCTGACTGGGCTCAAGGGGATCGCTGCCAATGCCGTTCTCGCTCTGCAGCTCAGGTGTGGCAGCGAACTTCTCGACCCCGTCCTCGCCCATCACGTTGCTGGAATGGATGTTCCGGAACATTGCCGCAACGATGCGCTTCTGTTGCTCCTTCACGCGCTGTCGGGCCTCCATCGCGATGCTCACGGCACATTCCAGGTCATCTACTCTCCCTATACGGAAACCGAGCAAGTCTCATTTCACTCGTAATTCGGCCATGGATGCCCGCGCGTCTCCTCCACGGATATCGGGGATGATCAGCAGTTCCAGCAGAGTCACTCCCGGAACGCCCAGATGAATGTTTTCTATTTCCTCGCGGGCTGCCTGCGGATGAAAATTCCATTGCTGGCGCACGACCTCATTCATGGTTTTTCCATCATCCGGTGACCAGCGCAGCACGAACTCCTGGGTACGCTCCCGGTTGGGCTCCACGAAATGCAGCCAGACCTTCTCGATCCGCTGGGGATTCGGGAACACCAGTCGGATGACCTGCTCGCCAGCATCGGCAGCCCGCCATCCCGAGGAGCCTGACCCAACCAGCGCGCCTTCGATCGGATATGAGGGGTCCTCGGAAGTGACTTCCGCTTCGGCAACCTGTTCCAGATCCAACCAATCGCCTTCGGTTGGCGCTTGTGCTTTGGAACGGTGTGGGATGATTCGTTTACGCATGTCCGTAACTCGCTCCTTGTTCGGATTTCTGGGTCATCGCAGCTTCATCAGCATACCCCACCGGCCAGAAGCCTGTCGGACACGCGCAGCACCAACGGCTGTACGCGACAGCCCCGACACGCCGGCGGATTCGCAGAGCCGCGGCGAAGATGGTGCGGGACGCGCAACGAACAGATCAAAGCGGCGCAGAGCCTTCCATGTGCCAGCGCGGGTTATTGGTCGCACCGATCCAACCTGTGAGGCGATTGGGACTCGGTGTCCCGAGGCATCAGCGGGGACGTGGCGAGGATGGGGTTACCGATCGGTGACGGGCGTGGACCAGAACAACGCGAAGCCGATCGGTGACGTGGTGGCTCTCATCGATTTTCGTGGGCGCGGAGCGTTCAAACAAGTGTCGCAGACGGGTCCTCCAGAAGGCAATGTTTTTGGGCGAACGCATTGCCAAACTCATAAATTATAGCACAAGGTGCGAGACATATGCGCTCCCCCCCCCTTGTGCTTTGGGGCACGCTATTCGGAATACAGAGCGGGGGCACCAAATGGTTGAGTACTCTCGGCCAAAAGATAAGGCTATGTCTACTTTCACGGTCTGGCAAAGGGGATTCCTGCCGAAGTCACGCCTCAAATTGCGGTTCAAGGATTCGGGAAGGTCGCGTGAGCTTGCGTATCCGACTAAACTAGGAGTGGCATGTCCTATTTGAGCGCAAGGGTTTCGGTCTGTTTGGTGGTTATCGATGCTAACCGCAACGCCTGACTATCAAGCCAAGAATCGCGCGTCAACCGAATTTTGCGCAACAACTCTCTATCATCAAGGTTTGCTGTGTAATGCTCGCTCGGCGAGGTGACGGTTTCATGAAAAACATCTTTCATACTACAGGGAACTGGGTCTGTTTGCTGTGCCTAGTTGCGATAGTGCCGATCACACAGGCTTATGCGACCCTAGAAGAAGCATTCGACGCTTACACAAGAGAGGATTACGAACTCGCATTTCAGAATTTTATGCAGGCCACTGAACTAGGTGACCCGCATGCACAATATAATGTGGGTCTCATGCATGTTTTTGGTCACGGCACGCCCGCGGATTACGGGGAAGCTGCTGAATGGTTTCGGAAAGCCGCCTCACAAGGACTTCCAGAGGCGCAGAATGCACTAGGGGCAATCCTTGCGCGCACCCCTTGGCCGGACGAAGCTGTACGGCAGTTTCAGGCGGCAGCCGAACAAGGCGATGCTCTTGCACAATATAACCTGGCCTCGATGTATGCGGCCGGTCATGGCGTAGCCGTCGACCCGGCGCGAGCGCATTATTGGAGAAGCTTAGCATTGAACCAGGGTCTGGAACTTAGCGGAACATACAATTTCGGTGCTCTCGCTGGGTCTGTTATGAGTGGCCAACACATTCGTTCGGAGCCGTTCCCCACGCTATTGCGATCTACGGATGCAGAACCGGATCCTTCTCGGTTTGTACGGATCGCACACGACGGGGGTGTTCTTCCAGTGCAGTCTGGGGTATGGAGTGATCGGGGCAATGAACGCCTTGGAACCAAGTGGAGTTGTGTGATCGACACAACTACCGGTCTGATGTGGGAAGTCAAACACCGGGGCAATGAGAACGACATTTTCGTATTCGCTTCAGCAGCCGGATACGCTCGGAATGCGTCCATCTGTGGCGGGAGAAACTGGCGTCTTCCAACTCGTCAAGAACTCTTGTCTGTCGTAGATGTTGAAGCTACGGCACCTCCACTGATTGACACTGGGAATTTCCCTA
>SKNO01000153.1 GCA_007120465.1 Nitriliruptoraceae bacterium
ACGAGAAACCCTCGCTAGACGACGTCTAGCGAGGGTTTCCGCGGGTGGACCGGATGGGATTTGAACCCACGACCCCCTCCATGCCATGGAGGTGCGCTGCCGGACTGCGCTACCGGCCCGAAGCGCACGACGGTGACCGCCGTGCGGCGGGGGAGCGTACCCCGGACGCCACCACCGTGCGAACCGTGGTCAGCACCCGACGGGCCCCCTCCGCCGGGGCGGACAGGTCCGGCCGCTACCCTCCCGCCGAACCCGCAGACGAGGCGTGTACCGACCATGACCGAGACCTCCGTGCCCCGGGTCGAAGCTGAACGCTACGACCCGCAGGCCATCGAACCGCCGATCGCGCAGCGCTGGTACGACGAGCGCACCTACTCCCTGTCGCCCCGCCCCAGCGCCGACCGCTCCGGGGACGACACCTTCTACGCGCTCACGATGTTCCCGTACCCCTCGGGCGACCTGCACATGGGGCACGCCGAGATCTTCACGATCCACGACGCGCTGGTGCGCCACCTGCGGATGACCGGCAAGCGGGTGCTGAACCCGATCGGCTGGGACGCCTTCGGCCTGCCCGCGGAGAACGCCGCTCGCGACCGCGGTGCCGACCCGAACAGGTGGACCTACGACAACATCGAGGAGCAGCGCTCCACGATCGTGCGGCTGGGGTACTCCTTCGACTGGGACACGGTGCTGTACACCTGCGACCCGGTGTACTACCGCTGGACCCAGTGGCTGTTCCTGGAACTGCTCGATGCGGGGTTGGCCTACCGCAAGGAAGGCAACGTCAACTGGTGCGACTCCTGTGCGACGGTGCTCGCGAACGAACAGGTCGTGGACGGCCACTGCGAGCGTTGCGGCGCCGAGGTCTACCGCCGCCCCCTGACCCAGTGGTACTTCCGCACGACGGAGTACGCGGACGAACTGCTCAACGGACTCGAGGCGATCGACTGGCCGGAACGGGTCAAGAACCTGCAGCGCAACTGGATCGGCCGCTCCGAAGGTGCGGAGATCACCTTCCGGACCGCCGACGAGGGCGCCGGCGGTGACCCCGACGAGGTGGTCGTCTACACGACCCGGCCCGACACCATCTTCGGGGCCACCTACTTCGTGTTCGCCCCCGAGCATCCCCTGGTCACCGAGCGGATGCAGGGCGACGCCGACTACGACGCGTTCCTCGAGCAGGTCGCCAGGCGGTCCGAACTCGAGCGTGTCTCGAGCATGAGCGAGGAGCGGGGCAAACGCGGCATCCGCCTGAACTTCGACATGCTCAACCCCTTCACCGGGGAGACGATCCCGGCCTACGCGGCCGACTACGTGCTGATGGACTACGGCACGGGCGCGATCATGGCGGTGCCGATCGGCGACCAGCGCGACTTCGAGTTCGCCCGCCAGGAGGGGCTCGAGATCCGGCCGATCATCCGGCCGACCACCGACGACGGCCAGCTGCTCGAGGCGCTCGACCCGGAGACGATGACCGAGGCCTACCTCGGCCCCGGCGTGATGATCAACTCCGGCGACTACGACGGCATGCCCTGGGAGGAGGCCAAGGAGCGGATCATCGCCGATGTCGAGGCGAAGGGCTGGGGTCGCGCCCGGGTGAACTACCGCCTGCGGGACTGGCTGATCTCGCGGCAGCGTTCATGGGGCCCCCCGGTCCCGATCGTCCACTGCCCGGAGTGCGGCGAGGTGCCGGTCCCGACGGAGGACCTGCCGATCGAGCTGCCGGCCGATCTCGACTTCCAGGTCTCCGGCTCGCCCCTGGACCAGCACCCGACGTTCAAGCACGACGTGTCCTGCCCGCGGTGCGGCAACGAGGACGCGACCCGCGACGTCGACACGCTGGACACCTTCGTCGACTCGTCGTGGTACTTCCTGCGGTACCTCTCGCCCGAGGACGACCAGCGCGCCTGGCCGAAGGAGGCGGCCGACGCCTGGCTGCCCGTCGACCAGTACACCGGCGGGGTCGAGCACGCGGTGCTGCACCTGCTGTACAGCCGGTTCGTGGTCAAGGCGATGCGCGACCGCGGCTACCTCAGCGCCGACGAGCCGTTCCAGCGCCTGCTCAACCAGGGGCAGGTGATCATGGATGGTGCGGCGATGTCGAAGTCTAAGGGAAACCTGGTCGTCCCCGGAGAGGTGTACGAGGAGTACGGGGCCGACACGCTGCGCGGCACGATGCTGTTCGCGTCGGCGCCCGAGGACGACATCGACTGGGCGGACGTCTCCCCGACGGGGATGCACAAGTGGCTGTCCCGGGTGTGGCGCCTGACCCTGGAGCACCTCGACCGCGAGGAGCAGGGCCGCGCCAAGGACGGGGCCGACGTCGACGCGCTCCGCAAGGCCACGGCTGCCGCGATCATCGGCGCGAGCGAGGACCTCGACGTCCGCAAGTACAACACCGCGATCGCGAAGATGATGACCCTCACCAACGCGATCCTCGACGCGACCCGCGACGGGTCGGGCGGGCCCGCGGTCCGGGAGGCGCTGGAGTCGCTCCTCGCCCTGCTCGCCCCGATCTGCCCCTTCATCACCGAGGAGCTGTGGTTCCGCCTGGGCCACGCCACCTCGGTGCACGAGCAGCCCTGGCCGACGGCGGACGCGACGTTGCTCGAGGAGGCCGAGGTCGAGATCGTCGTGCAGGTCAACGGCAAGGTGCGCGGCCGGATCACGGTGCCCGCGGGCGCCGAGCAGGACGTCGTCGAAGCCGCCGCCCGTGCCGACGACGCCGTCGCCGCGCACCTCGCCGGAGAGCTGGTCAAGACGGTGTACGTGCCCGACAAGCTCGTCAACCTCGTCGTCAAGGGCTGAGCCGAGGTGGTCGCGCCGGTCGCCGTCGTCACCGACTCCACCGCCGACCTGCCCGTCGACCTCGTCGAGTCGCTGGGGCTGCGGGTCGTGCCGCTGTCGGTCGCCTTCGGTGACCGGACCTTCATCTCGGGGGTCACCCTCCAGCCGGAGGGGTTCTACGACCGGCTGGCCGAGAGCCCGCGGATGCCCACCACCTCGCAACCGTCGCCTGCGTGGTTCGAGGAGGCCTACGCCGACTGCGCCGACGACGGGCACCGGGCGATCGTGTCGGTGCACTGTTCCGCGGCGCTGTCGGGGACGGTGTCGCTGGCCCGCGACCGGGCGGCCGACGCCGCCCTGCCCGTCGAGGTGATCGACACGAAGCTGGTCGGGGGCGCGCTCGGTCTGGCCGCGCTGGCGGCGCACCGCACCGCGGCGCGCGGCGGCACCGTGCCCGAGGTGGTCCGGGCCGTCGAACGGGTGCGCCAGCGCGCGATCGGGCTGCTGGTCGTCGACACCCTCGAGTACCTCAGGCGCGGTGGTCGGCTCACCGGGACGCAAGCGGCCGTAGGCACGGCGCTCCGGGTCAAGCCGCTCCTGCACCTCACCCCGGAGGGGCGGGTGGAGGTGCGCGAGCGCACCCGCACCTGGACCAAGGCGATGGATCGGTGCGTGCAACTGGTCGCCGAGGTGGCGGCCGGCGACCCGGTCGACGTCGTGGTGGTGCACGCGCTCGCGCCGGAGCGGGCAGCCGAGCTGTGGGACCGGCTCGATGCCCGCGTCACCGTGAGCGAGCGCATCGAGGCGCTGATCGGCCCGATCGTCGGGACCCACGTGGGTCCGGGTGCGATCGGCGTCGCGGCCGTCCCCGCGGCCCGCTGATCCGGCCGGCTGCGCACCTCCGCCGGGACCGGCGATCGCCGACGGTCGGGCACCGTTATCCCCAGGTGGCCAGGGGCCCGTCGCCGACGGCGACCGCCCGGCAGGCAACCTGGCGGGATGGACGACGACCCACTCCCGCCCCACGGTCGCACACCCGATCCGGAGGACGACCGCCCGGCACGACCGGCCGGTTGGTTCCGTGCCACGCCAGCCGAGCTGGCGGGGCTGGTGGTGCTGCTGCTCGGGGCGCTCGCGGCCACGGGGCTCATGCTGTGGGACGCGGGCCGTCGCCCGGCCGGACCACCTCCGGCGGCCGCGGTCGGCGCCGCCACCTCGCCGTCGCTGGAGGAGGGGGTGGTGGACCCCGGGACCGGCGGGGGCGCGGACGAACCCGCTGAGGTGACCGTCCACGTGTCGGGGTCGGTGCGGGCCCCCGGGGTCGTGACGCTGCCGGCCGGCTCGCGCGTCGCCGAGGCGATCGCTGCGGTCGGCGGGGTGGTCACCGGTGCCGATGTCGACCGCCTGAACCTCGCCCGGGTCATCGGTGACGGCGAGCAGGTCCACGTCCCCGAGGTCGGTGAGCCGGGACCGGTCCCCGGTGAGGGGTCGGGGAGCGTCGGATTCGATGCCGAGGGCCGCGTCGACCTCAACCGAGCCACACAGGAGGAGCTGGAGACCCTGCCGGGGATCGGTCCGGCGAAGGCGGCGGCGATCATCACCCACCGCGAGACCGACGGGCCCTTCGCGACCCCCGGAGACCTGCGCGCGGTGCCCGGCATCGGGGAGCGGACCTTCCAGCAGCTCGCCGACCTGGTCACGGTCGGGTGACGGTCCGGGTGGGCGCCCGTCGCCCCACTGCCGGGGCGGGTCCCGACCCGCCCGACGAGGACGGCTCGCGGGCACCGGCGGGTGAGGTGCTCGGCCCGCTGCCGTCGTGGGCCGCCGTGGCGGTGGTCGCGGCGCTGCTCGGCGAGGTG
>SKNO01000160.1 GCA_007120465.1 Nitriliruptoraceae bacterium
CGAACCACGGAGCCGTCGGCACCGAACGTCGGGTGTACCCGTCGGAACCTCGGCGGGTCGGCCCGCGTCAGACCGGTGACCCTCCGGGGCACGGACCCGGCACCGACGCACGACCTGAGGAGGACGGAACGTGGCGCTCCACCTGATGCGCCCCCCGCGCTGCCCCGCACGAGCGGCCACGGCTCGCGCGGGGGCGACGCGACACGACCCCGGTCCGACGGCAGCGAGGACCGCGCGGGTCCGCCGGCGGGTCGCGTTGCTCGCGGTGGCGCTGGGCTTCCTCCTCGGGGTGGGTGCGATCACGGCGGCGGTGGACGCGGTCGTCTGGCTCTGACCCGATCGCGCCGGACGCCGGTCCGGTGACACCGGCGAGCGTCATCGACGCCCGGGCCAGGCGGAGATCGTGTGGGTTCCCGCGCACATATGCCCGCGTTCCCCCACGATCCGCGGCGGGCCGCGGTGTCCCGGGCGCGTCAGCGGCCCCGGGCACGCGCCTGGTCGGGGGTGATGCGCAGGATCGCCCGCTCGGAGGTGACCGGGTTCGGGTAGGGCTTGCCGAGGTAGCGCTGCGAGCACGCGTCGATGTGCTTGCGCGCCTCGGGACCTCGCACGACCTCGGTGACGCGGCCGCGCACCTCGGCGTAGCGGTAGGGGTTGTCCGCGTCCCAGATCGTCACCGCGACCCGCGGGTCGCGCTCCACGTTGCGGAACTTCGCGCGGTGCACCTCGGTGTTGATCAGGATGTGCTCGTCGTCGGCGTCCACCCACATGATGTGGGTCTGCGGGCGGCCGTCGGCGAACAGCGTGGTGAGGGCCGCGAAGTTGCGCCCGGTGGCGAGTTCGACGATCTCGGGATCCAGCGGCATGGTCCTCCCTACCGTGTCGCGGGTCGGCACGTCGCGACGACGCTACCTCGCCCGGTCGGCGCCTCGCGACGACCATCGCCCGCCGGTGCGGCAGCGGGCCGATGACGACGCTCGCGCGCCGGTGCCGACGCGACCACCGACGGGACCCGGACCGCCGCCGGGGTTCGGGTACCGTCGCCCGCCATCGCTCGCCGAGCCTGGCCCGACGACGAGGGGCGCTGGACGTGGTGGACACCTTCGAGCTGGACCGCAGGACCTTCGACCTCCTCGTGGAGCGCGCCTGGTCCGACTTCCCCTACGAGGTGTGCGGGCTGCTCGGGGTCCGGCCGGACGGGACGCTCGACCACTACCCGATCGACAACGCCGAGCGGTCCATGACCTACTACGTGATGGACGCGAAGCAGCTGCTGCATGCGATGCGCGAGATCGAGGACGCCGACCACGGGATGGCGATCTACCACTCGCACACCCACACCGCGGCTTTCCCCTCGGCGACCGACGTCCGTCTGGCGGCCTACCCGGAGGCCACCTACCTGATCGTGAGCCTCCAGGATCGCGACGCCCCCGAGATCCGGGCCTTCTCGATCGTGGACGGCGAGGTGACCGAGAAGCCGCTGGTCGTCCGCGACGAACAGCTGGCCTGACCCCCACACCTGGCGTGCCCGGTCACGTCCGACGCACGCGGGACGCGCCCCGGTCACACCCGACGCACGCGGGTCGCGCCCCGGTCACACCCGGCGGACCGCCTGGGCGAGCGCGGTCGCCAGGTCGCCGTCGGGTTCCACCACCACCTCGGGGACCCCCAGCCAGGCGCCAAGCGCGCACAGCTCGGCGGCCAGTTCCCCGGCGACGTGGGCACGGTCCACCTCGGGTTCGGCGTGGGCGCCGCGCACCAGCAGCCGGCCGGTCGCACGGTCGGCCTTGAGGTCCACGCGGGCGACGAACCGGTCGCCAAGCAGGAAGGGCAGCACGTAGTAGCCGTGGACCCGCTGCGCCGCCGGGACGTAGATCTCGATCCGGTAGTGCAGATCGAACAGCCGCTCGGCACGGGGCCGGAACCACACCAGCGGGTCGAAGGGCGAGACCAGCGTCCGGGCCGGCAGGCGGCGTGCGGGGCGCACCTGCGGGTCGAGGTAGACGGGTTCCGGGCCCCAGCCGGCGACGCGCACCTCCTCCAGCTCCCCCCGGGCGACCAGCTCCGCGAGCCGTGGCCGGGCGTCGCGCAGCTTCATCCGGTGGTGGTCGGCGAGGTCGGCCGCGGTCCCGATGCCGTGGGCCCGTGCCGCGCGCCGCAGGAGCTGCCGGTGGGTCTCCTCGCGCGGTGGTACCTGCGCCTGTCGGACCTCGGAAGGGATCACCCGCTCGGTCAGGTCGTACACGGTCACGAGGTTCGCGGTGCGGTGGTCGATCGCGAGGTCGCCGCGCAGTGCGAGGTAGTCGAGCGCACGCTTGCCCCGGGGGTGGCCCCACCAGGGGCCGTGGCGCTCGCCCGGGTCGGTCAGGTCGCGCACGGTGACGGGGCCGCGTTCGGCCACCTCTGCGAGCACCGCTTCCAGCTCGCCCGGATGCTCGTCCTCGAAGCGTCGGATCGCGTGGTGCTCAGCCAGGGCCTGCCGCCGGTGGTGCAGCAGGGGCCACACCTCGAGGTGGGTGAGTGAGGCGACGTGGATCCAGCCCTCGAAGGCCTCCCGGGAGCGCCACAGCCACCGGTCGCGCGCCACCCGGTCGTGGGGCCCGATGCGTGACCAGAAGGGCAGCTCGTGGGCGCGGGCCAGGACGTTGACGCTGTCGAGCTGGACGATGTCCACCGTGTCGAGGACCCGCCGCAGGTGCCGCACGTCGCGCCGCACGTCCGGCGCCGGGCGCGGGCGGCACAGCCCCATCGCGGTCAGCGCGATGCGGCGGGCACGGTCGATCGTCACGGTGCGCACGGCGGGGGGACGCTAGCGGCCGGATCGATGCGTGCGTGCCGCTCGAACCCCGCTCACCGGTAGCCTCGACGGGACGGCTCGCACCGTTCCCTCCGCTGCGAGCTTGGCGGCACCCGCAGGCGTCGTACCCTGCCGGGTTCCTGTCCGTCCCGTTCCCTGCCACCCGAGGTCCGACATGCCCGTGGTCCGCATCCCGACCGTCCTGCGCCGGCACACCGATGGCGAGGCGAAGCTGTCCGTCACCGGCGGCACCGTGCGTGAGGTCTTCGACGAGCTGGTCGCCGCCCATCCGGGGCTCGAGGACCAGCTGTTCGAGGACGGTGACCTACGCGGGTTCGTGAACGTGTTCGTCGAGGACGAGGACATCCGGTTCATCTCCGGGCTGGACACCCCGGTCGAGCCCGACGACGAGGTCGCGATCATGCCGGCCGTCGCCGGTGGCGCGGTGAGCTGAGCCGGTGCGCTTCGAGGACGTCTCGCAAGCCATCGGCAACACGCCGCTGGTCGGCCTGCCGCACCTGTCGCCCCCCGGCTCCCGCATCTACCTCAAGCTCGAGGGCGACAACCCGACCGGGTCGGTCAAGGATCGGGTCGCGCGCTCCCTGATCGAGCAGGCCGAGAAGCACGGGCAGCTCGCCCCCGGCCAGCGCATCCTGGAACCCACCTCGGGCAACACCGGCATCGCGCTGGCGGCGCTGTGCCGCGTCAAGGGCTACCCGCTGACCTGCGTGATGCCGGCGAACACCTCGGAGGAGCGCAAGCAGCTGCTGACGATGTTCGGGGCCGAGCTGGTGTACTCACCGGCCGAGGAGGGCTCCAACGGATCGGTGCGCGTCGCCCGGGAGCTCGCTGAGGCCGACCCGGACGTGCATATGCCCTTCCAGTACGGCAACCCGGCCAACCCGCTGGCGCACTACGAGACCACCGCCCCCGAGATCATCGCCGACCTGCCCGACGTCGCCGCCTTCGTGGCCGGGCTCGGCACCGGCGGGACGGTCACGGGGGCGGGGCGGCGCCTGAAGGAGTGGAACCCGGACGTCAAGGTGTTCGCGGCCGAGCCCGAGTACGGCGATCTGGTCTACGGGCTGCGCAACCTCGACGAGGGGTACGTGCCCGAGGTGCTCGACCTCGACGTGCTCGACTCGCGGATCAAGGTCGACTCGCGCAAGGCCCTGACGATGACCCGGCGGCTGGCCGACGAGGAGGGCATCTTCGCGGGGGTGTCGACCGGCGCGTCGCTGGCCGTCGCGGTGCGCGTCTGCGCGCGCCTGCCGGAGGGGTCCAGCATCGTGGCACTGTCCCCGGACGGGGGGTGGAAGTACCTGTCCACCGGCGCCTACGCCCCGGGCGACGTCGACGAGATCGCCGATCGGATCGCCGGGACCCTGTGGGCGTAGAGGCCGCGCGACCTCCTGGCGCGGCCTCGACGCCGCGCGACCTCCTGGCGCGGCCTCGACGCCGCCGGGCGGGCGTGACCGTCCAACCGCCGCGGTCCGTGGCCGGTCGGTGACTAGGCTCGGCAGCGACGTCGAGGTGGAGGGCACGCCAGGTGGGGCTCGAGCTGACCGTGCTCGGCTGTGCCGGGTCGCATCCGGGGCCGGGTCGGCTGTGCTCCGGCTACCTCGTCCGCTCGGGTCGGACGACGATCCTGCTCGATGCCGGCAACGGGTCGACCGCCAACCTGCAACGGCTCGTGCCGCTGCAGGCCCTCGACGCGGTGGTGATCAGCCACCGCCACGTGGACCACTGCATCGACCTGATCGGGATGTACTACGCCTTGCGCTTCGATCCGTCGACGGTCGGGCGCATCCCGCTGTACGCCGCGCCCGAGGTCCACGGGACCCTCACCGGGCTGCTGTCCTCCGACAGCCAGATGCCCTTCGACGAGGTGTTCCGCCACACCGAGGTGGGCGCCGGCGACGAGGTGCTGGTGGGGGACCTGGCCCTGCGGTTCGCCCACAGCGTGCACGTCGCGCCGACGGTGTCCGTCCGCGTCGAGGTGGACGGCACCAGCCTGGTGTACTCGGGCGACAGCGCCGGCGGGCCCGACCTGGTCCGGATCGCGTCGGGCGCGGACCTGTTCCTGTGCGAGGCGACCTGGGCGGGCGATGCCGACCTCTACCCCGAGGGCGTGCACCTCACCGCTCGTCAGGCCGCTGAGGTGGCCGCCGAGGCCGACGTCGGCCGCCTCGTGCTCACCCACATCGCGGGTGGCACGGATCGTGAGCAGGTCCTGCGGGAGGCGCGCGAGGTCTTCGACGGGTCGGTGGAGCTCGCCGAGGACCTGGCCCTCTACCGTCTGCCCTGACCCGCCACGGCCGGGCCACGTTCGCCGGCCGGCCGCGGCGCCGACCACGACCCAGGAGTCCCGATGAACCGCGCCGATGGCCGTCGTCCCGACGAGTTGCGTCCGGTGACGATCGAGACCGGGGCGCAGCGTCACCCGGCCGGGTCGGCCCTGGTCCGGTTCGGCGACACCCACGTGCTGTGCGCCGCATCGGTGGAGGAGGG
Source organism: Nitriliruptoraceae bacterium (assembly GCA_007120465.1). Classification (GTDB taxonomy): domain Bacteria; phylum Actinomycetota; class Nitriliruptoria; order Nitriliruptorales; family Nitriliruptoraceae; genus CSSed11-175R1. The sequence goes on from SKNO01000160.1 coordinate 5,309, forward strand.
GGCGCCGCGGTGGCGCGACCGCCGGGGGTGGGTCACCGGCGAGTACGCCATGCTGCCCGGGGCGACCGACACCCGGTCGCGTCGGGAGCGCAACGGCCCCGGCGGCCGATCCAAGGAGATCGAGCGCCTGATCGGCCGCTCGCTGCGGGCGGTGGTCGATCTCGACACCCTGCCCGACGTGACGATCACGGTCGACTGCGACGTGCTGGAGGCCGACGGCGGCACCCGTACCGCCGCGATCACCGGCGGGTGGGTCGCGCTGGCGCTCGCCTTGCGCACGGTCGACCTCGACGCGGCCCTTACGGGCCAGGTCGCGGCGGTCTCCGTCGGGGTGGTCGATGGTGAGTCGCGCCTCGACCTGCCCTACGAGGAGGACGTCCGTGCCGAGGTGGACATGAACGTGGTCGCCACCGCCGACCGGCGGCTCGTCGAGGTCCAGGGCACCGCCGAGGGCGCACCCTTCGATCGGCCGGCCCTCGACCGTCTGCTCGACCTGGCCGTGGCCGGCTGCGACGAGCTGTTCGCGATCCAGCGGGCGGCGGTCGACGGGTGATGGCGCCGGCGCAGCGGATCGTCGTCGCGACCGGCAACCCGCACAAGCTCGCGGAGATCCGCGCGATCCTCACCGACGCGGGGCTGGACGTGGAGCTCGTGCCGATGACGGAGCTCGGGGTGCCCGAACCGGTGGAGGACGGTGACACCTTCGCGGCCAACGCGCTGCTCAAGGCGCGCGCCTGCGCCGCGGCCACGGGACTGCCGGCGATCGCCGACGACTCGGGGCTGGAGGTGGACGCGTTGGGCGGCGAGCCGGGGGTGCGCAGCGCCCGCTACGCCGGGGAGCCGTCCGACGATGCCCGCAACAACGCCAAGCTGGTGGCGGCGCTGGCGGGGGTGCCCGAGCAGCGGCGCACGGCACGGTTCGTGTGTGCGGCGGCCGCGGTGGCTCCCGACGGCCGCGAGGTGGTGGTCCGCGGGACGATGGAGGGGCGCATCGTCGACCGGCCCCGCGGGGCGCACGGGTTCGGGTACGACCCCCACTTCGTGAGCGACGCCGCAGGTGGGCAGCGCACCAACGCGGAGCTGGCGCCAGCGGAGAAGGACGCGATCAGCCACCGGGGCGCGGCGTTCCGCCAGCTCGCGTCGCGGCTCGATCCGCTGCTGCGCGCCAGCTGAGCCGCACCGTCGATCGCCGATCGGGCCGACGACGCCGGCCGCTCGGTGGGCGTGGTCAGGCGATCGCGTCGCTGAGCTGCTGCAGGGCGGCGCGGGCGAGCTCGAGCTGTTCGGGCTCCGGCCGGTCGTGCAGCGCCGCCATCGCGGCCGCCGCCAGCTCGGCCTGCTCCTGGTCGAGCTCCACGGTCCGGTCGAGCCGCTGGGCTCCGAGCGCTTCGGTGGTCGGGTCACCGGCCTGGTCGGTGAGCTGGTCGAGGAGCTCGTCGACGTGCGCACGGACCTCCGCCCAGCCCGGATCCTCCCCCGCGTGGTCCGACGCCAGCTCGTGGGTCTCCTGGAGGGCTTGGATCAGGTTGAAGATGGCTGCTCCTTCGAGACGGTTGGGGGACGGTTGCACGTACCGTGGTCGAGCAGGCCGCGACACGCAAGCTGGCGGCAGCTGACGGCACGGTGGGACCGCGTGACCGCACGCCGACGGCTGCCGCCAGTGACCCGGCGAGGTGGTGCCCGCTACGGGCGCACGATCCGGCGGCCGCTGATCGACCGGACGTCCACCCGGACCCAGAAACCCTTGTCGTCTGGGAGTGCCCACGGTTCGAAGGGCAGGGCGAACAGCTGCTCCTCGAGGGCCGGGTCGGTGACGATCCGCGCGTGACCGTGGGCGACGACGCTCCAGCCGATCCGGGTGGAGGTGTCCCCGCCGTCCGCCTCGATCGCGACGGGACCGGTGGCCGCGGCGGTCCCGAGCTTCGACCCGGGGGCGGTCCGGAAGAAGATCGCGTCGTCGTGGAACAGGTGGTTGACGGGCAGGACCGTCGGCAGGCCGTCGACGACGAAGCCGATCCGGACCCACGGCGCCTGCTCGAGCAGCTCCACGCACTCCGCCGGGTCGAGCGCGACGAGGTCGCCGGGTCGCGGCAGTGCGGCCATGGTCGCTCCTTCGAGCCGTCGTGGCGCGCGAGGCTACAGCCCGGCGGTCCGCCCGCGCGGCCGTGACCGCCGCGCCCACCGCCGCGTTGCCGCCCGGACGACGCCATCCACCGCCGCCCGGCCACGGGGACCGACCACCTCGCAGGAGGGCCTACCCTGGACCGGACGTGCCGGATCGTCCGGCCGCCGCCCGCGGGGCGGTGCTCCCGTGGTGGGGAACGCATGCACAGGTCCGGGCTGCTGGTCGCCATCATCGGCGCGCTCGTGCTCGCCGGATGTAGTGACCCGGCCCCGCCCGACGGCGAGGTGGTCGGGGAGGTCGCCCTCTGGGACGCGGAGGTCCGTGACGGGTTCCTCGACGCGTGCCTGGCCACCGCCGGTGGGGCGGGCGGGTACTGCCGGTGCGCCCTGTCCGGACTGGAGCAGGAGTACACGCAGGCGGAGTTCGAGGCGATCGAGGGGCAGATGCTCGGCGACAGCACCGTCCCACCGCGGTTCCAGGCGATCGTCGAGGACTGCTTCGAGACCCACGTGGGCGAGCTGTTCACCGCTCTGGGGCAGGACGGCGCGTGGTCCGAGGCGGCCCGTACGCAGTACCTGGCGGCGTGCGTGGAGACCTCCGGCGGTCTGACCGCCTACTGCACCTGCGCGATCGACGGGCTGGAGGCGCGCTACTCCCAGACCGAGTTCACCACCATCTCGATGGCGATCCAGCGCGGCGGTGAGGTGCCCGACGCGTACGAGGCGATCGTGCAGGAGTGCTTCGCCGAACACGGTGAGTGACGAGGTCGCTGCGGGCCGCTGCGGGTGCCGCCGCGCCCACGGCCGGTGTCGTAGGGTGCGCCCAGCGGGGACCGAGGAGGATCGTCATGCGCTCGTTGGCCGCCGCGCTGTCGGCGCTCCTGCTGCTGCTCGCGGCGTGCGTGCCGGCGGCCGACGAGTGGACCGACGAGGTCCGGGACAACTTCCTCGAGGCCTGTGAGGAGTCGTCGGGCGGCGAGCTCGCGTACTGCCGGTGCGTCCTCGACGACCTCGAGGCGACCTACACGCTCGCGGAGTTCGAGGAGATCGAGCGGCAGCTCGACGAGACCGGGGAGATGCCCGCCGAGCTCGAGGCGATCATCGACGCCTGCATCGAGGAGCACATCACCTGACCCGACGCGCGGCCGGGCCGACGGTCACGGATGGCGCACCCCCGTCCCGGCGAGGATGGCCCGGTACCCCTCCCGGTAGCTCGGGTACGTGCAGCGGAAGCCGGTGGCCACCAGACGGTCGTTGCGACACACCTTGTGCCCGCCACGCGTGCGCTCCACCGGCCCGACCGGGGGTTCCGGGAGTCCCAGCTCCGCCGCCAGGAACCGCAGCACCTCGCCGAGGTCGGCGGGCGTGTCGTCGACGCCGAGGTAGCACGGTGCCGGGTCCACCACCGCCGTCACCAGGTGCACGATCGCCGCCGCGGCGTCGTCGCGGTGGATCCGGTTGGTGGTCACGGGACTCTCGGGGAGGCGTGCACGGCCCTCACGCACGGCGTCGATCAGCCGCGTCCGGCCTGGGCCGTAGATCCCGGCCAGTCGCAGGGCGATGCCGTCGGGCCGCCGAGCGTGCAGGGCGTGTTCCGCCTCGACGAGCGCCCGTGCGGTCTCGGTGGTCGGCTGGACGGGGATGTCCTCGTCGACCGTGCTCCCATCGGTGACGTCGTACACGGCGGTCGAGGACACCACCAGCACGCGGTGCGGGGCGCGGCCGGCCGCCTCCAGGGTGTCGAGCAGGCGGGCGAGACCGTCGACGTACACGGCGCGGTAGGCGTCCGCGGTGCGCTCGGCCGCGGTGGGGGCGTGGACCAGCGCGTCCAGCCGCGCGGGCAGGGCGTCGACCACCGGGCCGAGGTCGCCGGTGAGGTCCGCCGCGACCCCCTCGATCGCGGTGGGGAGCCGGTGCGCGGCGCGGCGCAACCCGATCGCGTGCCACCCCGCGTCGACGAACCGCAGGCCGGTCTCGGTCCCGAGGTCGCCGCACCCGGCGAGCAGCACGGTCGGACGCATCAGCCGTACGCCTCGACGATCGCGTCGGACAGCTGCGGCCAGCCCTCGACGGCCCAGTCGCCGAACGGCTGGTCGGCCAGTCCGGCGCTGGCGAGCCCGCGCTCCGGGTCGACCCACAGGTACGACCCGGCACGGCCGAAGTGTCCGAAGGTCGCCGGCGACACGCGTGCGCCGGTCCAGTGGGGGGCCTTGCGTCCACGGATCTCGAACCCGAGCCCCCACTCGTTCGGGGTGTGCCGCCCGAACCCGGGCAGCACGCCCTCCAGCTCGGGGAACGCGACGGACGTGGCCTCGCGGTGGAGGTCCGCGTCGAGCAGTGTCGGGGACATGAGCTCGCGGGCGAAGGCCAGCAGGTCGGGCAGGGTGCCCTCGGCGGCGTGGGCCGGTGAGCCGTCGAGGTGCGTGTCGGTCATCCCCAGGGGCTGGAGCACCTCCAGGTCGAGCTGCTCCGCGAAGGGCCGGCCGGTGCGCTCCTCGACGAGCGCACCGAGCAGGTCGTAGGCGTGGTCGGAGTAGATGCGGCGCCGGCCCGGGGCGATCCGGGGCCCCTCCGGCTTCGGCGGCAGCCCGCTGGCGTGGGCGAGCAGGTGCCGCACGGTCGCCCCGTCGCCCGCGTGCTCCACGGGCTCGTCGAGGTGGAGCAGCCCGTCCTGCACCGCGAGCAGCGTCGCGTACGCCGTGAGGGGCTTGGTGATCGAGGCGAAGGGCAGGACCTCGTCGGCCGGGCCGTGGCGCTCGACGGTCCCGTCAGCGCGCGTCACCCCGACCACGATCGTGTCGGGCTCCCACCCCTCGACCTGGGCCAGGACCTCGCTCACGCCGGGTCCTCCGCCACCCCGGTGATCCGGTCCAGCTCGGCCCGGTCCTCCGGGGTCAGCTCCCAGCCGACCGCCCCCACGTTCGCGGCGACCTGCTCGGGCGAGGTCGCGCCCGCGATCACCGACGCCACCGAGGGGTGGCCGGCCAGCCACGACATCGCCAACTCGAGCAGGGTGTGCTCCCGTTCGGTGGCGAAGGCGGTCAGCTCCTCGACGACGGCCAGACGCTCGGCGCTGAGGTGCTGCGCCCGCCGTTCCTCAGGCAGGGTGGCGAGGCGCCAGTCCGCGTCGGGCTCCTGGCCGGCGCGGTACTTGCCGGTGAGCAGCCCCGAGGCCAGGGGGAAGTAGGGCAGGAGGGCCAGCCCGTTGCGGCGGATCGCGTTGAGGCGCTCGCCCTCGAGGTCGCGCTCGAGCAGGTTCCAGTGGTCCTGGGCGGACGCGAAGCGGGGGAGCCCGTTCCGGACCGCGACGGCCTGGGCCTCGTTCATCTGCGCGGCGGAGAGGTTCGAGTGGCCGATCTCACGGACCTTGCCCGCCTCGACCAGCTCGCCGAGCGCGCCGAGGGTCTCCTCGATCGGGACCTGCGGGTCGGGGACGTGCAGCTGGTACAGGTCGATGTGGTCGAGACCGAGGCGCCCGAGGCTGTCGTCGCAGGCTTGCCGGACGTGGTCAGGGTGCGCGCCCTGGCGCTCGTCGTCGAGCTTGGCGCCGAACTTGGTCGCGACGACGGCCGCATCACGTCGGCGCCCCAACGCCTGGCCGAGCAGCTCCTCGGAGACGCCGTCGGCGTACACGTCGGCGGTGTCGAACAGGGTGATGCCGGCGTCGAGCGCGGCCTGCACGACCCGTTCGCTCTGGGCGGCGTCGATCCGGCGGCCGAGGTTGTTGCAGCCGAGGCCGACCAGCGACACGACGAGGGTGCCGATCTTGCGTGTCTCCACGGAGGGCTCCTGGGGTACGGGGACCGGGATGCGGACCACGACGCTACCGGCGCACGGTGCACCCGTACGGCGCGCGCTCCCGGCGCTATGTTCGGTGGCACCCGACGTCCCACGACCGCGAGGTACCCAACCATGACCGACCGCACCGCTTCCGTCACCTGGACCGGCTCCCTGTTCGAGGGGGAGGGCAAGGTCACCTTCGCATCCTCAGGGCTCGCGAGCGACGCGCCCGTGTCGTGGCCGTCGCGGGCCGAGGAGCCCGCCGGGCAGACCAGCCCCGAGGAGCTGATCGCGGCGGCCCACGCCTCGTGCTTCTCCATGGCGCTGTCCAAGCAGCTCGCCGATCGCGGGGCCACGCCCGAGCGGCTGGAGACCTCCGCGACGGTCACCTTCATCCCCGGGACGGGCATCACCATGAGCGCGCTCACCGTCCGGATCACCGCGCCCGGACTGGACGACGCCGGGCTCCAGGAGGCGACCGAGGCGGCGAAGACCGGCTGCCCCGTCTCGCAGGCGCTCGCCGGCAACGTGGAGATCACCCTCGACGCCGCTTTCGCGTGAGCCGCCCGCCGGAGCCGGACCACGACCAGGGGGAGGTATCCAGGTGAAGGCGCTGGTGAAGGCGGAGGCGGAGCCGGGGCTCGAACTGCAGGACGTGCCCGAACCCGAGGTCGGGATCAACGACGTGCTGGTACGCGTCTCCACCACCGGGATCTGCGGGACCGACCTGCACATCCGGGCGTGGGACGAGTGGGCACAGCAGGCGGTCCCGACCCCGCAGGTGATCGGTCACGAGTTCGTCGGCGAGGTGGTCGAGGTCGGCGCCAACGTCAAGGGCTTCGCGCCCGGCGACCGGGTGTCCGGTGAGGGGCACCTCGTGTGCGGCCGCTGCCGCAACTGCATGGCTGGCCGCCGCCACCTGTGCGCCGCGACCGAGTCGGTCGGTGTGACCCGCCCGGGCGCCTTCGCCGAGTACATCTCGCTGCCGATGACCAACCTGTGGAAGCACGCCGACGACATCCCCGATGACGTCGCCGCGATCTTCGATCCGCTGGGCAACGCGGTCCACTCGGCGCTGAAGTTCCGCGTCCTCGGTGAGGACGTGCTGATCACGGGTGCGGGACCGATCGGCCAGATGTCGGCGGCCATCGTGCGGCACGCCGGCGCGCGGCACGTGGTGATCACCGACGTCAACCCGCACCGGTTGGAGCAGGCGCGGGCGTTCGGGGTCACCCGGGCGGTCGACGTGCGCACGGAGCACCTCGCAGACGTGCAGCGGGACCTCGGGATGACCGAGGGCTTCGACGTCGCGCTGGAGATGTCGGGGCAGCCGTCGGCGGTCCACGACATCCTCGCCAACATGGCCCACGGCGGACGCATCGCCCTGCTCGGGATCCCTACCGAGGAGTTCGCGATCGACTGGAACACCGTGGTGTTCAACATGCTGACCCTGACCGGCATCTTCGGTCGGGAGATGTACGAGACCTGGTACTGGATGACCGTGATGGTGCAGTCGGGGCTGGACATCTCGCCCGTGATCACCCACCGCTTCCGGTACGACGAGTTCGACGAGGCCTTCGACACGGCGGCCGACGGCCGTGCCGGCAAGGTGCTGCTCGACTGGAGCACGATCTGATCGTCGCCCGCTGCGGGTGTACCGCGACGCGAAGGAGCCCGACGTGAACGAGTCGCTACGCGCCGAGCTGATCGCCGAGGTGGACCGTCACCGCGAGGACGGCACCTACAAGCAGGAACGTCTGCTGTCCTCGCCGCAGGGCGGCAGCGTCAGCGTCGGCGAGGTGCCGCTGGTCAACCTCTGCTCCAACAACTACCTCGGCCTGGCCGACCACCCCGAGATCGTCGGCGCAGCCCGTGACGCCCTCGACCGCTGGGGGTTCGGGATGGCGTCGGTGCGTTTCATCTGTGGGACCCAGGAGATCCACACGGAGCTCGAGTCGCGGCTGTCGTCGTTCCTCGGGACCGAGGCGGCGATCCTGTACAGCTCCTGCTTCGACGCGAACACCGGGATCTTCGAGGTGCTGCTCGACGAACGCGACGCGGTCATCTCCGATGCGCTGAACCACGCGTCCATCATCGACGGGATCCGCCTGTGCAAGGCGCGGCGCCTGCGGTACGCCAACGCCGACCTCGGCGAGCTCGAGGCCCGGCTCGAGGAGGCGCAGGACGCCCGCCGCCGGCTGATCGTCACCGACGGCGTGTTCTCGATGGACGGCTACCTCGCCCCGCTGGACGGCATCTGCGAGCTCGCCGACCGCTACGACGCGCTGGTGATGGTCGACGACTCCCACGCCGTCGGGTTCGTCGGGGAGGGTGGTCGCGGCACGCCGGAGCACTTCGGGGTCGCCGACCGGGTCGACGTCGTCACGGGGACCCTCGGCAAGGCGTTGGGCGGCGCCAGCGGCGGGTACACCACCGGTCGCAAGGAGATCATCGACCTGCTGCGGCAACGCTCCCGCCCGTACCTGTTCTCCAACTCGGTCGCCCCACCGATCGTCGCGGCGTCCCTGACCGCGATGGACCTGCTCGAACGTCACCCGGAGCTGCGGCGACGGTTGCACACCAACGCCGCCCGGTTCCGCGCGCGCCTCGAGGCGGGCGGCCTCGAGCTGCTGCCTGGTGAGCACCCGATCGCGCCGATCATGATCGGCGACGCGGCCCGCGCCACCGCGATCGCGCAGCGTGCGCTGGAGCTGGGGGTGTACGTGACCGCGTTCAGCTTCCCGGTCGTGCCGCGCGGGCAGGCTCGCATCCGCACCCAGGTCTCGGCCGCGCACACCGAGGAGGAACTGGACCATGCCGCCGACGTCCTGATCGAGGCCGCCACGACCGCTTGAGGCGGGTCGCCTGCGGTCAGACGGTCGGTGGTTGCCGTGTGCCGGCGGCGAGCGCGGCCACGTGCTCGGGTTCGGCGTTGGCGCCGGACGCGATCACCACGACGTGCCGGTCGCCGCGCACATCGAGCGCTCCGGTGAGCAGGGCGGCGATGCCGACGGCGGCTCCGCCCTCGAGCACCAGCCGGTGCTCGTCGAAGGCGAAGCGCATCCCGTCCCAGATCGTCTGCTCGTCGAGGAGCACCACCTCGTCGAGCAGGGCCGCGAGGATCGGGAAGGTGGTCGCGTTGTCCAGGCCGATGCCGCCCTGCAGGCTGTCCGCCAGCGTCGGTTCCTCGGGCAGCTCGACGGGGTGCCCGGCGGTGAGGCTCGCGGCCATCACCGCGGCCCGCTCCATCGACACGCCGACGATGCGGATGTCGGGCCGGATGGCCTTCGCGGCCACGGCGATCCCCGCCGCGAGCCCTCCACCGGACAGCGGCACCAGCAGCGTGGTCGTGTCGGGTGCGTCCTCGCCCACCTCCAGCGCGATCGTGCCCTGCCCGGCGATCACCTCCGGGTCGTCGAAGGGGTGCACCAGCGTGGCACCGCGCTCCGCCACCAGAGCCGCGGCGGTCTCCAGCGCCGCCGCCTGGGAGTCGCCGCCGACCAACAGCTCGCAACCGAGCGCCTCCAGCGCTGCGACCTTGCCCACCGGGACGTGCTCCGACAGGCAGATCGTCGCGGGGACGTCCAGGCGTGCGGCGACGTGCGCCACGGCCCGGCCGTGGTTGCCCGTCGACGCGGTCACCACGCCCCCCGCGGCCACCTCGGGGTCCAGGGTGGTCAGCTTGGCTGCGGCGCCCCGCACCTTGAAGCTGCCCGTGGGCTGCACCGACTCCAGCTTGAGCGCCACCTCGGTTCCAGCGTGACGCGACAGCGCCACCGACGGCACCAGCGGGGTACGCACCGCGATCCCGCCGATGCGGTCTCTGGCGGCGGCGACGGCTGCGGCGTCGACCGGCAGGTCAGGTCGTGACACGCGTGCCCACCCCCGCGTCGAGGCAGCGGGTGACCGCCAGCGAGGCGATCGCCGTGTCCTGGGCGCCGGTCCCGGTCAGGTCGCAGACCGTGACCGCCGCGGCGTCGCGGCGTCCCGGATGGCCGCCGGCGATCACCTCCCCGAGCTCGACGGCGGCCGTCGCGTCGAACCCCGCGGCGGTGGCCGCACGGAGCTCGCCCAGCCGCTGGCTCTGGCCGCGGTGGTCGACGACCACCACGTCGGCGTGGCGCAGCACCTCGACATCCAGCTCCTGCTTGTGCTCGGCGTCGGCGCCGACGGCGGTGAGGTGCAGCCCGGGGTGCAGCGCGTCGGCGTGCACCAGCGGCTCGGTGGACGGGGTCGCGGTCACGAGCACGTCGGCGTCCGCGGCGGCTTCGGCGACCGTGGCAGCCGCGGTGACCGGCAGCCCCAGCTCCTCGGTGGCGCGGGCCGCGAA